>DASWFT010000615.1:0-47076 GCA_036394075.1 Streptosporangiaceae bacterium
CAGGTCCGGGTGGACGAGGCTGCCTACTTGGGGTATCAGGAGGTCCGCCGTCCCGGACGGGCTCCATATGCGCAGGTCCGGATGGCGGGCCTGATCTGGGCGTTCGAAGCGCGGCTGCCAGACCCTGACGGCGGCCGTACCTACCGGCGGCTGATGACGTCGCTGGCGGATGCGCCTGGCGTGCTGGGGTGGGGCGAGCCTACCGTCGCCCAGGCCAGGGCAGCCGCCCGGGTGGCCAAAGAGCTGTGGGGTCTGCCGGTCGCTTCGCCGGCTCCGCCCGGCTACGTGGACTGAACAGATGGCACGGCCGCCCACAGCTCGGTGCAGCTGGGTGTTCCGTCCGGGGACGAGGTCGGCGGCGAGATTTCTTTGGCCCGGATGATGTACCGGATGAAGTTCCAAGTGATTCGGTCGTAGACGCCGATCGTGTCGTGCTGGCCGCAGCCCGCGCCGCGCCATGCTGCCGCGCGATCTCAGCAAGATCTTTGGGTACTGCGGCGTCGGCCGTAAAACCAGTAAACGTGGCCAGTTCCGTCATTTCGGCGGCACGGCGAACAGGTACAGCAGTGCGGTCATGGTGGAGTTGCTGACGATCTCGCGCTTCGCGATCAGGGCCGGGGCATCCGCGAGGGGTATCCACTCAATCCGGCTGGATTCGAAGGCGTCTGCGGGGCGGCCGATCTGGGTGGCGCCCTCCGCGACGAATAGGTGGTGTGCGGCGTCCATGATCCCCGCTGCGGGCTGGGCATAAGCCAGCGGGCGTAGCTGGGCAGGCCGCCACCCGGTTTCCTCCTCGACTTCGCGCGCCGCGGCGTGGGCCGGGGTCTCGCCTTCGTCGATCTTGCCCATCGGCATTTCCCAGCCCACAGGCCGGTGATGAACCGGTGGCGCCAGATCAGCAGTGCGCGCCGCTGACTGTCGATGACGACGGCGCCGGCCGATGCCCGCATGCGGATCAGGCGATGTTCCAGGTGTCGGCCATCCGGTAGCTCGACGTCGACCAGGCGCAGGTCGAGCTACTGGTCGGGTGCAGCGAACGCTCCGACCGAACCGTCCATTGCATGCTCCCAGCTTCGCAGACCATCAGTCTGAATGCGCGAAAGCCCGGACTTGCTCACCAGCTCGGCGACGCCGCGCGTGTTCCGCTTGCGGCCGCCGCTGCCAAAGGGGCAGCCGGGGGAGTCCCGGCTGCCTTCTTGGCCCATGATGAGGGCGGGGTTGACGATGTCGGGGTGGGGTCCAGGCGATGCCTCGGCCCCGGAGCCGTCGGGGGCATCCCTTGCTCCCACCGCGGTAGATCGTTGCGCGCTTGAATGCATCGTATTGCAGGACACTCTGCATGTAAATGTATTTGTTGCGTGCGCGCGTGCATGTATACTGTGACTTATGCCACGCCGCTACTCGATGGACATCCGCCAGGAAGAGACAGCAGCCCGCCGCCGTCGGCTCCTCGACGCGGCGATCGAGGTGCTGGGCGAGGTCGGCGCCGACCGCCTCACCATGGAGGCGGTCGCCGAGCGGGCCGACGCCGCCACCCGCACGCTGTACAACCACTTCTCCTCACGGGAGCAGTTGATCGCCGAGGCCCTGCACCGGCTGATCCAGGAATTCCGCGATGCCATGGACGTGCAGCCGTCGGACCTCGGTGACCCCACCGAGCGGCTGGCCTCCTTCGTCCGGCTCCTGTTCGACATCTACGCCCGGCAGGGTGCCTCCCTCAGCACCCTGCTCGACCACCGCGACGACCCACAGATCGACGCGCAGATCACCGACCAGCGCCTCTGGCGTCGGCGGCAACTCGACCACATCCTGCGAGACGCGAAAGCCGAACTGCTGCTGCCCCTGCCGCATGCCGTGGCCATCGCCTTCGTGCTGACCAACCACGCCAGCTGGAAGACTCTCACCGAAGAATCCGGGCTCACCCAGCCCAAGGCGGTCGCGCTCACCACAAACACGCTTGAAGCCGCGCTTTTCGGTCACCGGCCCAGCTAAACCAGCCAGTCGCCAGAGGCTCCCATGGCTGGGAAGGTCAGCGCGGCCCGAACTGCCTGGCGCTGGGGTAGCGCTGGCCGCCATCGACCACGATGTTGGCGCCAGTGATCCAGGACGCCCGGCGGGAGAGCAGGAAGGCGACTACGTCGGCGACCTCCTCGGGGCGGCCGAGCCGCCCCAGCGGGAACTGGGTGTCAAGGAACGTGGCGAACGCCGCGGGGTTGTCTTTACCGAACGCTTCCCATGACCCGCCAGGAAAAAGAATGGAACCTGGGCTGACAGCGTTCACCCGGATGCCCCAGGCCGCGAGCTCGGCGGCGGCGGTCGCGGCGAGGTGGATCTCGGCCGCCTTGGCGACGGCATACGTCGTCCGCGGTGCCGGGCGCATGCCGGTGATCGAGGAGATGATCACCACTGCTCCGTTCTCCACGGCGCGCAGGTGCGCCAGCCCGGCCCGGATCAGCTCGGCGGCGTGCCCGGCATTGAGCGCGAACGTGGCGGTGAAGTCGCCGGGGGCGGAGTCGGCGAGGTTCCCGCCGACGCTGCCGCCGGCGTTGGCGACCAGATGGTCCAGGCCGCCGAGCGCGGCCGCGATATCACTGACGGCACGGCCCAGTGCCGGGATGTCGGTGACGTCGGCCGCCGCGGTCGCGACCGGCACGCCGTGACGGGCCAGGCGGCTGGCCGCCGACGCGAGCCCGTCGGCGCCGCGGGCGACGAGCCCGACCGCGGCCCCCTCGGCGGCAAGCGCGTCAGCCACGGCGAATCCGATGCCGCGGCTGCCCCCCGTGATCAGCGCGCGGGAGCCGCGCAGGCCAAGGTCCACGGCAGCACGCTACTCCCGGCCGCCGGAATCGGCTGCCGGGCCGGCCAGCTAAGGCCAGTCGGCTAAGGCCAGCCGGCAGGTTTCACAAGGGAACTATTAGGAAACTTTCATTACAATTCGGCAACCCATCTGGAACGGCCCGGCCCGGTGGTGTTGACTCCCCGGAACGGCCTTATGGAACCGAGACAGCGGGCCGAGGACGGAGGCGCCGGCCCCGGCCCTCCCGAAGCGAGGAGACCAGATGAGGCAACGGCTGACTCTAGCCGCCGCGATCGGGTCGGCGGCGCTGATCGCGCTAGCTGGCTGCGGATCTTCCACGAGCTCGTCCGGCTCGTCCGGCTCGACCACGCTGGCCTTCTTCGGCGCCGACTATGGCACCGGGCCGGCCAACAGCACGACCAAGTACTGGGACGCCATCGCGTCGGCCTTCCACAAGGCCAACCCGAGCATCACGGTCACGGTGCAGACGGTCAACTGGACCGACTTCCCGAACAAGGTGCAGACGCTGGTGCAGAACAAGCAGTTCCCCGACATCCTCGAGGGGGACACGGCCCCGCAGTTCGCCCAGAGCCAACTGCTCTACAAGGACAGCAGCGTCCTGTCGCCGAGCGTCCTCGCCAACATGATGCCGACCTTCCTGAAGGACGGCCAGTACCAGGGCACCGACTACGGCATACCGTTCACCACGAGCACCCGCGCGCTGTACTACAACAAGAAGATATTCGCCGCCGCCGGAATCTCATCGCCCCCGCAGACGTGGGCGCAGTTGCAGTCGGACGCGGCCGCGATCAAGGCCAAGGGCTACATCGGTTACGGCATGCCGCTCGGCAGCGAGGAGGCCCAGGCCGAGGCGTTGCTGTGGTTCCTGGGCAACGGCGGCGGCTACGTGAACAGCAGCGGGAACTACGCCATCAACAGTGCGCAGAACGTGCAGGCGCTGCAGTTCATGAGCGGGCTCGCGAAGGCGGGCGACACGCAGCCGAGCCCGGGCACGACGGACCGCAAGGATGTGTGGGCCCAGTTCGCCCAGGGACGGATCGGCATGGTACTCGGCTCGCCCGCCGTGATTCCGATCATCCAGGCGGCTGGCGTTCTAAAGCCCTCGGACTACTCCACGGCCAACGTCCCGGGCCACCGCGCCCCGCTGGCCTCCACGCTCGGCGTGCACGACGACATCGTCGCCTTCAACACAGGAGGCCACCAGGCGGCGATCAAGAAGTTCCTCGACTTCGTATATCAGGACAAGTACCAGCTTCAGTTCGACAATGAGTACGATCTGCTGCCGGCCACCCAAAGCGCCGCTGCCGCCATGGCGAAGAACTCGATGTTCGCGGCCTTCCTGAAGAACATCCCGCAGTCGGTGAACTACCCGTCCAAGACCAGCTGGACCACGGTGGAGAACCAGATCAAGACCACGCTGGGTCAGGCGATCACCGGTAATCCGCAGACGATCCTCAACGCGATCCAGCAGACCGCCGCCAAGGGCGGCTGAGAAAAGGGGGCTGGGAGCCAAGGGCGGCTGAGAAAAGGAATGCCAGACGTTGCGGCCGCCGAGGAGGCGGCGGGCGAGCAGCATAGGCGCGCCGCCTCGCCGCCCCGGCCGCAGCGGGCTGGGCGCGCACGCCGGACCCGGCGCCGCCTGGAACCACTGGCGTGGCTCGCTCCGGCCACGATACTGATCGCGGTCGTGGTGATATGGCCCATCGTGGCTCTGGTCCAGACATCGATGCAGGACATCACGCCGATCGGCGTGACGATCGGATCGGCGGGCGCGAGAAACTTCAGCAAGCTCTTCCATGACCCGAACCTGCCCGGGATCCTCGCGCGGACGGTGCTGTGGGTGGTCGCCGTGGTCGGCATCACGATGCTGATATCGCTCGGCTTGGCCCAGCTGTTCAATCAGCGT
The DNA here is from genome assembly GCA_036394075.1 of Streptosporangiaceae bacterium. Classification (GTDB taxonomy): domain Bacteria; phylum Actinomycetota; class Actinomycetes; order Streptosporangiales; family Streptosporangiaceae; genus JAWWPY01. The sequence continues at coordinate 4,725 of DASWFT010000615.1, forward strand.
TTTCCCGGCCGGAGGATCACCAGATGGGCGCTCATCGCGCCGTGGGCGGCGTCGGTGATGATGACGGCCCTGATATTCCGCTGGATGCTGCAGCCGGACAACGGCGCGATCAATATTTTCCTCCATCAGCTCGGTATCGTGCACCAGTTCAACTCGAATGAGTCTTCCTGGCTGGGCCGGCCGGACAGCGCGATGGCGTGGATGATCGGCGTGGCGGTCTTCGTGTCCTTGCCGTTCACCACATACACGCTGCTCGCCGGGCTGCAGACTATTCCCGGCGAGCTCTTCGAGGCGGCCAGGGTCGACGGCGCGTCACGGTGGCGCAGTTATCGGTCGATCACGTTGCCGCTGCTCCGGCCGGCCTTTGTCGTCGCCGTGGTCATCAACGTCATGAATGTGTTCAATTCATTTCCGATCATCTGGGAGATGACGCGCGGCGGCCCGGGCTATGCGACCAACACGACGACGGTGTTCATGTACAACCTGAAGCAAAGCTACATCGGGGAGGCGGCCGCGATGTCAGTCGTGAACTTCGGCCTGATCATCGTGATCGTGCTCATCTACCTCCGGGTCAACAACTGGAACCGGCAGGAGGCGCGCTGAGATGGCGGCCGGAACCCTCCTCGCGCGCCGCGGGACATCGCCGCGCCGCCTGCCGACGATCAAGACGGCGATCATCGCGGCCGCTGCGTACGTCATCGCCATCATCTTCCTGCTGCCGTATGCCGAGATGCTGATAACTGCGCTGCGGCCGCAGCGGGAGTTGCTGGCGCGCAACTACCTGCCGCACCACTTCGCCTGGTCGAACCTCACCAACATGTGGGGCTCGAGTTTCGGCATCACCACCAGCCTGCGCGTCAGCCTCGAGGTGGCCGGCGGGGCGACCGTCCTGGTGCTGCTCGTCGCCATTCCCGCCGCCTACTACACCGCCCGTCACCGATTCCGAGGACGCGGCCTCTTCCTGCTCGTCGTGCTTGTCACCCAGATACTGCAGCCGACCGCGCTGATCGTGGGCATCTACAAGGAGTTCCTCAACTTCCACCTCATCGACACCGTGTGGGCGCTGATCATGGTCAACGCGGGCTTCAACATGGCCTTCGCGGTCTGGATTCTCAACGCCTACTTCGCCTCGATTCCGGTGGAGATCGAAGAGGCGGCGATGGTCGACGGCAGCAGCAGGCTCGGCACGATTTTCCGTGTCACCTTCCCGCTGGCACTGCCCGGCGTGGTCACGGCGTTGATCTTCACGTTCATCGCGGCATGGAATGAGTTCATCGCCGCACTCACCCTGACGACGAGCAACAACGTCACGCCGCTGACCGTCCGCCTGGACAGTTTCATCGGCCAGTACACGGTCGACTGGCAGCACCTGTTCGGCGCCTCGGTGGTGGCCACCATCCCGGTGCTCATCCTGTTCGCCCTTATCGAACGCCGCGTAGTAGGAGGCCTCACCACCGGATCGATCAAGTAGAAGGCGGTCGCCGCCCAGGTCGAGGACGTGTGCGGTCTTAGTCGCCTGCTTCGGGCGGCTTGCCGGCCGCTCCGGTGTCCAGTTCCGCCCATACCGCCTTGCCCGTCGTGGTCTCGCGCACCCCCCACTTGCCGGCCAGGGCATCTACGAGTACGAACCCGAATCCTGATTCGTCGAGCCCGGCCGGCGTGCTTGGCCGGGGCGGCCGCGGGTCCGCGTCGTGGACCTCGATCCGCAGCCACGTCCCCGCATTTTCCAGGCGCAGCACCAGCCCATGCCCTCCGGTGCGCGCATGCCGTACCGCGTTGCCGACCAGTTCCGAGACGAGCAGGACCGCCGTCTCCTCCAGGCCAGCCAGCCCCCACGAGGCCAGCACCTCCCGTGTCGCCGCTCGCGCCAGCCCGGCCGCCTGCGCGGCTGCGGGCAGCGTCATCTGCCGGGCCCGGCCCGACTCGTCCGCCGCACCCGTGATCACCGTGTGCCCACTTATTATCTGTTCCCCCGTGTTGTCCCTGCTTCGATGGTCGGGCCCGTACCTGGAACTCAGCTCAAAAAAAGCTCAGGGCGCGCCGACAAAACCCTGACTATCAGCTCCAAACGATTTACCGGAACGTGTTCCCTCTGTGGGACTGGACCATGTGTGAGCACACCCCGGAGAATCGCTACCAGGGAGGACAGCAATGAGCGAGCCAAAGGGGCGCGGTGGTGCCTGGACTGAGGAGCGAGGAACGAGCGACGAGGGAAGGCGCCGCAGTGAAGGGGGAATGGGGAGGCGGGCGGGGCCCCGGAGGCGAGCGGGGGAGCACAGCGAGCTCAAGGCGGAGGTCGATGCGGCCGATGTGGGCTTCGACCCGGAGCGGCTGGAGCGGCTCGACCGGCACTTCGGCCGCTACGTCGACGACGGCCGGCTACCCGGCTGGTTGATCGCGGTGAGCAGGCACGGCCGTCTGGCTCACGTTTCCTGGTGCGGATTGCGCGATATCGAGGCCGGGCTGCCGGTGGAGGCAGGCACGCTGTGGCGGATCTACTCGATGACCAAGCCGATCACCTCAGTCGCCGCGATGATGCTCTACGAGGAGGGCAGGTTTCGGCTGACCGATCCGGTGAGCGCGTTCATCCCCTCGTTCGGCGACGTGCGTGTCTTCGCCGGCGGGTCGGACCTGCGGCCGGTCACGGTCCCGGCCGCGGAGCCGGTGCGGATCTGGCACCTGCTCACCCATACCGCCGGCCTCAGCTACGGGTTCCACCGGGTGCATCCGGTGGACGCCATGTACCGGGCGGCCGGGTTCGAGTGGGCATCGCCCCCGGGCGTGGACCTGGCCCAGGCGTGCGACATCTGGGCCGGCATCCCGCTGCTCTTCCAGCCCGGGACGGAGTGGAACTACTCGGCGGCCACGGACGTCCTCGGCCGGGTGATCGAGGTCGTCTCCGGGCAGAGCCTCGATGAGTTCCTCGCCGCCAGGATCTTGCGCCCGCTGGGCATGACCGATACCTCCTTCTACGTCAGCGGCGATGACACCGCGCGGCTGGCCGCCCTCTACCGGCCGGGCGAGGACGCCGCGCCGGCCAGGCTGGACAGCCTGGGCAATGCGGCGCACGAGCGGCCGGACATGCTCAGCGGGGGAGCCGGGCTGATCTCGACGGCCGCCGACTATCACCGCTTCATGCAGATGCTGCTGAACCGGGCGGACAGCCCGGCCGGGGAACTGCACGGCATACGGTTGCTGAGCCCTCGCACCGTTGGCTACATGGGCCGCAACCACATCCCCGGCGACCTCGATCTGGAGACGTTCGGCAGGCCGCTCTACGCCGAGTTCCCGTTCCGGGGAGTCGGCTTCGGCCTCGGTTTCGCCGTCGTCATCGATCCGGTGCGGGGCAAGGTCGTCTGCTCCGAAGGCGAGCTTTCCTGGGGCGGCGCCGCGAGCACCGCGTTCTGGATCGATCCGGAAGAAGGGCTGACCGTCTCGTTCTTCACTCAGCTGCTCCCCTCCAGCACGTACCCGATCCGTCCACAGCTGCGCCAGCTGGTCTACCAGGCGATGGTCGGCTGACTCCCGGACGGATGCACCTCATTACCATCCATCCTTAACGATGGCGCGCTGTTCCTGCCGACGGCCGACGCCAGGGTGCTTCCACCGACTCGGGCGCGTCCCGCCTGGTGAGGGCTCATCCGGGGTGGGTAACGTCAGCCGGGGGACCACCGTCGAGAGAGAGCGCACGAGTGATCTGTGTCCTGGGCGATGCCAACCTCGACGTCATCGTCTGCCCGTCCGGGCCGGTCGCTGAGGAGACCGATACTCCGTCGCGGATCTCGGCCGGGGTCGGCGGGCAGGCGGCCAACGTCGCGGCGTGGATCACGGCGCTCGGCGGCCGTGCCCGGCTGATCGCGGCGAGGGGAACAGATCCGGCCGGCCGGCTGATAGCCGACGACCTGGCGCGCCGCGGGGTGGATCTCGCCGGGCCGGTCATCGACGGCCGGACCGGGATAGTGGTGTCGTTGTCGGACGGCGGAGTATCCCGCTCGATGCTGACCGACCGCGGCGTCGGCCCGCTGCTCGACGCGGGCGCGCTGGCGGACGAGTGGCTGGACGGCTGCACGAGCTTGCACCTGCCCGCCTACAGCCTGGTGCGCGAGCCCGTCGCTGGCGCGGCCATGGCCGCGGCGCGGCGGCTGCCCAAGCTGAGCATCGACCTGTCCTCGACGGCCGCGCTGGCCACCTACGGCGTCGATCGCTTCCGGGCGCTGCTCGCCCGGCTGAGCCCGCAGGTCGTGTTCGGCAACGAAGCGGAGGCGGCGCTCGTCGGCGATCTGCCGGGATCCGACCTGGTGGTCAAGCTTGGCCCGGACGGCGTGCGGGCCGGTGGCCGGGTCCATGCCGCCTGGCCGACCCGTGCGGTGGACTCGACCGGCGCCGGTGATGCGTTCGCCGCGGGTTACCTGCTCGGCGGGGTGACGCTCGGGCTGGAGGCGGCCGCCCGCGCGGTGGCGCAGATGGGAGCGATGCCGTGACGGTCACAATGCAACTCACCGGGGAGGTCGCCGCGGCGCTGGCCGCGGGCGAGCCGGTCGTGGCGCTGGAGACGACGCTGGTCTCGCACGGCTTCTCGGAAGGCCGGGGGCTGGCGGCGGCGCTGGCCGCCGAGGTGCGGGTCCGCGAGGCCGGCGCCGTCCCGGCCACGGTCGGGGTGGTGGACGGCGCACTCCGGGTCGGGCTGAGCGCCGCGGAACTGGAGCGGTTCGCCGCCGCGGGCACCTCGGCGCGCAAGGTTGGCGCCCGTGACCTCGCCGCCGCCATCGTGCAGGGCGCGCTCGGCGCGACCACGGTCGGCGGCACCCTGGCCGCCTGCCGGGCCGCCGGAATCCGGTTCCTGGCCACCGGCGGGACCGGCGGGGTGCACCGCGGTTTCGCGCTGAGCCTCGACATCTCGGCCGACTTGCCGCAGATAGCCCGCACCCCGGCGGTGGTGGTGTCTTCTGGGGCCAAGTCGATCCTCGACGTCGGCGCCACGGCCGAGTTGCTGGAGACACTCGGCGTCCCGGTGCTCGGCTGGCGGACGCCGACGCTCCCGCTGTTCTACCGCGCGGCCGGCGGCCCGGCGGTGTCCGCAGTGGTGACCGATTCCGCCGAGGTGGCCGCCATCGCCACCGCTCATTGGCAGCTGAACGGATCGTCAGGGTTGCTGCTGGCCCGCCCCCCGGAGCCTGACCTGGACATCGAACCCATCCTCGCCGAAGCGGTCAGCCGGGTACGGGATCAGGGCCTGACGGGACAGTCGGTGACGCCAGCCGTTCTGGAGCTTGTTCATGAATTGAGCGGAGGGCGCAGCATCGAAGTCAACCAGCAGCTCATCGCCGACAACGCGGCCCTGGCCGCCGAGGTCGCCGTGGCCTATGCCCGGTTGCCCAGCCCGGGCTAGGCGGCGCTGGCCGCGACCAGCTGTCCTAGCCTCTCGATCTGGCGCTCGGTGGAGGGCCGCCAGGGGAACCCGGTGTTGAGGCGGATGAAGTTCCGGTAACCGCCGGTGGGGGAGAACATCGGGCCTGGCGCGATGCGGATGCCGGCCGCGGCGGCGGCCTCATAGAGGTCCAGGGCGTCCACCCCGCGAGGCAGCTCGGCCCAGAGCACGTGACCGCCGCCCGGCTTGGTGATCTTGGTCTCAGCCGGGAAGTACCGGGTGACCGCGTCGATGGTCGCCTCCATCTGCTCGCGGTACATGTGCCGCACCCGGCGCAGGTGCCGGTCGAACCCGCCGCTCTCCACGAACGCGGCCACGGCGAGTTGCGGTGCCGTGGCCGTAGCCTGGTTGACCACCAGCTTCAGCAGTTCCAGCTTGTCCTGGTAGCGACCGGGGATGGCCCAGCCGACCCGCAGGCCGGGCGAGAGCGTCTTGCTGTAGGACCCGCAGTACAGCACGAGGCCCCGGCGGTCGAACGCCTTGATCGCCCGGGGCCTCGGGCCCTCGAACACCAGCTCGCCGTACACATCGTCCTCGACGAGGGGCACGTCGTGGCGCTCCAGGAGCTCCACAAGCCGGCGCTTGGCCTGGTCCGTCATGCAGGAGCCGGTCGGGTTGGAGAAGTTGGACACCAGGGCCACCGCCGCGACGGGCCGGGTCCGCAGCACGGTGGCTAGCGCGTCGGTGTCGATTCCGGAGCGCGGGTGGCTAGGGACCTCGACCGCGCGCAGGCCGAGGGACGCCAGCACCTCCAGCAGGGCGTAGTAGGCGGGCGACTCGATGGCCACCGTGTCACCTGGCCTGGTCACGGCCCGGATGGACAGGTACACCGCTTCCTTGGCGCCGCTCGTGATGACGATCTCGTCCGGCGAGACGGAGTAACCGGTGTCGATGCCCCGCTGGGCGATGATCCGGCGCAGGGCCGGGGTGCCGGGCGGGGCATCGTAGGAGTGGCAGGCCGTGGGCTGGTGGCGCAGCACCTGGCTCAGCAGTCGGCTGATGGCCGCCATGGGCATGAGCTCGGGCCCCTGCACGGCGGCACCGAGCGTTGGTTCCTGGGGATTGCCGATGCCCAGGTTGAGCCGCATGGCCAGCGAGGCATCGACGCGGCGCGGCCGGCTGGACGGGCTAGAGAGGCCGGGCTCCGCGAACGCGGCTCGGGCCGGCTCGCGGACGAAATGGCCTGACTGGGGCCTGGCCCGGACCAGGCCGCGGTCCTCGAGGACGCGCATCGCGCCGAGCGCGGTCGTCAGGCTGACCTGGTGCTGGTCCCGCAGCCTGCGGACCGACGGGATGCGGTCCCCCGGGCGGTACGTGCCCGCCCGGATCTGGGCTTCCACCTCGTCGGCGAGCTGCTTGTACAGGTGGGGAGGTGCGGTCTCCCCCACGGGGGGTACAGAGATCATCCGCTAAACTGTACTCCGAAACAGTTGGCCATAACTATCTGTGCTGCACAAACTGTTCCGCTCCGGAAAGCGCCGCTCTGTGTCTTCACGGATGGTGCCCGCGCTTCTACCCTCGACGGAGACAAGGACCACGGAGCCGGGGACAACAACGAGGAGACCGCGTGGCGCGCGCCATGAACCTGGGAATGCCCCGGATCGGCCCGGGCCGCGAACTCAAGCGGGCCGTGGAGGGCTACTGGGCCGGCGCCCTCGGCGCGGATGCGCTGGCCGCGGTGGCCGCGCGGCGCCGGGCGGACGCCTGGCGGGCCCAGGCCGAGCCCGGTGTCGAGGAGATCCCGAGCAACGACTTCTCGCTCTACGACCAGGTGCTCGACACGTGCTGCATGGTCGGTGCCGTGCCCGGGCGCTTCGGCCGTGGTCAGGCCGTGGCCGGCCTTGACACGTACTTCGCCATGGCCCGGGGTGCCGAGAGCGCGCAGGGTCCCGTGCCGCCACTCGAGATGACCAAGTGGTTCGACACCAACTATCACTATCTCGTCCCCGAGATCGGGCCCGACGCCGAGTTCCGTCCCGCGTCCACCAAGCCCCTGGACGAGCACGCGGAAGCCCTGCGCCTGGGGGTGGCAACCCGCCCGGTGCTGGTCGGGCCGGTCAGCTTCCTGTTGCTGGCCAAGCCCACCGTGGCCGGATTTTCCCCGCTCGATGTGCTGCCCCGGCTCCTGCCCGTCTACCAGCATGTCCTGGCCGAGCTTTCCCGGGCCGGCTGCGACTGGGTCCAGCTGGACGAGCCGTGCCTGGTCACCGACCTCAGCCCGGCGGCGCGGTCCGCCTACACCCGCGCCTACGCCGCGCTGGCCCAGGGCCAGAGGCCCCGGTGCCTTCTTGCCACCTACTTTGGCGCGCTGGGCGACAACCTCGACCTGGCCGCTGGGCTGCCCGTTGACGGGCTCCATGTGGACCTGGTCCGGGGCTCCGGTCAGCTCGAACGTGTCCTGGACCGGCTTGACGGCGAGACGGTGCTGTCCGCTGGCGTAGTCGACGGCCGTAATGTGTGGCGGGCCGACCTGCGGCGCATAGTGTCCAGCCTGGAGCCGGCGCACGATCAGCTGGGTGAGCGATTGTGGGTCGGCCCCTCCTGCTCGCTGCAGCATCTGCCGCATGACCTTGGCCTCGAAACGGACCTCCATCCACAGCTGCGCGGCTGGCTGGCCTTCGCCCAGCAGAAACTCGGGGAGGTCGCCGCCCTCGCCCGTGGCCTGTCCCATGGGCCAGACGCCGTGGCGGCCGAACTCGCGGCCAGCGACCGGGCCGCGGCCGACCGGGCCGGCTCGCCCCTCACCCGGTCCGAAGATGTGCGCAGGCGGGTGATGTCAACCGGGCCGGAAGCGGCACTGCGTTCCTGTCCTCCTGGCGAGCGCCGCGCGGCCCAGCACGCGGCCACGCCGCTGCCCGCGTTGCCCACCACGACCATCGGGTCCTTCCCCCAGACAGCCGAGATCCGCCGCGCCAGGCGGCAACGGGCATCGGGCACGCTCTCGGAAGGTGACTACGCGAGGTTCTGCGAGCGGGAGATCGAGCGGGTCATCCGGCTCCAGGAATCCATCGGCCTGGACGTCCTGGTGCACGGCGAGCCAGAACGCAACGACATGGTGCAGTACTTCGGCGAGCGCCTCGACGGCTTCGCCACCACCCGTCACGGATGGGTCCAGAGCTACGGCACCCGGTATGTACGGCCCCCGATCCTCTACGGCGACGTCGCCCGGTCCGCACCCATCACCGTCGGATGGACCAGGTACGCCCAGTCGCTGACGGCGGCACCGGTCAAGGGCATGCTCACCGGCCCGGTGACCATCCTCCAGTGGTCGTTCGTCCGCGCCGACCAGCCCCGGGCCGAGACCTGCCGCCAGATCGCGCTGGCCATCAGGGACGAGGTCGCCGACCTCGAAGCAGCCGGGACCCGCGTCATCCAGGTGGACGAGCCCGCCCTACGGGAAGGCATGCCCCTGCGCACGGAGCACCGTGACGCCTATCTCGGCTGGGCCACAGAGTGCTTCCGGCTCGCCACCGCGGGCGTCAGCGAGGGAACCCAGATACACACGCACATGTGCTACGCCGAGTTCGGCGACATCATCGACGCGATCCTGGCGCTCGACGCCGATGTCGTGTCCATCGAAGCGGCCCGCAGCGGGATGGGGGTGCTGGAAGATCTGGCCTCGGCTGACCGCCTGGACCGCGTGGGCGGTGTGGGCCCCGGCGTGTTCGACGTCCACTCTCCCCACGTGCCGGCCGCCGAGGACATGGCCGCGCTGATCGAGCAGGCCCTGCGGGCTGTTCCGGTCGGCCGGCTCTGGGTTAACCCGGACTGCGGGCTGAAGACCCGCGGCTGGGACGAGGTCGTGCCCGCCCTGCGGAACATGGTCGAGGCCAGCCGTTCGGTGCTGGCCCGGTTGCCCAGTGCCGCCCGTGCCGATGCCGCCCGTGCCGGGGCCTCCCGTGGGTGAGCCGCCCGTGCTGAGATAGACCCCGTGCGTGAGATAGATCTGGGCGCGGAAATAGAGCGGCGACTGCGCGAGGCTGGCACGCCGGCCCGGGCGGTGGCCGAGAAGGCCTACCTCAAGAGCAGCATGGAGTTCGCCGGAGTCTCGGCGCCAGAGAACCGGCGGATCGTCAAGGATCTGAGCCGGAAGTACTCGCTGTCCCGCGAGGACGTCCTCGGCTTGGCCGAGGCATTGTGGGATCGGCCGCTGTTCGAGTGCCGCTCGGCCGCTTTGATTCTGCTCTCCGCTCATACCGGGGATCTGCTGGCCGGTGACGCCGTGCTTGTCGAGCGCCTGATCCGGGAGTCCGGCACCTGGGCGCTGGTGGACGGCCTGGCCGGTACGGTGATGGGCGCCCTGGTCGAGCGGTTCAGCGAACTGGGGGCCACGCTTGACCGCTGGGCATCGGATGGCGACTTCTGGGTTCGCCGGTCGGCACTGCTCGCGCTGCTGCGTCCGCTACGCCGGGGCGACGGCGACTTTGACCGTTTCGGGCGTTATGCGGATTCGATGCTGGAAGAGCGGGAGTTCTTCATCCGCAAGGCGATCGGGTGGGTGCTGCGGGACACCGCCCGCCGCCGCCCGGAACTGGTGGCGGACTGGCTCGCCCCCCGCGCGGCCCGTGCTTCGGGGGTGACCATGCGCGAGGCGGTGAAGCCGCTGCCAGCGGCAACAGCGCAGGCGCTGCTCGCCACCTACACGGCCGCCCGCAAGCGGCCTGGACCGGCCGGGCGTTAGAAAAGGCCGGCTGGTTTACCAGCCGCTTGCCACCTGGGGCATCAGCGGCAGGTACAGGAAGTAATCAGCCGAGTTGATCACTACGATCTCGGTGGTATCACCCACCAGCCTGGACAGCTTCCGCGCGGCGTTGTAGCCGGCGAAGCCAGCTCCGACGATCACGACGCGGTGCTCTTTCTGCGGCACCGGCACGCTGATTCCCTCCCGGTAGGTAAGTAAGACGGTGCCGGCGCAGCGAACGCGATGGCCTGCCCGACGTGCATTCTGGACTAGCTTGCCCAGAATGCTACGAGTTCTCGGTGGACGGATCTGGGTCAGGTTCCGGCGGCAAACGGGCCCGGAGGTGCCAGCATGGGGCGCAGGACCTTGCCCGGGCGCCACAACCGGCCTGCCCACGCAGGCGGCCAGCGGAGGTTACGTTATGCGGATTGGAATGTCCCTGGTCGAGCCCAAAGGCCCAGACCCCTTCAGTCGGCTGAACGAACAGTTGCAGCGGGCTGCCGACGACGGCTTCGCCTCAGCGTGGATGAGCAATCTCTTCGGGCTTGACGCGCTGACTGCGCTGGCCGTCGCGGGCAGCCGGGTGCCGGGAATCGAGCTTGGCACGGCGGTGGTCCCCACGTACCCGCGCCATCCGGCGGTCCTCGCCCAGCAGGCGCTGACCGTGGCGGCGGCGACCGGCGGGCGGCTGACACTCGGCATCGGGCTGTCGCACAAGATCGTGATTGAAGACATGTACGGGTACGACTTCAGTAAGCCGGTCCGGCACATGCGGGAGTACCTGGCGGTGCTGTTGCCGCTGCTGGACGGCCAGCAGGCGGACTTCAGCGGTGAGACTCTGAACGCGCACATCGGGTTGGACACGCCCGCGCCGGGCCGGGTGCCCGTGCTGGTCGCCGCCCTGGGCCAGCGCATGCTGCGGCTGGCGGGGGAGCAGGCCGACGGCACCGTGCTGTGGATGACCGGGCCGGCCACCGTGCGTGAGCACGTCGTGCCGGAGATCACGACGGCAGCCAAGGCCGCCGGCCGGCCCAGCCCCCGCGTCGTGTGCAGCCTGCCGGTCTGGGTCACCGATGACCCGGACGGTGCCCGGGCCCGCGCGGCCGAAGTGTTCGCGATCTACGGTGAATTGCCTTCCTACCGGGCCATGCTTGATCGCGAGGGCGCCGCCGGCCCCGCCGATGTGGCCCTCGTCGGCGACGAGAACATTGTCGCTGCTCAGATCACCGTGCTGGCCGACGCGGGCGTGACCGACTTCGTGGCCCGTGACTACGCTCGCGGCGACGACGCTACCCGCACCCGGCAGTTCCTTACCTCGCTGCTCGGCTGAGCCCGGGTCCGCCGGCCGGCCCGGTTTCCTACCCGCTCCGGCTGGAGAGGCTTCTTCTTGGGACGGGAGGCTGCGCTGGTTCCCGGAACGGGACTGTTGTGGACCGAAGCGGGACCATCGGCCCTGGCCGCCGGCCGGCCGGGAGCGCACACTGGTTCCGTCCGCGAGGGGGTGGGATCATGCCGTTCCTCGACCGCGCCGATGCGGGGCGGCGACTGGCCGGCAAGCTGCTGCATCTCCGGGGAGCGGATGTCGCGGTCCTCGGGCTGCCCAGGGGCGGAATCCCGGTCGCCTACGAGGTCGCCCGGGCTCTCGGCGCGGCCCTCGACGTGATCGTCGTGCGCAAGATCGGCCTTCCCAGTCAGCCCGAACTGGCGATGGGCGCGATCGGCGAGGACGGCGTCCGCATCATCAACCGCAGCGTGGTCATCGGGGAGCGGATCACCGAGCACGAGTTCATGCAGGTAGAAGAGCGCGAGCGGGCCGAAGTTGAGCGGCGGGCCAGGCGCTTCAGGGGAGATCGCCCGCGGACGCCGCTGACCGGGCGGACGGCCGTCATCGTGGACGATGGCATCGCCACCGGCTCAACCGCCCGGGCCGCCTGCGAGGTGGCCCGGGCCCACGGCGCGGCCCGCGTGGTGCTTGCGGTTCCCGTCGCCCCCCGGGCCGCGATCCCGGCGCTGTCCTCGGTCGCCGACGAGGTTGTGTGCCTGGAGACGCCGGACCGGTTCATGGCCATCGGCCAGTGGTACGGCGACTTCTCGCAGACAAGTGACGAGGAGGTGGTGACGCTCCTGCACCGCGCGGCCACAGCGACCACAGCAGCCACGCCGACAACAGTGGCACCAGCGGCCACAGTGGCCACAGCGGCCACGGATATGGAAGTCGAGGTGATCGCCGGTCCGGTCCGGCTGCCCGGGCATCTCTATGTGCCCAAGGCGGCGGCCGGGATCGTTGCGTTCGCCCACGGCAGTGGTAGCAGCCGGCGCAGTCCCCGTAACCAGTTTGTGGCGTCCGTCCTCGGCCAGGCCGGGCTCGGGACACTGCTCTTCGATCTCCTCACCAATGACGAGGAGCGCGACCGTTCCACCGTGTTCGACATCGACCTGCTCGCTGGACGGCTCCGTGACGCCACTCGCTGGCTCCGGGCGCAGGAGGCGGCCGGGCAGGCGTTCATCGGGTACTTCGGCGCCAGCACCGGGGCGGGCGCCGCGTTGTGGGCGGCGGCCGAACCAGGCAGCGACATCAGCGCCATCGTGTCGCGCGGCGGCCGTCCCGATCTCGCCGGGCCGAGGCTCGCCTCGGTGCGGGCACCGACGCTGCTCATCGTGGGCGGCCAGGATGATCTGGTGCTCGACCTGAACCGGCAAGCTCTGGAGCAGTTGCCAGCCGGAAGCCAGCTTTCCGTGGTGCCCGGCGCGACCCACCTGTTCGAGGAGCCCGGGACTCTGGAGCAGGTGGCGGCCCTGGCGGCCGACTGGTTCGCGGGCCATCTCGCGCCGCAGCGATCCGCGATGAGCGACCGGCCCCGATAACTACAGGCCGAACTGTGACTACAGGCCGAACTGTGACTACAGGCCGAACTCGCCGTTGTTCACGCCCGCGGTGAACGCCTTCCACACGTCGCAGGTGAAGACGAGCGCCGGGCCGTCCGGGTTCTTGCTGTCCCGCACGGCGATCACCCGGTCGCTGCCTTCCTTCGAGCGGGGAAGGACCGCGACCTCGACGCAGGTGCCACCGTTCCCGCCGCTGTATGAGGACTTACGCCACCAGGCGTGCGTCAGGTCCATGTCTCGATTGCCTTTCTCACCAGATCAATGGAGGCCCGCGGCGCCAGTGCCTCGGCTTTCAGCATGTCGTACAGCAGGGCGACGCGGGAAACATCCGCCGCGCGCTCGACTATCTGCCCGGCCAGGGCGTTATTGAGGTAGGCAACGTCCGGCGAGCCATCGAAGCTTGCGACCACGAAATGGCCGTCCAGCCCGGGATGCGCGCCCGCGCTGACCGGGACGACCTGGAGCATGATCCTCGGCCTCCGCGCCGCCACGAGCAGGTGGTCGATCTGCTCCCGCATCACCCTCGCGCCGCCGACCGGGCGGGTCAGCACTCCCTCGTCGATGATCACCCACAGCAGCGGCGGCTCTTCCTGGGTGAGGATGGACTGCCGGTCCATCCGGGCGCTCACCAGCCGCCCGATCTCGTCCGCGTCGGAAGCGGGATTCGCCGCCTGGAGGACGGCGCGCGCGTATTCCTCGGTCTGCAGCAGCCCGGGGACGAGCAACGGCTCGAACCAGCGCAGCGAGGTCGCTTCCCGCTCGATCTCCACCCAGGCGCGGAACCAGGCCGGGTACGCCTCGCTGCGCACCAGCGGCTGCAGGCGGCTGAGCAGCCCACCGGTCCGCAGCGCGTCGTCGGCCCGGCGCGCGAAATCGACGCTGGGCGCCCGGCTGCCGGATTCCACGTGCGCCACCTGCGACGGGCTGTAGGCGATCTTCTCTGCCAATTGCTCCGTGGTGAGCCCCGCGGCCGCGCGGGCACGCCTCAGTTCCTCGGAGAACATCCCCAATGCAGTTACCCGGCTGTCATGGGCCATTTCCGAGTCCTTTACAGCGCACCTGGTTTCCTGACGGGACTCTCCCGCGCCCTGACACATGCGCGGTGTGTGCCGGCTCCCTTTCAGAGCGTATTCCCGCCCGGCCAGCCCACAGAAACCAATTTGGCGTCACGAAAAGGATCCGGCTTGACCCGCGCAGGCAGTGCCGAGCCGATCAGGTACCGGCACCACGCCGGGGCATGGTCACATATGTCGCGGGACCGCGCGGAGCACGCCTAACGCCGCCGCCATGGCGCGCAGCCGCGCCAGGCGGTCGCGGTCGTCCTCGGCGGCCCGCTCGTCGGCGTCGGCGGCGGTGTCCAGCATCTCGATCGCCGGGGCGCTGAGGCCCCAGCCGACCCGGGCAGCACGTCTCACGGAACGGAAACTCCCTGGATGACGACCGGGCCGAGGGTCGGGTCGAGCTCGGTGGCCTGGGACACTCCCGACGGCGTGATGACGTCGATCGCCTTCGGCATAGTGCCCGGATCCGCCGAGCAGATCGGGCTGGTCCCGCCGGGCGCGCACACGCCGAACTGGAACGGCTGGGGCGTCGCGGCGAAGCCGCGGGCCTGGTCGGAGCTGAACCCGTCCTGTCCGGTCAGCACCACGGCGAAGGACCAGCCCGACGCGGGGGTGCCGAACGCGGCCTGCGGCAGCCCGATCGTGATGGTCTTGCTGGTCTGGGAAGCGGCCACGAACGCCGTGCCGAGCGTGTTGCCGGAGGCGTTCTGCCAGACCGGCGCCGCGAATCCCTGCACCTCGACCATCTGGCTCCACGCGCCGGCCGGGGCGATGGTGTAGTTGCGGGACGGGAACGCGGCCGCGGTGGAGATGGTCGTCGCGCCGGGGATGTGTACGTACACGTCGAGCAGTTGCGCGCCCAGGGCCGAGCCGAACGTCGGGTCCAGGTTGGCCAGCGTGGCCCGCAGGTACACGGTCGTTCCGTCGCTGATCACCTGGAACTTGGTCAGGTCGAACGCGCCGGGATGGAAGACGGGCGAGGTCGGGTACTGGAAGGTCCCGGGACCGTTGTCATCGCCGGTGGGGTCGGTGACGTTGAGGAAACTCGTCCCGCTGGTCACGTCGCTGGTCACCGTGGTCTGCGCGTACCCGGTCCGGTTGCCCGACGCGGTCGCGGACACGGTCAGCACGCTGTCGCCGAAGCCGACCGGCACCGTGACGGAGAACGACCCGTCCGCGGCCGCCACCGCGGTGCCCGTCGTCGACGGCGCGCCGGTGGTGGTGTCCAGCGATTCCACCACGACGTTCGCGCCGGGAACCGTCGTCCCGGTCACCGCCGTGGTCGCGGTGGTGATGGCGGTGCCAGGCGCGGGGGCGGTCAGCGTGATCGCGATCGCGCCCGGCGGCGTGTGCGCCACGTATCGCCGTGTGGTCACTGCCGGGGTCTCCAGCGTGTGCCCGGCCCCGATGGACAGGATGAGCCGGAGTTCCTGGGCCTGGGCCCAGGTCAACGGGGACGCCGAGCCGGCGGCCTTACCGTCGGTGAAGCCGATCGACGCGGTGGTCGGGTCGCTCCCGTACGGCGAGGCGGCCAGGTCCGGGTTCTCCCACGCCTGCTCGGGCACGAGGCCGACGCCGGAGGAGAATTGCGTCATGGCTGCGACCAGCGCCGACGCGCCGGTCAGGTTCCCGGTGGCGATGTCGGACTCGGCCCGCTCACCGGACAGCACCGGCCACAGGTGCCCGGTGCCGGTGTTGGTGGTCGGCCACGGCTCGCCCACGATGGGGCAGGACGTCTGGCTCGGCTGGTAGCAGTCCCCGTACCCGTCGGCGCTGCCGGCCGCGGCCGAATTGCCGTACCGGTAATAGCCGGTCCCGCTGGGCGTGGTCACCGAGATCTGCTTGTCCAGCACACCCAGCGACGCCTGGATGTCCGGGTCGCTAGCCGGGAGTTCGCCGAGCCGCACCAGTTCCTGGAACCCGCCGTCGATCACGGCGCGCTGGTCCAGCGTCGGGCCGCCGTTGCCCAGGTTGTAGCTGATGGCGGCGTTGGGGTCGCCGGTCTTGGACAGCCGGATGAAGTACCGCGGGCCGTCCGGGCCGCTCGTGGTGACCGCCCAGGTCTTGATGGTGCGCTGGAAGTCGTCCGCGGTCGCCTGGTAGAGCTGCGCCCGCGCGGTGTCGCCATGGCGGGCGGCGATCGCCGACGCGGCGGTCAGCCCGGCGATCTCCGCCGCGATCGTGGAGGGGGAGTAGCCCGACTGCTCCTCCCAGCGCTCGTTGCCGAACGACGGCCCCATCGCGACCAGGAAGTCGGCCGCGGGCCGGATGTGCTGCTGCCACAGCGTGGTATCCCCGGCGAGTCCCGACTGCAACGCCATCAGGATCGGGTAGGCGGTCTCGTCAAGCTGGGTGCCGCCGGTATCCGGAGCGGCCTCGCCGTTGACGAGGGAGTTACGGGGCAGCTGTCCGTTACGTAGCTGCTGGTGGTTGAAGAGGAACAGGGTGGCGGCGCGCGCGGTGGCAATGTCACCGTCGGTGAGCAGGCCGGTGAACGCCTCGTACAGGTCTCGTGAGAAAACCTCGCGGTAGGAGCCGAAGTAGACGGGCTTGCCGTTCACCGCGGTTCCAGCGGCGACCGCCTGGCCCCACGGGCTGGCCATCGACGCGACGATCGCGCCGGGGAACGTCTTATCCTCGCTCGACTTGATCACGTTCGCGGACAGGTAATAGCGGCGCTGGAGGTCAGCGGCCTGTCCGTGGGAAAGTCCCGGGAAGCTCGACGGCGGTCGGCGCAGCTGCTGGTCGTAGTCGGCCCAGCCGCTCAGGTAGTCCTCCTCGACCTGGCCGAACGGCCTGTCGAGGGAGGCGCCGGCGGTGGCTACCGCCTGGGCCTGGGTGCGGCCGAAGCCGAGCGCCAGCTTCACCTCATCGCCACGGCGCGGGGTGACATCCTCCGTCGCCGTCATGTGGCCGTTCAGCGCCGAGTCGTAGGCGGTCAGTGTGTGCGCGGCGTCGAGTTGGGTGAGGCCGTCGCTGGCGGTCCCGGCGAAGCCGACGGTGGCGGCGGCGGACGGGCTGCCCGGTCGCAGGGCCATGTAGGTGGGTACCGCGTAGCTGCGATTGGCTGCCTGGGTCACGGTGTTGGTGCTGTACACCACGGGAACGAGCGATCCGGTGGAGGTGTCGATGGTCCCGGTGTTGCCGCCCGCGTTCTGGCCGCTGCCGGTGCCGCCGCCGCCGTCCCCGTTGGCGTGCGCGTCGAGCCGTACGTACAGGCGCAGCTTGCTGAGGGCGGCGTGCGAGCCGGGCGTGGCTTCCAGCCGGGTGTCCATCAGCACCGTGTCCCGCGCGGGATCGGTGATGTAGGTGGTGATCAGCCGGTAACCGTGGCTGGCGCTGGTGGCGGTGACCCTGCAGGCCATGCCGGTGGGGTCGGCCTCGGCCGTGTAGGTCATGTCGCGGGTCTGCAGGTCGGTGAAGGTGGCGCCGTCGGTCACGACGTATTGGAGGGTGCTCACGTTCGTGTTGTCGATCGTCGGTTCATAGACGTCGGAGAGCACGCCGCCGGCGACCGTGTACCAGACCTTCGAGCCCGTGTTGCGCGCCGTGCCGAGGCAGTCCTTGCGGGCGAGGTCGAAGTAGGACATCGTGCCCGGGCCGCCGGGCGCGGTCACGGCGGGCGCCGAGGCGGCGGTGCTGGTGGCACCGGCCGGACCGGCCGCCGCCACCACGAATGAGAGCATGCACAAGACCGCCGCCGGCAGGGCCAGTCGCCGCAGTCCGCGCCTGCCCGCCCGGGCCAGTCGCCCTGGCCGGCGCGTGCCTACCCGGGCCGATCCGCGCAGCTGAGGTCCGCCTACCTGTGCCAATCCCTGTGGTCGAGGTCCGCCTGCCTGTGCCGATCGCCGTGGTCGAGGTCCGCCTGCCTGCGCCGATCCCCGTGGTCGAGGTCCGCCTGCCTGTGCCGATCCCCGCATTGGAAACTCCGGTCCCCCCATTGGAACCTCCCGGCTGAGCGAAATAGCGAGCCTGCCAAACGCCTGTATCGTCCGACACTTGCTATAAAAGACACCGTGCCGAAGCCTCCCGCCACCGGCCGCGCCTGTCAACGGCCAATTCGCGAACGGGCCGGGGCTGGCCGGTTTGATCGGACCCGCCCGGCCTGCGGGGGCGCCTGCGCCGCCTGACCATGATCACGAAGGATTCCCGTCATATACGTCCGGGAATCCTTCGTGATCATGAAGTCCCCCGGAACGTGCGATGCTCCGGTCATGAGGCGGGTGTCGGTGGTGGGGAACTCCGGGTCGGGCAAGTCCACGCTGGCGAAGGCCCTGGCGGCACGGCTGGCCGTGCCGCACATCGAGCTTGACGGCATCTTCCATCAGCCTGGCTGGACCCCGCTGCCGGAGGAGGAGTTCGCGCGCCGCGTCGCCGAGGCCACCGCCCGGGACGGCTGGGTCATCGACGGCAACTACAGCGCGGTCCGCCCGCTCGTCTGGGCCCATGCGGACACGGTCGTCTGGCTCGACCTGCCCCGTGGCGTCGTGATGCGCAGGATCATCTGGCGCACCCTCCGGCGCGCGGTGAGCCGCGCCGAACTATGGAACGGCAACCGGGAACCCTGGCAGAACTTTTTCCGCCGGGATCCGGAGGCCTCGGTCATCGCTTGGTCCTGGTACCGGCATGCCGTCTACCGGCAGCGCTACGCTGCGGCGGCCCTCGACCCGGCCTGGGCACACATTCGGTTCATCCGCATCACCTCCCGCCACGACCTGCGCAAGCTCCTCGACAGCGCGGGGTCGTCCGCTGCGGGGCCCTCTCCCGCCACCCAGCCATGATCACCGTGATCATGGAACGCAGGCAGCCATCGGCCGTTGGCCAGTGCTCCTGAGTGAAGATCATCGATCCGTTCGTGCAAGTGCGTCCACTAAGACGTGCAACTGACGCGAATGCGGCTGCTCATACACTCTGCAGCCGCATCTGCGTTAGAGTCACGTGGTGGCGACGTTTCGGATCAAGGAAGCCGCGGACCTGCTTGGGGTCAGCGGCGATACGCTGCGCCGTTGGGCCGATGGGGGCCGGATCGACACGACGCTTGACACCTCCGGGCGGCAGGCTGTTGACGGGGTCGCGCTCGCCCATCTTGCTCGCGAGCGGGCCGAGTCGGCCGATCACGGTGAGGACCGGGCGGTAGTCGCCCATTCGGTGCGAAACAGGTTCAGTGGCCTGGTCATCCGCGTGGTCCGCGACACCGTGATGGCTCAGGTAGAGATCCAGGCGGGGCCGCACAGGTTCGTGTCGCTACTCAGCCGGGAGGCCGCCGACGAGCTCGGCCTGGAGCCGGGAATGCTCGCCGTCGCGGCCGTCAAGGCGACCAACGTGTCCATCGAGATCCCCAAGATTCACTGAGCTCGCTTCCGGCGAGACCGAACCTAGGAGTTCATATTGCGCCGTTTGACCGTTGTCGCCGCCGGGGTGGTGGCATGCGCCCTGGCCGGCTGCTCCAGCAGTGGTAGCAGTGGTTCCGGAAGCCCAACGACTGCGCCAGCCAGCGCGAGTAGTTCACCGTCCGCATCCGCATTGTCGGGATCGATCACCGTGTTCGCCGCGTCCTCGCTGACCGGATCCTTCACTAAACTCGGGACGCAGTTCGAGGCGGCCCATCCGGGGGTGAAGGTGACGTTCAGCTTCGGGGCCAGTTCCACCCTGGCCACCCAGATCATCGCCGGCGCGCCGGCTGACGTGTTCGCCTCGGCGAGCACGAAGAACATGCAGCAGATTGTCACCGCCGGCGACGCGTCCAGTCCGTCGGATTTCGCCAAGAACGTGATGGAGGTCGCCGTGCCCCCGTCCAACCCGGCCAAGGTCACGTCCGTTACCGACCTGGCCAAGTCGTCGGTCAAGGTCGCGTTGTGCCAGCCGCTGGTGCCGTGCGGGACCACCGCGGCGAAGGTGTTCAGCAACGCCAAGATCACCGTTAAGCCGGTCACGCTCGAACCGGACGTGAAATCGGTGCTGGCCAAGGTCGAGCTGGGCGACGTGGACGCCGGCGTGGTCTACGTGACCGACGTGCTGGCCGCCGGCAGCAAGGTCAAGGGCGTGGTGATCCCGGCCACCGTCGACGCCTCGACTACCTACCCGATCGCCACCATCAGCAAGAGCAGCCAGGCGGCCACCGCGCAGGCGTTCGTCGCGTATGTCTTGTCGCCCGCCGGCCAGAGCGTGCTCACGGCCGCCGGATTCGAGAAGCCCTGACGGTAGATCCGGGAGCGGCCGCCGGTGATCACCCTCGCTAGATCGTCGGGTCTGACGGCTCGCGAGCGTGCCCGGCGCGCCGCCCGGGGTGGTGCTTCGCGGTCGGTGCCGGCGCCCTTGCTGGCGCCGGCGCTGGTCGCGGTGGCCTTCCTGGTGCTGCCCCTGGCCGGGCTGATTATCCGAGCCCCCTGGGGCAGGCTCGGATCGGTCCTGAGCGGGTCGGATGCGACTCAGGCCCTCCAGTTGTCGCTGTGGACCGCGTCGGCGGCCACGGTGATCTCCCTGATCATCGGGGTGCCGCTGGCGTGGGTGCTGGCCCGGGGCAGCTTCCCGGGGCAGCGGCTTCTTCGCGCCCTGGTGACCTTGCCGCTGGTGCTGCCGCCGGTGGTCGGCGGGGTCGCGCTGCTGCTCGCGTTCGGCCGCACTGGGTTTCTCGGCCAGTACCTGGACTCCTGGTTCGGGCTGACGATCCCCTTCACGCCGGTGGCGGTGGTGATGGCGGAGACTTTCGTGGCGATGCCGTTCCTGATCATCACCGTCGAGGGGGCGCTACGATCGGCGGATCAAGGTTTCGAGGAAGCGGCGGCCACCCTTGGCGCGACACGGATGACGGTGTTCCGGCGCGTCACCGTGCCGCTGATCGCCCCCTCCCTGGGCGCGGGCGCTATCTTGTGCTGGGCCCGGGCCCTGGGCGAGTTCGGGGCGACGATCACTTTTGCCGGGAGCTTCCCCGGTCGCACCGAGACCATGCCGATCGCCGTCTACTACGCGCTGGAGAATGATCCCGACGCGGCGATCGCGCTGAGCCTGGTGCTGCTGCTGGTATCGGTCGTGGTGCTGGTCTCGCTGCGTGACCGCTGGGTACGGGGCGGCTCGGCGCCGTGACGGACGAGGGCATCGATGGCCTCGTCGTCGATGCTGAGGTCAGGCGCGGCGATTTCACGCTCGTGGTCGCGATGACCGTGGCGCCTGGTCAGGTGGTCGGTGTCCTGGGGCCGAATGGGGCCGGGAAATCCACCCTGCTCAGCACGCTGGCCGGGCTGACCCCCGTCGCCGCCGGCCGTATCGTGCTCGCCGGGCAGGTCATCGACGACGCGGCCACCGGGGCCTTTGTCGAGGCGGCGGGACGGCCCGTCGGTTTCGTGTTCCAGGATTACCGGCTGTTCCCGCACCTGAGCGTGGCCGAGAACGTGGCGTTCTCGCCGCGCGCCCGCGGCATGAGCAGCCGGGCCGCCAGGTCAGCTGCTGCCCACTGGCTCAGCCGGCTCGGCCTGGCCGACCTCGCCGACCGCAAGCCCGGGGAACTGTCGGGCGGGCAGGCGCAGCGGGTGGCGCTGGCCCGGGCCCTGGCCGGGCAGCCGGCGCTGCTGCTCATGGACGAGCCGCTGTCAGCTTTGGACGCCGGTACTCGCCTGGACGTGCGGGCCGAGCTCAAGCGTCACCTGTCGGACTTCAGCGGACCGTGCCTGCTGGTCACCCACGACCCGCTCGAAGCGCTGGTGCTAGCGGACCGGCTGCTGGTCCTCGAGGACGGGCGGATCGTCCAGGAGGGCACGCCCGCGCAGGTCGCCCGCCAGCCCGCCACGGAATACGTCGCTAAATTGGTGGGCCTGAACCTGTATGCGGGCCGCGCCGACGGTCCTGGGGTGGCGCTCGCCGGAGGCGGCGCCTTCGTCATTCCCGACCGGGGCCAGCACGGTGACGTCCTCGTCGCGGTCCGCCCGTCCGCGCTGGTCGTCAGCAGCCAGCGTCCCCAGGCCAGCAGCGCCCGTAACACCTGGCCGGCCCGGGTCGCCGGCCTCACGCTCCTGGCCGACAGGGTCCGGCTCGACCTCGAAGGACAGCCGCCCGCCCTGGCCGACGTCACCCCCGCGGCCGTAGCAGAACTCTCCCTGAGCCCCGGCAGCGAGGTGTGGGTTGCAGCCAAAGCCACCGATCTTGAGGTCTACACGCACGCCGACACCTAGGCCTAGTGAGCCTGCTGGAGTGCATCGTTTAGCTGGCGGGCATCGATGTGTGGCAACTGGGGCAGGTGGTGGGCGGGTCGGCATCAGCGACCGAGCCGCATTCCGGGCAGACGCGCCGGAGCAAGCACGCGGGGTCGCCCGGCCGGTCAACAGGCCCAGCGTCGGCCATCGCAGGCGGCCTCCCTCACTTACCGTTCCGTGCCTTACAGCCTGGCCTCCCGCGCCCGCGTAGCGGGTGGGGAGGCCAGGTCGGTGGCGACCGATTTACATCGTAACACGATATAATATCTCCGATGCGGCCTGGGTACTGACGGGCGGCGGCGGCAGGGTCCAGACGAGAGGGGAGACGTGAGGCAGCTCACCAGCCAGGACTACGAGAACTTGCTCGCCTTCCGCACCAGCCTGCGCCGCTTCCTGCACTGGAGCCAGTCCAAGGCGCGCGCCGCCGGCCTCACCCCGGCCCAGCACCAGCTGCTGCTGGCGATCAAGGGCCATCGCGGCGAACCCGGCCCCACGGTCGGCGATCTCGCCGGCTATCTGCTGCTTCGTCATCACAGCGCGGTCGAGTTGGTCGACCGCGCCGAAGCCGCCGGTTTCGTGGAGCGGGCGGACGACGCCGAGGACGGCCGGGTCACCCGGGTCCGGCTCACCCCCGAAGGAGAGCGCCGGCTGAGCCAGCTCACCCCTGCCCACCTGGACGAGTTGCGCCGCCTGGCGCCCATGCTCGAACAGCTGGTATCTCAGTGGCCGCCACCGGGCCCGCCTGGTTAACGCGCTGCGTCGCGCACCCTATAGGTGGAGCGGCCCGGAGGCGGAGCCAGATCCTCCCGCGCGTTCAGCAGTTCTCTGGTGCGGCCGTCCGGGTGGTTGGCCGCGGCAAACGTGGCAGGCTGTTCTCCGAGCACGGCGGCGAGCCGGGCCAGGGTACGGCAGCGGCAGCACGCGCGGGCCTGGCGTTCCAGCCTGGCCACGGTGGCTGGGCTTATTCCTGCCTTGTCGGCCAGTTTTTCCTGGGACAAGCCGCGCTGGCGGCGCAACTGCCGAAGCCGGTGACCATCCACGACCGTGGTCCACTGGTGGGCCGCGCGGGGGCTCCCAATGCTGGCCGGGCCAGGGTCAGTCACGGCCGGATCTTTCTGGGGCTGGTGATTGGCTGGCTGGCGTGTGCGCCGTCATGAGCAGCTCGAACCAGACGGTCCAGCCCGTGTCACTGTCGCCGGAGCGTCCCCAGGCGCGGGCGAGCTTGCTGACGATCAGTAATCCGCGCCCATGCTGCTCCCTGGGATGCTCGGGCCAGGTCCAGGGCCCGCCGTTGTCGTGGGTCTCCACGCGCAGCTGATTGCCGTGGAGTTGGACGCGGACACTGAAGTAGCCACCCGGCATGCGGGATTTGCTGTGGATGGTCGCGTTGGCCGCGAGTTCGGACAGGCAGAGCACCGCGTCTTCAGCCGTCGGGCGGCCGTTCAGGATGGCGGCCAGGAACCGGCGTGCTTCCCGGGCTTGGTCGGGGGTGGCGGGGAAAGCACGGGACCAGGTTGGCGGTGGTGCGGCGGTGTCGCGCACGCCCTGTCCTGCCTGGGCTGGGGCTTCCGCGTTCTGCTGTGTGCAGGGTGGCGCGGCCAGGAATCCGCGACTCGGAGATGGTGGTGGGCGGAGGTTTTCCTGTTCCTGGATTCGGCGGGTGAGTGTTTCGGGATCGTCGGCGTGGATGAATGGCCGGCATCCGGCGCTGGTTTCGGCGGCGGTGAGGGCGTGGCGGAGGGCGGCCCACCATCGGCCGGTGATGCTGCGCCAGATCCCCCAGCGGCCGCTGAAAGTGTCCTCGATGGCGGTGGCCGTGCTGTCGCTGTCGTCCTGCGCGTCGTTCCGCTCCGGTTGCGGGGCGTGCTCCATGAGGGGAGCATGGATGCCCCGGGTAGTCACGGAGTTTCAATTCGTTTGAAAGTCGCGGGCCAGAGGTCTTATGGCGGATCAGGACCGGATTGGGGCGCGGGTCGCCGCGATCCGCAAGACGCGGGGGTGGACTGCCCGTGAGCTGGCGCGCCGGGCGAGCGTGTCCTACAGCCTGCTGGCGAAGGTCGAGTCCAGCGCGGTCCCGGCGACCCCGGCGTTTATCGGGGCAGTGGCCCGCGCGCTGCGGGTCGATGTTCCCCGGATCACCGGGCAGCCGTATGAGGAGCCGGGCCGGCGCTATGCGCAGTTGCAGGCGACGATTGATTCGCTGCGTCGTGCCTTGCTGACCTATGATCTGCCACCGGATCTGGCGGCTCCGGTACGCCCGGTTAATGAGCTGAGAGCCGATGTGCAGGCGATGTCGGCGCTGGGGCGGCAGGCGCGTTATCTTCAGCTCGGGCAGAGCCTTCCCGGGCTGCTGGACGAGCTGCACGCGGCAGTCATCGATGCACCGGAAGCAGCGCGGCCTGTCCTGTACGGGCTGCTGGCCGAGGCGTACGGGGGGATTTCCGGGCTCGCGCACCAGCTCGGGTACGCGGACTTGCGGGCGGTGGCGCTTGACCGTATCGAGCAGGCTTCCGGGCGGAGCGGTGACCCGCTGCGGGTCGCGCGGACGCAGTGGTCGCGCGGCGCGTCCCTGCTCGGTGCCGGTGCCTACGACCAGGGGCTGGCCCTAATGGAACGCACCCGTACGGAGCTGGGCGGCAATGTGGGCAGCATGGACGAGGCCGCGCGGAGCATGTACGGCAGCTTGCACCTGCGCTCAGCGGTCCTGGCGGCGCGGGCCGGCCGGCGGGCTGAGGCGGACAGTCATCTGGCCGAGGGCCGCGCGGTCAGCACGACCGTCCCTGAAGGAGCCAACAGCTACGGCATGGAGTTCGGCGCGGCCAACGTGGCCCTGCATGAAGTGTCGGCTGCGATCGAGCTCGCCGACGGAACCTTGGCGGTCAGCCGCGCCGAGGACGCGGAACGGGCCGGGCACCTGCGGGTCCTGCCGCCCTCCCGGGTGGGCCACTACCGCATCGAGGTGGCACGGGGCTGGCTGTATCACGGTGACCGGCACCGTGCGCTGCGTGCCTTGCAGGCAGCGCGGCGCGTGTCTCCCCAGCAGGTCCGGTTTCACCCGATGGTCCGGGACACCGTTTCGGTGATCGCTGGAGCTGAGCGCCGCCCCAGCGAGGAATTGCGCTCATTCGCCACGTGGCTGGGGATTGATTCCTAAGTAATCCGCTGAGATACGCCGTACGTTGTTCATGTCGTTTCCACATCCGCCCGGCCTGGCCGACATCACTCCCGCGGCTGTAGCAGAGTTCTCCCTGGGCCAGGCAGCCCAGGTGTAGGTCGCAGCCAAAGCCACCGACCTTGAGGTCTGCAGGCATGCCGACACTCGCCTCCACGAACCGGGTTAGGGCGTTCCTCGCAGATCTTGGCCGTCGCGAGCGGCCGTCCGGAGGGATGAAGCGCAAGGCAGCACCCATCCCGAAAGTAAGTTAGAGAAGGCGATCCGTGAAGGAGGGATAGCAGCCGTGAGTGTCGCTGACATCGCAGAGCCGGAGCATGGCTCGTATGCCGCCGCGCTGGATGAGCAGGCACAGTGCAAGGGCGTGCACCCGATCGCCTCGGTGGATGAGCTGTGTGCCGATGTTTCGTGTCAGACGAGGAACTGGAGGAGTTCCTGGCTGACTTGGAGGCCTTCCGGCATAAGCACATGGCTTAGGCCGGATGACCCGTGGGCCCGGTGATGATTTGGGCGATCTGGCATGGTTCCGGTCGATGGGAGTATTCAATAACAAACCCCACGGCCTCAGAAAGGTAACCCAGGTGATCTAGCTTGGATGCATTAGTGAGCCCGGCCATGAGGGGTGTCTCTCATCAGCGGCCTGCTACGTTCCTCGGCCAATAGAAAGGACGCGCCTCATTATGGAAAATTTCGCATTGCTGCCGCATTCGTTGCGACATCCACCCTCTCCGCCCTAGCCCATTAACTCCGACCTTCGCCACTAGGGTTCGCGGGAACCTCGCATTCTTTTGCCATAGCAACCTGCTTACATATTCACGGACATCAAAGAACGCTTGCTTGGCCTCTTCGGCCTCCCGATTGGTTGGCGATTCACCCTCATGAACGATGCGATTCCTCACGAGATAGATTGCTCGCCAATATTTGGCAACCGGGCTGTTGCCTTCAAGATTCCAGTCTCCGCCTATCAATGGCGGAAGTTCCCTGGTCAATAGTGATCGGAACGGCAGATCTTTGTTGACTCGGGAAGCGATCTGTGCAGATGTCTTGCCTAGATCAACTAGAATGCCGCGCAGAAGGTCGTACATCATGCTTTCGGCGGCCGTTTGCAAGCTTACGATGCAATCGACGTAGTCTCCTCGATAGCGGAATGCTCTCAGCGCGCGGCTAGACCACAGGGCTGAGACCAGGAATAGGCGCCCGCCTCTCATGTCATTGAAGGCCATGGCCAGTTGGCGTTTGATGGCATCAGCCGATTCCGGTTTCAACGGGAACGGAAAAGAGTCAGGATGCATCAGAAGATCTCCCAGTCGAGCCCAATGCCCGTCCTGGGTCCATGCGCCTAGAAAGACGATTGGCCCGATCTCTGTCGTTGAGACACTCGAAATTCGGATATCCGAAACAGCGAGATCGAGGCCTGTCAAGAAAGTATTCAGCGATAGAAGTGCACGGTGGAAGGCGTACGCGCCGTCATCAGGATCTTCTGAAGCCAATCGCGCACTCGGTGTCTCTAGCGTCACCCATTGCTCGTAGGCGCCCGGTATCGGCGCAAACTGCACTTCTTTAATTGATTCATCGAGGTCTCCGAAGAATTCCTGGAGTGCATTTGAGGCTCGCGTGAGACTGAACCCGATTCCGTCAGTCGGCTCATTATGCTGTCGGAGCCTCACTATTGGTGTCTTTCCAAAGTGGGCGATATCGTCCGGATCCGCCCATGATCCTTCCAGAATCAGGTCAGTTTGCCCGGAATCTTCGATTCCCAGGGTGAATGGCAACTTAAAAGTAAATGTAAGGATGAGCGGCCCTTCGGGAACATCGAGCGGGTCGCTCCGGAAGTCGAAGTCAAGGGGCTGGTTGTCCTTCGGATCATATGGAGTGAAATTCACCAAGTCCGCGTCGGTCAAGGGAACATACTGCACCGTCCCAAGCTGCTGTGCCCATTTATGGCAATCAGCCCACAGCGTCCCGGGCTTGTCACATGGGCACGGGTCTGTGTCGGCCAGTGTCCCGAGGACCGCTGGGTCCTTCCATGCACGCCACAGAAGAGCCCCGCATCTGCGCACTTCGTCTGCCAGATCGGGGGCGTAGTGATTAACAGCATCGTCGATCGCAGGCAAGAGAGCTGCGGTCGCCGTATGGAGAGCATCAGAGCACCCTTCGGGCCCTGGACCGATGTTTACAGCCATCGCCTGTCGTTCATCTGACAGCGAGATCATGGTGCGGTAAGACTGGTTGGCTAGGCCCGTACCAGTCACAAGGCTGTCTGCATAGGTTGCAAGAACCTTGAACCCTCGAAACTTATCGCTCGTAAACACATCTTCTTCGGCAGCAGCTAGTTCGTCGATCAGCTCCGCCAACGATGAATGCCCTGTCCAAAGTCCCATGGCGTCTTGACCAAACTGGGACTCAGCGTCCGCGCGCTCCTGCCCGATCAGGTAATCCTCTGCTGAGAGAGACTTCCATACTCCTATCCGTCGTCTTTCCTCGATGTCGAGCTGACGACGATACAGCGAGTGAAGCTCCGCTTTCGCGTCAACAGATTCGCCTTGCTCAATAGCCCAAATAACTATCAAGCTCGACTGAACTACCACCGCCGCGAGCATGTGGGCAGCCTGACCGTAGCCAATCGACGCCAAGTGCACAGCGGCCCTGAATGTTTTCAATGCCCGACCGAACTCCTCATATACAGCCATGGGCATAACTTGCCTGCCAGGCGGAGGCGGACCAGACGCACCCTTACGCAGCGGCAAGTCCCGATCGCAGAAGCTGAGGGCAAGCCCAACCAGTCGCTCGCTGGCCGAGAGCTTCCGCGTCAAGTCAGCCTGATCACCTGGGCTGCACCACCCCGGGAAGACGTATTCCACGCAATGAGTCTGCCGCCTATCTACCGTCACCGATACTGATTTTCGCGGCCACTCCCATAGTTGGCGCTGCCCGACCACGCTAGACCAGGCGGTCAGCGATGCAGGCGTCTCTCCATGAACGAGCGCTACTCGCGGGCCGCTCCGTCACCGTCGTTGACGACATCTTGACTGGTCGCTAGGTGAACATCGTCTGTCGATGACCCTCGCAGTCACTGGCTCGACCATTACCGATCCTTCATCCCCCTGCCCTGTGGAGGAGCAGAGGGATGCGCAGTGCATCGTCAGGTTTGGGCAGGGCCGACAAGAGACGGATAGTCGGTGTGGGCAGGCTGGGACTGGTTTGTCGGAGGGTAGCTGTCCTGGTACCAACGTGCAGCCAGTCTACTTTGGCCGCCGCTCGGGTCCTGACCCGCCTATCGTCTCGGCCATGGCGCGGTGCGCATCCGTGGTCAACGCTCGCCCGTCCAGAACGGGCGGAGTTCGAGCTTGCCGCCGTTGGCGTGCGGGTGCCGCGCGGCGATCGCGATGGCCTCGTCGAGGTCGTCGCACTCGAGGATGTCGAAGCCGGCGATCCACTCTTTCGACTCGATGAAGGGCCCGTCGGTGACGAGCACCTGCCCGCGGCTGACTCTGACCGTGGTTGCGTCGCTGACCGGGCGCAGGGCATTGCCGGTGATGCGCTTCCCCCGGCCGTCGACGTCGGCCAGCCACTGCTCGATGGTCAGGTCGTCCTCTGAGGGCTCGGCCTCGGCGGCTGCGTCCGGGTCGACCACGACGAACATCATGTACTTCATGGGCTCGCATTCCCTCGGTAGATGCTGACGAAGATACGACGATCGGTGAACCGTCCGATCCGACAGCTCGATGTGTTGAGTCTCTGAGGACCTACAGGATGACCCATCGCCGGCTGTCGATCAGCTCGCGGGCCGCGTCGACCCACAGCTAAGCCTGCTTGCGCAGGAAGGCGGTCAGGCGGTCAAGCGGCCAGGTGTTGATCACGTCGTCGGAGGTGAGCCAGCCACGCTGCGCGGTGCCGATCCCGTACCTCATGTGAGCCAGGTGGCCGATGGAGTGCGCATCGCTGTCGATAGAGAATTTGACACCGTGCCGCCGGGCCAGCCGGATGTAGTCCGAGGCCAGGTCGAGCCGGTCAGGGTGGGAATCGATCTCGATCGCGGTGCCGGTGCGGGCGCACGCCTTGAAGACCTCGTCCAGGTCCACATCGACCGGCGCCCGCCTGCCGATGCGCCGCGTCGTGGGATGACCGAGGATGTTGACGTGCGGATTCTCGACGGCCCGGACGAACCGGCGGGTCATCTGGTCGCGTGGCTGGGTGAAGTGTGAGTGCACCGAGGCGACGCACAGGTCGAAACCGCTGAGGAACTCCGCGGGCCAGTCCACGCCGCCGTCGGGGTCGATGTTGAGCTCGGTGCCGTGCAGCAGCCGCATTCCGCCGGCCTCGCCCTCCAGCCGGCGTACCTGCTCCCGCTGGGCGAGCATCTTCTCGTCCGTCATGCGCTGCATGACCAGGTTGGGCGCGTGATCGGTGATCGCGTAGTAGCTGTAGCCCCGGGCCGCGGCCGCGCTGACCATGTCCTCCAGGCTGGCCACGCCATCGGTGAGATCAGTGTGGGTGTGCAGGTCCCCGCGCAGGTCCTGCTGCGCGACCAGGGCGGGAAGCTCACCACGCAGCGCCGCCTCGATCTCACCAGTGTCTTCGCGGAGCGGGGGAGGGATCCACGGGAGGCCCAGCCGCCCGTACACCTCCTCCTCCGTCAGCGACGCGATCATGGCGCCGGTCTCCACGTCGAACAGGCCGTACTCGGAAAGCTTCAGCTTCTTGTGCACGGCGATCTCGCGGATGCGGATGTTGTGGGCCCGCGATCCGGTGAAGTACTGCAGGGCCGCCCCCCAGCTCGCGGGCGGGACGACCCGCAGGTCGACCTGGACCCCCAGGGTGGTGCGGATTGTGGTCTTGGTGTCGCCACTCGCCACGACCCGCTCGACGTGCCGCAGCCCGGTGAAAGCCTGCATCAGCTCCCGCGGCTCGTCGGAGATGGCGAGGATGTCAACGTCGCCGATCGTGTCCCGCATCCGGCGCAGTGAGCCGGCATACGCGACGCGCTGGCAGCCCGGCACCGCGGCCAGCAGGCCGGTGAGTTCCTCCGCGAGTTCCGTGGCCACATCGAGGAGGACGCGGTCGCCGGTCTTGCGGATGATCTCGATTCCGCGCAGCAGGTTCTCCTCGGTCTTGGGGCCGAAGCCGCGCAGCCCCTCCAGCCGGCCCGCCTCGATGGCGGCGGCCAGCCCATCCACCGAATCGATGCCCCGCTCCTGGTAGAGGATTATCGCCCGCGTCGGGCCGAGCCCGGGTACTTCGGTCAGTCGGCGGACCCCGGCGGGAACCTTGGCCCGCAGCGCCTCAAGCTGGTGGATGCTCCCGGTGCGCAGGTACTCATCGATCTTGGCCGCGATGGCCTTCCCCACGTTGGGTATCCGCTCCAGGACCCCGGTCTCCAGGGCGGTGAGGTCATCGGGGTAACCGGCGACAGAACGAGCGGCCCTCTCATAAGACCGGATACGGAACGCATCGCCACCGGTGATTGCCATCAGATCGGCGTACTCCGCGAGCAGGGCAGCGACCTCGTCGTTAGTCCGCATGACTCCCTGCCGCCCGTTGCTCCGCCAGCGTGACCAGCCCGTGTGGCCTTCATAGCGACGGTAGAACATCCGGCCCGGTGCCTGTGCCGCCATGTCCGAGCCTGTCCGGGTAGTGGCCAAACCATGGCGGTGCCGCCATGCTGGCGGGACACTGGTAACGCTTTGCCGTGCGCCCTCGGGAGCCGGGCGCGCGGTAGAGCACCCGTCGTGGGCCAGCCTGGCCGGGCGGAATCAGCGGCAGGGCGGGTTGTAGGGGCGGCCCGGGATGTAGCTGGCCCATTCGGCCGCGCTGATCGGCTGGCCGGCGTCAGCGCACACGGCAGCGGCCGCGGCGCCCGGCATGGTGTCCCATATCCTGACCGTGCCGTCCGCGCTGCCCGCGGCGAGGGTACGGTCCGCGTGGCCGAACGCCACGCTGTACACGTGGCCGGCGGGCCCGGTCAGCTCCGCGACCAGGTCCGGCCGGGTGCGGTCCGCCATGTTCCACAGCCACACCGTGCCGTCGGTGGCGCCCGTGGCGAGAATCTGCCCGTCGGCACTGAACGCGACCGAGTAGACATAGCCGCCCGGCCCGGTCAGCGGCCCGCCCAGTGGCGTCGGCCGGCCGGGCCGGCTGACGTCCCACAGCCGCACTGTCTTGTCGGCGCTGCCGACCGCCAGGGTGCGCCGGTCCGGGCTGAAGGCGACCGAGATCGCGTAGCTGCCCGGCCCGGCCAGGGGACTGCCGAGCCGCGCCGGCCGGGCCGGGTTCGCGATGTCCCATAGCCGGGTGAGGTTGTCGGCGCTGGCCGCGGCGAGCACCCGCCCGTCGGGGCTGAACGCGACCGAGTACACGGTGCTGCCGGGGGAGTTCTGGACCACGGCGAGCTGGCGCGGCCGCGCTGGGTCGCTGACCGACCAGACCCGCAGGGTCCCGTCGTCACTGCCGCAGGCCAGGAGCCGGCCGTCGCGGCTGAACGCGACGTAGTCGACGTGGCCGATAGCAGATGCGCGCACCGGCTGGCCGAGCGCGGCGGCCGTGCCGTCGCCGGCCACCAGCCACAGCTGGATGCTCCCGTCGCTATAGCCCGCGGCGAGCACCTTCCCTCCGGGTGAGAACGCGACGGCGTTGACGAACGTGCCTGGCCGGGCCGCGGCGGCTGTCATGGTGCGCCGGGCGGGATTCCACAGCTCGAGGTCCCGGCTGCCGACGGCCAGCGTCCCGCCGTCCGGGCTGAACGCGACGCTGTTCACCGACCCGCGGGCGAGCAGGACCGGCGTGGGCAGCGCCCAGTTCCGGACGGTGCCGTCCGCGTCCCCGGTAATCAGCTGGCCGGTGCCGTCCCAGGCCAGCGAGGTGACCGGCTGCGGGTGCGGAAGCGAAGCGGCCAGCGCGTGGCTGGCCAGGTGCCAGACCAGCACGTGGTCGTCGCTGCTGCCGGCCGCGAGGCTGGCCCCGTCCGGGCTGAACGCGACCGTGTTCAGCCCGTCCGCTGCGCCGGTCAGCGGCGCGGCGCGCACCGCCCGCGCCGGGCGGCTCACGTTCCACAGCCACACCTTGTAGTCCTGGCTGCCGGCCGCGAGCATAGTCCCGCCGGGGCTGAACGCCACCGAGCTGACCAGGGCGGCAGGCCCGGTCAGCGGCGCGCCAAGCGGCGTCGGGTGTCGCGGGTCGGCGACGTCCCACAGCCGGAGCTTCCGGTCCGCACTGCCCGCCGCGAGCGTCGTGCCGTCCGGGCTGAACGCGATGGACTTGACGTATCCGGCGGGCCCGGTCAGTGTCGCGATCGGCCGGGCCTGCCCCAGGTCGGCCAGGTTCCAGAGCCGGACTGTGTCGTCGGCGCTGCCCGCGGCCAGGGTGCGCCCGTCCGGGCTGAACGCGAGCGAATACACGGTGCTCGTCGGCCCGGACAAAGGCACCTTCAGCCTAACGGGATGACCTGGGTCACTCACGTCCCACAACTGCACGGTCCCGGCGGTACCCGCGGCTGCGAGCAGCCGCCCGTTCGGGGCGAATGCCGTGGTGTACAACGGGCTCCGGTCCACCGCCGTCAGCGATCGGCCGAGCGGGACCGGCCGCGCTGGCCGCGCCACATCCCATAGCCGCAGCGTCCCGTCCGCGGCGGCCACCGCGAGGACCCGGTGGTCCGGGCTGAGGCTCACCGACTGCACCACGTCGGCCGAGTCGGCCAGCCGCGCGGCGGCCGGGGTGCCGGACGCTTCCAGTAGGGCGGCCCGGGCCTGCGCGGTCGGGGCGATCCGGTAGGCGGCCAGGCTGAGCTGCCCGGCGAGGGATACCGACTGGTCGCGGATCTGGCTCGCCTCGATGGCTACCTCCCGCGACTGTGCGTCGTTGCGCGCGGTGGTGGCCACCTCGCGCTGCTGGAATGCGTACCCGGCCAGGGCGACGGTCGCGAGCACCAGCACGGTGAGGGTGGCCACCAGACGGCGCAGTCTGCGGGTGCGCCTTCGTTCTGCTTCGTTGTGAAGTTTCTCCTGGGCGGTGCCTGTGTCCACGAACTCCCGGGCCAGCGGGGTCAGGCTGAACCGATTGACCGGGTCGGCGGCCCAGTCCCTGGCGATGGCCAGCTGCGCACCACGGAGCAGCACCGCGCTGTCCCGGCCGGCCTCGTCCCAGGCATGGGCGGTCGCGGTGATGCGCTGCCGGGTCCGCAGGCCCTCCCGGTCGCTGTCGATCCAGGCCCGCAGCCGGGGCCACGCGGTAATGAGTGCCTCGTGGCTGATCCGGGCCGTGTCCGCGTCCAGGGTGATCAGGCGCCCGTCCACGAACCTGTCCAGCACATCGTCGGCGGACGCGCCGCCGCGGGGCGATTCGCGCAGCTCACTGAGCGCCACGGTGCTGCGGGTCTCCGCGGCCCCGTTCACCACGTGCACGAGGCGCAGGAACAGCCGCCGCGCGATGCCGCGCTGCTCGTCGGCCAGTTCCTCGTAGACGGCTTCGGCGGTCCGCGCGATCGCATCGTGGATGCCGCCGCTGGCCTGGTAGTCGGTCACGGTCAGGGTGCCACCGTGACCGTTCTGCCAGGTGGCCAGCAGGGCATGGGAGAGCAGCGGCAGGACTCCCGGCTCGGGTCCGGCGCCCGGCGGGTTCCCGCCGCCCGCCGCCGGTGCGAGGTCGCGCAGCAGCAGTTCGACTAGCCCGTCGTCCACGTCGAGCCGCGCCTTGCGGGCCGGTTCGACTATGGCCCGGCGCACCTGTTCCCAGGTCATCGGCCCGACGACGACCTGGCGTTGCTGGAGTGCGCGCGACAGCCCCGGGTGGCTCAGCGCGCGATCGTAGAAGTCGGCGCGCAGGGCCAGCACGACCACGGCGGGACCGGATAAGGCGCACAGCGCCGTGATGAATGCCCGCCGCTCGTCCTCGTCCAGGCAGTCGGTGAAGGCCTCCTCGAACTGGTCCACGATAATGGCCGGCCCGGCCCGGCTGGCGTAGCTGACCTGGCCGACCAGGCGGGCGGAGCCCTCAGGATCAGATCGCAGGGCCGCCTCGGTCTCGCCGGCGTCTGTCCCGGCGGCAAGGCCAAGCCGGCTCAACTGCCTGGCCAGGTCCGCCAGCGGCGAGGCGCCCGGGGTGAAGAGCGCTAACGGTCGCGTCGGGTCGGCGGCGAGCAGGCGGGGGATGAGCCCGGCGCGGAGCAATGATGACTTGCCCGAACCCGAGGATCCGATCACTACCAGCGGAACACCGACGGTGTCGCCGGTGCCATCCGTGCCCGTCGGGCCAGCAGCAGTGGTGCCGGCGGCAGTCGTACCGGCGGCAGTCGTACCGGCGGCAGTCGTACCAGCAGCAGTCGTACCAGCAGCAGTCGTACCGGCGGTGGCGCGGATCAGCAAGTGTGCCGTGAGTTCCTCGCGGCCGAAGAACCACTCCGCGTCCTCCGGCTCGAAACTCGCCAAGCCCCGGTAGGGCGCCGAGGCGCCGACCGCCCGGCGGCCCGGCGCCCGGCGGACCCTGACGAGCGCGCTGGCCCATTCGCGCAGCAGGCCCAGATCGGTCACACCGCAGGCCGCGAGGATCCTCGGCAGCGAGTCCGGCTGGCTCGGCGGCGGCAGGTGGCGCCCGGAGAAATAGTCGCCGGCGGTGCTGGCTGGAATCCCGGCCGCTCGCGCAACCTCCCGGACCGTCAGCCCGGCGCGCCGCCTGGCGAGGGTGAGTTCGCGCCCGAAATCCTGCTGGGTGGCGATGCGCCCTGGGTCACTGCTCGGGCCTTGTTCGTGGCTATCCCCGCTGCGCGGATCTTCGTCCTGATTGTGCGGATCATCAGCCATTGGTCCCCCTGGCATGGCTCATTCCGAAAAGCGCCTACCCCGAAATGACGTCGGCCGTCGCCTCCCGCACCCGTCGGGTGGCGACCGCCGTCTCGATGTCTTGATGACTCCCCGGTATCCCCGTCTGTTCACAATGTTGCACGAATCGGTACCGACTTGCGCCAGATCCGTCCGACTTTGTCCGAGGGGTACCGATTGCTCGTCGCGGCGGTGCCCGGGCTCACAGACTTGGTGTCGGACTCGTTCCAGCACGCGAAACAGCTGCGGCTCAACGCGAGCGACTGCCACGCCACGGGGGCCGAGGTGTGCTCTCGCAGCGTGAACGCGTCTGGGTCGGCGCACACGGTCCCGTTCGACCCGGTTTGGTGGGGAACCGGCTGAACGGGACCGTGCGCGGCAGCCCTACCGGGCTCCGCTCCCGGCCGCAAAGTTCGCTCAGCCCAGGTCTGCTGGCGGCACTTGTGGTGGGCTGGCCCGCATGCCACGATCGTGCGGTGTTGGATACATCTGATGTTTTGTCGTTTGTGGGTGCTGCCTGGTGGCGTGAAACGTGGACGCCTGGGTGCCACGCTGCTCTGACCGGGACTTGTCCGTGAATCGGCGGCAGGTTGGCCTCACCGGGCTCAGCGTCACGGAACTCGGCTTCGGCGCGGCGGCGATCGGAGGGCTCTTCAAGCCCTCGGCCGCCGACGTGGCCCGGGCGGCGGTGGACGCGGCGTGGGACGCGGGCATCCGCTACTTCGACACCGCACCCCACTACGGGCTGGGAATGTCCGAGTGCCGCCTGGGCGAGGCTCTTCGGGGGAGGCCGCGCCATGAGTATGTACTGTCCACCAAGGTGGGCCGGCTGCTTGTGCCCAACCCGGCGCCGACCGGCTCGGACCTGGGATCTGGCGGCTTCGCGGTACCCGACGACCTGACCCGGGTCCTCGACTACAGCGCCGACGGCGTGCGCCGCAGCCTCGACGCCAGCCTCCAGCGGCTTGGCCTCGACCGGGTCGATATCGTCCTCGTGCACGACCCGGACGACCACGCGGACCAGACCGTGAGCGAGGCGCTGCCAGCGTTGATCAAGCTACGTGAGCAGGGCATGATCGGGGCGGTCGGCATCGGAATGAACCAGTGGCAGGTGCCGCTGCGGGCGATCAGGGAGACCGACCTGGACGTGGTCATGCTGGCCGGGCGGTGGACCCTGGCGGATCGCAGCGGCGCGCCGCTGCTCGAGGCGTGCGCCGACCGGGGCGTGTCGGTGTTGGCCGCGGGCCCGTTCAACTCCGGCCTGCTCGCCCGGGCCTGGCCACCGGATGACGCCCACTTCAACTACGAACCAGCGCCCGCCGACGTCCTGGAGCATGCCCGGCTGCTGGCCCGCCGCAGTGAGCAGCACGGCATGACGCTGCCACAGGCAGCGCTGCGGTTCCCGCTCCTGCACAAGGCGGTCGCCTGTGTCGTCGCGGGACTCGGATCGCCCGGGCACGTCCGGTCGGCGGCGGGGTGGCTCGCCGGGCCGGTGCCGGACGTTGGCTGGATGCAGGAGGTGGCCACGCCATGAGGATCGGCTGGTGAAGACCGGCGACCGCCCTGATCCGCCATGACGGATCCGCGGGCGCCGTCCCCGTTATCGAGTTGTTCCTCGTACAGTGACTCATGGAAGGAGCGAGCCGGTGACCAGTACTGCTGAGGTGGCCAGCCCGGTGGATTTCACCGAGTTCGGTGACTACACGGTGAAGACCCCGGCCCGGCCGGACGGGGCGTTCGTCCGCCCCCTCTACCGATTCCAGGATCGGGTCAGCGCGGACGGGTCCAGCGGCTACCTCGCCGAACCCGGCCGCTATCACCTGTACGTCTCGCTGGCCTGCCCGTGGGCGCACCGCTCGGTGATCGTGCGCGGCCTCCTCGGCCTGCAAGACGTGATCTCGCTGTCCGTGGTCGACCCGATCCGGGACGGGCGCGGCTGGGCGTTCCGCGAGGGCCCGGGCTACACGGCGGACCCGGTGAACGGCTTCACGCTGCTGCGGCAGGCGTACGAGGCGACCGAACCCGGCTACGACGGGCACGTGTCGGTGCCGGTGCTGTGGGACCGGGAGACCAGGCGGATCGTCTCCAACAACTTCCCTGACATCACCATCGACCTGGCCACCCAGTTCAGCCAGTGGGCGACTCCCGGGGTCGACCTCTACCCGGCCGCGCTGCGCCCGGAGATCGACGCGCTCAACGAGCGGGTCTACACCACCGTCAACAACGGCGTGTACCGGTGCGGGTTCGCCACCACGCAGCAGGCCTACGCCGCGGCGGTGGCCGACCTCTTCGCGACCCTCGACGACCTTGAGGACCGCCTGGCGACGCGCCGGTACCTGTTCGGCGGGCAGATCACCGAGGCCGACGTGCGGCTGTGGGTGACCCTGGCCCGCTTCGACGCCGTGTACGTCACCCACTTCATGGCCAACCTGCGCCGCCTCGTCGACTACCCGAACCTGTGGGCCTACGCCCGCGACCTCTACCGGCAGCCCGCGTTCGGCCAGACCACCAACTTCGACCACATCAAGCGCCATTATTACGGTACGCATCCTCAGATCAACCCATTGCGGATCGTGCCGGCGGGACCGCTGCTGGACTGGACCACGCCCCACCACCGCGAGTCGATACCATCCTGACTCCTGGTTGGGGCCGCCCGCCCCACGTTCGAGCTGAAACCCGCGCGCTCGGGGCGTGCGAAGTTAGCGATCACATACCGCGTATCCGCAGGTCATCGCGGAGCCCCGGCACGGGTGAATTCGCCCCCCTGAAGCACCTTGACGGGGGCCGGGCACCGTGCCTCAATGTGGGCAGCTTCAACATTATCGACCACTTTCGATCAGAGCCGATCGGCCCACGCTGTGGAAAGTTGATCACCTGGCGGGAGGGCCGACGGCGCGACGAAAGGGAAGCGATGATGATCGCTATCAAGCGGGCGGGCCTGCGGCGCCCGGCTCAACTGGCCGCGGCGGTCCTGCTTGTCTCGGCGTGCGCCCTGGCGGCGGTGCCGCTCCAGTCCGCCGCGGCCGCCACCACCATCACCGTGAGCGGCACCAGCGGCGGCCGCACGTTCGACGGGATCGGCGCGATCAGCGGCGGGGGCGGCAACACCCGGCTGCTGACCGACTACCCAGCCGCGCAGCAGCAGCAGATCCTGGACTACCTGTTCACGCCCGGCTACGGCGCTGACCTGCAGATCCTCAAGGTGGAGATCGGCGGCGACACCAACTCCACGGACGGCTCCGAGTCCAGCCACATGCACACCGCGTCGACGGTGAACTGCAACACCGGTTACGAGTGGTGGCTGATGGAGCAGGCCAAGGCGCGCAACCCGAACATCAAGCTCTACGGGCTGGCGTGGGGCGCGCCCGGCTGGATCAGCGGCGGCTTCTGGTCCACTGGCACGATCAACTACCTGGTGAACTGGCTGAACTGCGCCAAGTCGCACGGCCTGACCATCAACTACCTCGGCGGCTGGAACGAACGCAACTATGTCATCTCCTGGTATGAGCAGCTGCGGTCCACGCTCAACGCCAACGGCTACTCGGCCGTGCAGATCGTCGGCTCCGACAGCGGCTGGGGCATCGCCAATGACATCGCTTCCAACCCCACTTTCGCCAGCGCCGTCTCCATCATCGGCGTGCATTATCCGTGCGGCTACCTGAGCGCGGCCACGACCTGCGTGGGGAACTCGACGGCCACCGGCACCGGCAAGCCGCTGTGGGCGAGCGAGAACGGCTCGCAGGACATGAACTCGGGCGCGCCGGCGCTGATCCGCTCCATCACCCGCGGCTACACCGACGGGAACCTGACCGCGTACATCAACTGGCCGGTAGTCGCCGGCGTCTACCCGAACCTGCCCTACTACACCGTCGGGCTGGTCCAGGCCAGCCAGCCATGGTCGGGCGCGTACAGCCTCGGGGAGAACCTGTGGGCCACTGCCCAGGTCACCCAGTTCACCCAGCCGGGCTGGCAGTTCCTCAACTCCGGCTCTGGTTACCTCGGCGGCAGCGAGTCCAACGGCACCTACGTCTCGCTGAAGTCCACCAACAACACCGACTACTCGACGATCATCGAGACCACCACCGCCAGCGCGGCGCAGACCGTCACCGTGAACGTCTCAGGCGGCCTGTCGACCGGCACCGTGCACGTATGGTCCAGCAACGTCAACGCTCCGACCGCGGCCAACACCTTCGTCCAGCAGGCCAGCATCACCCCGTCCAACGGGTCGTACTCGCTCACGGTGCAGCCCGGCTCCATCTACACGCTGACTACCACCGCTGGCCAGGGGAAGGGCACCGCGACCAGCCCGGCTCAGGGTTCGCTCGCGCTGCCCTATTCCGACACCTTCGACAGCGGCGCCATCGACCAGCAGCCGCGTTACCTGGCGCAGCAGCAAGGCGCCTTCGAGGTCGAGCCGTGCGCCGGCGGACGGTCCGGACGGTGCGTCCAGCAGCAGGCGCCGGTCCAGCCGATCGAATGGGATGGCAACTCGAACCCCTATACCATCGGCGGCAACCTGAGCTGGAGCAACTACACCGTCTCCGCTGACGCCCTGATGGAGCAGGCGGGCGCGGTGCAGTTGCTGGGTCGCGTCGACACGCAGCATCCCTTCGGCGTGGCCGGCATCAACGAGTACTACCTGCAGCTCAGCAACACCGGTGCCTGGTCGATCGTGCGCAACAACACCAGCGCCACGCTCACCACGCTCGCCAGCGGCACGGTCGCCGCGCCCGGCACCGGCACCTGGCATCACCTGGCGCTGACCTTGAACGGCACCGCGATCTCGGCGGCGATCGACGGCGCCACCGTCGGCAGCGTCACCGATTCCACCTACTCCTCGGGCATGATCGGGCTCGGCACCAGCGGCTACCAGATCGACCAGTTCGACAACCTGTCCGTCACGCAGGTCGGCTCGCCGACACCGACCGGCCCGATCGTGGCGGGTGACAACACCGCCAAGTGCGTCGACGACAACGGCAACTCCAGCTCTCCGGGCACGAAGGTGCAGATGTGGGACTGCAACGGCGGTCCCGTGCAGAACTGGACGATCCAAGGCGACGGGACGATCCGCATCAACGGCGGGTGCATGGACATCACCGGCGCCAGCACGGCCAACGGCGCACTGGTCGAGCTGTGGACCTGCAACGGCGGCGGCAACCAGCAGTGGCGGGCGGTGAACGGCACGCTGGTCAACCCGGTGTCCGGCAAGTGCCTTGACGACCCGGGATCCAATACCGCCAACGGCACCCAGCTGGTGATCTGGACCTGCAACGGCGGTGCCAACCAGCAGTGGCGGATCCCCTGATCCCGCACCTGGCTGCTCGCCGTCACGGGCCGCCGGGACTCAGCGCCGCACCCGCTGAGTCCCGGCGGACCGCCGGATCAGTTCTTGCGGCCGGTCACGGCCACGCTGACACCGAGGCCGATCATGGCCAGGCCGCCGGCGCCGCCGACCAGCCCAAGCCGCCGCGGCGACCCGGCGAACCAGGACCGCACAGCACTCGCGGCGAGGCCCCAGGCGCTGTCGGACAGGAGGGCGATGACGAACGACACCACGCTCAGGATGAGCATCTGAACCGGAACATGCCCGGCGTGGCGGTCCACGAACTGTGGGAGCACGGCCGCGAAGAGGATCACCGCCTTCGGGTTCGCCACCCCGACCACGAAGCCCTCCCGCAGCGCCCGCATCCGGGCGGTCGGCGCGCTGGCCGTGGCGAGTGCCTCCCGCAGCGAACCACGCTGCCGGATCGCCTTGACCCCGAGCCAGACCAGGTACCCCGCACCAGCCAGCTTCACGACCGTGAACACCACTGCCGACCGCTCCACCAGCGTGCCAACCCCTAGCGCCACGCACGCGGCGACCACGTACACGCCGGCCGCGTTGCCCACCACCGTGGCCAGCGCGGTGCGCCGGCCGTGCGCCAGGGCACGCCCGATCACGAACAGGACGCTGGGACCGGGAATCACGATCATGATGAACGACGCCACCGCGAAGGCCAGGAGCTGGCCAGCCGAGACCATGTCGCCACGCTAACTGTCCCATCCCGCTGGCCGCACCTGATTTCCAGGCCGCTGAGACCAGCCGAAGCGGGCCAGTAACACCCCGCGAGGGCGGGCGCGGGCCCGTGATAGGTATCGGGAATCATGGTGACACGGAGGTGGTGCGATGACGTGGGACGAGTTGCTTGCCCACTGCCTGGCCAAACCCGGCGCGTGGCCGGACGAGCCGTGGGATGGCGACGTCGTCGTCAAGGTCAGCAGCAAGATCTTCGCGTTCCTGGGGTCTGAGTCGGCGTCCGCGGTCGGCCTCAAGTGCGCCAGTACCCGGGACGCGGCCGACGAGTGGCTGCTCCGCTACCCGGACGACGCGGCGGTCATGGCGTACATCGGACGTTCCGGCTGGAACACCCTGCGGATCGGCGGCGCGATTCCAGACGACGAGCTGATCGAGGCGGTCGACTCCTCCTATGACGCGGTGCTGGGCAAGCTGCCGAAGAAGGACCGTCCGGCTCCATCCTGACCCGCCTTCGGGCCCGGTTGCAGCGACGCCGCCGCGGCAGTGGGTGGCTGAGCCTATCTCGCCGCCTGGGTCACGGCGGTGAAGAGCTTTCGCAAGGTGGCGTGCAGCCCGGCGCGTTCCTCATCGGTGAGGCTGGCCAGAAACCAGTCCTCCAGTTCGTTTCCGGCCTGCCCGAGCTGCTTGATCTGCACCTGCCCGGCCCTGGTGAGGGTGATCGCGTGCCTGCGGCGGTCGGCGGGGTCCACGCGGCGCTCGATCAGTCCCCGCTGCTGCAGCGAGTCAACGATCGGCACGGCGTTGCGCGGATCGACCCCCACGGCCCGGCTCAGCTGCTGCTGGGATGCCGCCTTGAGCTGTGCCAGCGTCATGAGGACCCCGAACTGGTGCGGGGTCAGGCCGTGTTCCCCGAGCATCTGCCCCCACACCCGCCGGGACTCCATGCCCAGGCGGGCCAGCAGGTACCCGGTGCTGTTCAGCAGCGCCCCCGGCTCGTTCGCCGCTTCCTCTTGCGTCACGACACGATGATATCGCAAGATACACATGAAAGATGATAGTCATGGATCATGATAAATGAGGAGGGGCCATGGATCTGGGACTGGAAAACCGGGT
>DASWFT010000616.1:0-2510 GCA_036394075.1 Streptosporangiaceae bacterium
TGACCGGGACGCGCTTCATCGGTGTTGACCTTGCCTGGCGGGAAGGCAGCGCCGACCTAGTGGCTAACGCGGATTTCCACGCAGCGAATCGTGCCTACGGCTAGCTGAAGTGGAAGCGGAGACGGTGGTTTTGCCACCAGGGGATGGTGGTCTCGGCGCGGAGGTCGGACTGGCGCAGGACGGGTGAGTAGGCGCGACGGTTGAGGGCGACGGTGATGACGCCGTTGTCGTTGATGATGGTCCCGGAGGTTTCGAGGAAGCGCCGCTGGATGGTGTCGGGCGTGGCGGTGGCGTAGCCGGGGCCGAGCCGGTTCCGGAACGCGGCGAGCAGGGCCTGGGCCAGGACGCACAAGACGACGTCGAGGTCGACATTGAGGTTGACGGTGGAGGACAGTGCGTCGGCGCAGAATGCCTGGATGATCTCCGCCAGCCGCTGCTCGATGCTCATCCGGCGGGCGTACTGGCTGATCAGCGCCTTGGTCTTGATGCCGGTGTCGTTGGTGATGACGACGGTGGGCGCGTCGCGGCCCAGGCCGGTGACGATGAGCTGGCGTACGGTGCCGGGATAGCTGGTCAGCTTCACGGCGGGGTCCTCGTGGACTTTGGGCCGGTTGTGCGGCCCGGGCCGGTCCAGCGCCACGGTCTTGTAGTCCTTGCCGGCCAGGCTGTTGATGTGCTTCATCAGGGACGGTGAGCGCATGCGCAAGGTGGCGAACTTGACGCCGCGGGCATCGAGTTCGCCGAGGATGGCCTGCGTGGTGACCTTCTGGTCCATGATCAGCATCTTCGGGTCGGCTCCGGAGACGGCTTTCCAGTGGTCGCAGAAGGCGATGGCCTCGCGTGCCTGGGTGGCCTTGGTCAGGTCGGCGTTGGCGTAGACGAGGTTATGGGTTCCGGAATCCTGGGCGAAGAAGGTGAGCACTGAGCGGGCGCGCTGGGACCGGGTGGGCACGTAGTGCTTTTCCAGGACGGGGTCGTGGCCCCAGTGCATGACGGCGTGGAAATCGAGGTCGAAGATCGCCTCGTCCGCGGTGGCCAGCCCGCTGCTGATCATCTTCTTGTCCAGGGCGGCGAGGAATTTCTGCTGGTGGTCATGCGACAGCCGGTAGGAGTAATCGGTGAGAGCGGATTTCTTCGGCAAGACCGACAGGCCGGCGAACAGGGCGCTGGCGGGGTCGGTCAGCAGGTCATCGACGTGGGAAACCCGCCGGGTGCCGGTCAGCTTCAGCGCCAGCAGGGACAGCAGCCACGACACTGCGGGGATGACCGAGGTGCCAGGGTAGCCGGCCTGGCTGATCAGGGCAGGCAGGTCCAGGGATACCAGGTCGGGGATGGTCAGCAGCAGCCCGGCGAGCCTGGTATCGGCACGGGCGGGGACCGCGGCGAAGTCCATGACGGCGGCCCGGGGCAGGTGCGTGTCCCGGCCGTGGGTCGCCGGGCTGGCGCTGGCCTGGGGGGCGGGGCCGCGCAGCAGCCGGCCGAAGCCCTCCTCGGCAAGGATCTGCCCCACCCCGGTGCGGTTGAGCGGGGTTCCCCCGGCGCGCAGCCGGGCGC
This sequence comes from Streptosporangiaceae bacterium, assembly GCA_036394075.1. Taxonomy (GTDB): domain Bacteria; phylum Actinomycetota; class Actinomycetes; order Streptosporangiales; family Streptosporangiaceae; genus JAWWPY01. The sequence continues at coordinate 1,555 of DASWFT010000616.1, forward strand.
TGATCTCATAAACCGACAGGCCCTCGCGGCGCAGCTCGATCACCCGGGCGCGGGCGCGGTCCTTGGCCGGGGCGGTCCTGGGGCCGGGCTTGCCGGGCGGGGCGAACAGTTCCAGCTTCCCGGCGCGGAAGTCGCGCAGCAAGCTGGCCATGCTCGAGCGGGTGTAGCCGGCCCGGGCGCCGGCCTCGGCGACTGTCAGGCTTTCGGTGAAGTAGGCGCGCAGCGCCTCATACCGGCGCTGGTTCGGGTGCCGGGGAGCGGTGAAGTACTCCGCGCCGGGGGCCGGTTTCGCTGCCACGGAACCGGTCTACCAGAGCAGCACCGCGGCCGGCCGCGGGTCCTGGTCCGGCATGTTGCCCCTGTATCAGCCTGATCGTCCGGTTCAGCCGACCCGGAACGGGACGAACACGCTGATACTTCCTCTGTAACTTATTCATAACACTTCTGGTTAATCTATCCCTGTGACAGCGATACTTACCGCTTAGCCTATCCGCCAACGGACTCAGCGGGACCGTATCTCCGCTGGTCAGTACCGGGCTAACGTCACCCGGTCCACACGCTTCGGAGATCCGGACCGATCCAGATGGAGGGTGAATTATCGAGCGCGGAAGTCCGCGCTAACGCCGATCTTGGCGGAGGGACTTTGGGGCACGTCGATGCTCGCCGAGTCGCGCGCTGGTGTTCTGCTGACGTTGGTCGGTGACGGTCGGGGCGTGGGTCCTCGTAGCAGCCTCTCGTAGGGGGTCTGGCCGTCGAGGCCGCCGTGGAGCCGCTGGTAGTTGTAGTAGTCCTCCCACTCGCGAAGTTTGTCGTTGAAGACGCCGACGTCGTCGATAAGAGCGCCGTCGAGGAGCCGGTAGAACTCTTCGGCATCGATGCGGGTAGGGTCGGCCGGGCGGGCGAGGTGCCAGCTGGGCTGGTCCTCTTCCGCCCAGCCTCCCTCCGAGTGAAGTGGA
>DASWFT010000617.1:0-2910 GCA_036394075.1 Streptosporangiaceae bacterium
AGTCCGTGGCCTGCTCGACGGCAGGGCAATCGAGGTGTGGGTGGGCCGGCCGATGGCCGCCCGCTGACCACCAACGCCTCCCACGGCAGGCCCCCTTTCACCAGCGACAACAATGAGGCGTGGCAGCGAGAGCGTCATCAACCAGTTCCCCGTGTAGCCAGGGCCACCTAAATTACTCTTCGGTCACTTCGCCCCTGATGAGTTCGTCCTGGGGTCGTGGTCATATCCGGCCGGGATTTCTCGATAAGCCCTGGGCCGCAGGTCAGCGAGGGTGCTGGGGTTGTGGCGGGGACGAGTCGGTCTCGATTTGGGCATACCGGCAAGTAGTGGCGGGTTGTTCTCCTACGGTGACGATTCGTGTCGCATGAGTGGTTGTCTGGCGAGCAGGTGGGCCGGTATGGCCGGTTCGTGGCGGATCCGACGCCGGAGGAGCTGGAGCGGTTCTTCTTCCTGGACGAGGCCGCGCTGGCGGAGGTGCAGACCCGGCGTGGCCTGCACAACAAGCTCGGCTGGTCGGTCCAGTGGGGGACCGTGCGGATGCTCGGCACCTTCCTGACCGACTCCGGTCCGGTGCAGGTGCCGGAAGTGGTGATCCGGTATGCCGCCGAGCAGCTGGGGGTGCAGGAGTGGACGGCGGTCAAGCAGTACGGCGACCGGCCGCAGACCCCCTACGATCACGCGACGCAGATCCGGGACCTGCTGGGGTACCGGGAGTTCTCCGCGGCCGAGGGCGAGGTGGCCGCGTTCATCGCCTCGCGGGTCGCCAAGACGCGGGACTCGCGGCGGGAGCTGTTCGACCGGGCGGTGCTGTGGCTGGTCGAGAACCGGGTGCTGCTGCCGGGGATCAGTACGCTGTCGCGGCTGGTCGCCGAGGTGCGGCGGGCGGAGCTGGCCGCGATCAACTCCGCGCTGATGGACGCGGCGCCGCCGCACATGCGCGGGGAGCTGGTGGCCACGCTGACCGTGCCGGACGGCAAGAAGGTTTCGGTGCTGGAGTGGATGCGCACGCCGGTGACCAGGCTGTCGGGCACGGGGATGTGCGAGGCGTTCGACCGGTCGGCGTACGTGCTGGGGCTGGGGACGGGGGCGGTGGACTGCGGCGCGGTGGCGCCGGTGAAGATGGCCGAGCTGGCCCGGTTCGGGGTCACGGCCAAGGCGTTCCGGATCAGGCAGCTGGAAGACAGCCGGCGGGCCGCCACGCTGCTGGCGACGGTGCGGCATCTGGAGGGCGTCTCGGTCGATGACGCGCTGCTGCTGTTCGACCTGCTGATGTCCACCAGGCTGCTGTCGCAGGCCGGCCGGGCTGCCGACAAGGAGAAGCTGAGGAACCTGCCCCGGCTGCGGGTGGCGGCGGCACGGCTGGCGGCCGCGTGGGCGATCGTGCGGGACACCCCGCCGACCCAGGTCGGGCAGGACGGCGCGGAGAAGGACACCACGGCGGCCGAGGTGGTCGACGCGGTCGTGCAGGTGGTGACCCGGGAGCAGCTGGAGGCGGCGCTGGCCACGGTCGCCGAGCTGCTGCCGCTGCCCTCGAGTGAGGACGACGGGGATCTGGAGTGGCGGGCGGAGCTGGCCGGCCGGTACGCCACGGTGAGGCCGTTCATCGAGCAGCTGGCGTCGGTGGTCCCGTGGGGATCCACCGCGGCCGGCTCGCCGGTCGTCGCGGCGGTCAGGGCGCTGCCCAGGGTGACGGCGGCCCGCAAGCCGGGCCTGGAGCACATCAAGGGGTTCGAGGACCTGATCACAGGATCGTGGCAGCGGCTGGTGCTCGGCAACCCCAGGCTGGACCCGCCGCTGATCGACAGGCCCGCCTACGTCTTTGCTGTCCTGGAGGCCCTGCACTCGGCGCTGCGGCGCCGCGATGTGTACGCGGTCGGCGCTGACAAGCGGGGCAACCCGCGGGCCCGGTTGATCGAGGAGCGGCTGTGGGTACGCGAGCGGGCCTCGGTGCTGACCGCGCTGGGCCTGGAGGCCGACCCCCGCGCTCACCTGCGGGAGCTGGCCGACCTCGTCGACGACGCCTACACGCAGGTCGCCGCGGGCTTGGCGGCGAATCCGTCGGTGCAGGTCAAGAGCGGCAAGCTGCACATGTCGCGGCTGGAGGCCGCGCCGCTGCCCGAGGGGTTCAAGGCCGTCCACGACGCGGTGCAGGCGATGCTTCCGCGCATCGACTACCCCGAGCTGCTGCTGGAGACGCACGGCAAGACCGGCATGTTCGACTGCATGGAGCACATCTCCGGGTCGCATCTGCGCCGCGACGACCTGGACATCTCCCTGGCCGCGCTCACCGTGGCACGCTCGTGCAACGTCGGGCTGGTGCCGGTCGTCAAGGCGGGGGCCGCGGCGCTCACCGAGCACCGGCTGCTGGGGGTGGAGAAGGGCTACTTCCACGGCGAGGGCATCGCCGGCGCCTCTGCCCGCCTGGTCGCCAGGCAGGCCGGGATCGGCATCACCGCGGACTGGGGCGGCGGGCTGGTGGCCTCGGTGGACGGGATGAGGTTCGTGGTGCCGGTCCGGTCCCTGCATTCGCGGCCCTCGCCGCTCTACTGGGGCATCGGCAAGCGGCCGAGGGGGTCGACCTGGCTGAACACGGTCTCGGACAAGGTGATGGGACTTGGCGGCCTGCTGGTTCCCGGCACGCTACGGGACTCGCTGTTCATTCTGGACGCCATCCACCGCCTGGACGCGATCGAGCACCCCGAGGTCATCACGACGGACCAGGGAAGCTACAGCGACATCGTGTACGGCCTGTTCGCGATCTGCGGCTACCAGTTCGCGCCCCGCCATGCCGATATAACCGACACCCAGCTGTGGTGGGCCGACACCGCGATGCTGGACGGCGAGCTCACCAGGAACACCAAGGCCGCCAACGGGTGGGGCGACTTCAACACCCTGGGCCTGCGGAGGGTG
>DASWFT010000618.1:0-23859 GCA_036394075.1 Streptosporangiaceae bacterium
GTGACTGGTGTCTCTGCCAGTCCGTGTCGTGACCCTGCTCGTGGCGTTCGCCGCGGTGGTCGTCGGCGCGGTCTTCATCGTCATTCATTACCTGCTCGGCGGCCCGCCGGTCGTGGACTACACCTCCGCGGCCTCCGGTGGCCAGGTCAACGTGGTCATGCAAGAGGACCCGCAGAACTCCGTGACGAGCACGCCTGACTGGGTTAGCTATTTCGTCCAGAACCCGCAGACCAAGCAGTGGGTGCACACCACGCTATTCAAGGTGCCGGCCGGAACCAGGGTCAATATGACGATCCTCGGTTACGACGGCTGCACACCGTTGCGCAACAACTTCTGGAGCAAGGTCCAGGGCACGATCGGCGGGACAGTGAACGTTTCGCAGGTCAACGGCAAGGGGGTCGCCGGCCCGACGCAGACCATGTCCACCATCAACTCGTGGGCGCACTGCTCGGTGGGACACACCTTCGCGATCCCGGGCCTGAACCTCTTCGTGCCGGTGTCATCGCCCGGAGCCTCGGCCACCCTCTGCAGCTCGTCGCCGTGCACGTCCGGCCCGCACACGGTGCAGACATTCAGCTTCATGACGCCCCGCCATGCGGGCATCTTCCGCTGGCAGTGCTTCGTCCCCTGCGGGGGCGGATTCCTCGACGGTAACGGCGGTCCGATGGCGACGATCGGTTTCATGATGGGCAACATGGAGGTGACGGGCTGATGGCCGCGTCACAGGCCCCCGCGGCCGCCACCCCGGAGACGCGCCACGGACGGCGGATCTTCCTGATCTGGATCGTCCTGGCGCTCATCGCCGACCTCCTCATCTGGTTTGCCTGGTACCCGCACATGCCGCCGGGGGTCATGTCCTCGTCAGCGAAGCACCAGCAGTTCGACATCGCGGTGCTGGCCCTGGCCGCCGCCCCCGTCATGCTCTTCGTCTGGACCTACTTCGGCTACGCACTCGTCACCTGGCGTCACCGGGAGGGCGACGACGATGACGGGCCGCCTATCTTCGGGCACACCGGACTCCAGGCGACCTGGATCGGCGGCACATCCGTGATCGTGCTCGCCGCGTTCGTCTTCGGCACGATCGAGCTGATCGCCCCGGCCGGCGCGGGCGCTGGTCAGGGCCCGCTGCCTGTCTGGAAGCCGTCCGGGGACAACTTGCTCCAGGTGCAGGTGATCGGCCAGCAATGGGCGTTCACCTACCGCTATCCGCAATTCGGCGGGATGGAGACCACCCAGCTGGTCCTGCCCGAGGGCCGGCCGGTGGAGTTCCACGTGACCTCGCTCGACGTGATCCACAGCTTCTGGGCCTACCAGATCGGGGTCAAGGCGGACGCGAACCCAGGCGTCGACAACGTGGCGTACACCACTGCCGAGCACACCGGCGGGTTCACCGTGCGCTGCAACGAGCTGTGCGGGCTCTGGCACGGCGCCATGTTCAACTACGGCACGGTGGTGTCCCCCTCCGCCTTCCAGGCCTGGGCGAGGCTCACCCAGGTCAGGCTCGCATCGGTGACCAGGATCCTGCCGCCCTACGCCCTCACCTACGACCCGACCTTGATCCCCCAGCTCGGCCAGGACCTGGTCAAGGTGGCCGGCATTACCGGTTCGCCCGGCTATTACTACAACCCTGGCGACCCGGTGCAGCCGTGACCAGCGGACCGGCCGCCAGGCGGCGCACCTACCCGGGAGTTCCGGGGGTCGTTCCCCGCGCCTCCACCTGCCCGAGGGCTCCGGGGGTCGCCCCCCAGGCTGACACTGCCCGGGAGCTCCGGGGGTTGTTCCTCCGCGCCAACACTGCGATGAAGAGGTGACCGGATGTCCATCGAGATAGAGCCGGAGAAGGCACAGGAACCCGCGGGAGCCGGACCAGCAGCCCCGGTTCCTGCCCGGCCGTGGTGGATGCGGCCCGCGATCCACACCGCCCTGATCGGCGCGGTGCTCGGCTACCTGGTCGGTCACTGGCTGGGCAACCTCCTCTCCAGCGACTACGCCCGCAACGCGCTGTCCGATACGAACGACTTCCCGATCGTCCTCGGGTACGTGCTCGGGACTGTCGGCTTCCTCGCCGGACTGGGCGTGTTCAACGACCTGTTCCGGCAGATGGCCGGCCAGCCGGTGCCGGTCGCCGAGGAGGAAGAGGAGTCAGCCACCGGCCTGGCCAGGTACTTCCGGTTCTCCCTGGACCACAAGGTCGTCGGCATCCAGTACCTGGTCGGCATGATCGTCTACTTCTGCACGGCCGGCCTGTTCGCCATGGCGATCAGGACCGAGTTGCTGTCGCCGACCTACCACGTGCTGAGCGCCAGCACCTACATCGAGGTCGTGGGCGAACACGGCACGATGATGATGATGCTGATGTCATCGGTCGTGCTCGGCCCGTTCGGCAACTACCTGATGCCGCTCATGATCGGTTCCAAGCGGATGGCGTTCCCGAGGCTGGAGGCGCTGTCGTTCTGGCTGACCCCGGCGGCGTTCATCGTCCTGCTTTCCGGCCTCCTGCTCGGCGGATTCCCCACCGGGTGGACCGGGTACGCGCCGCTGAGCGTGCAGGCCGGGCAGGGCATGGACTCCTACGCGGTCGCGTTCGGCCTGATGGGAATCTCAATCATCCTGGCCGGGTTCAACATCATCGTCACTGTGATCACCTACCGGGCGCCGGGCATGCGGTGGAGCAGGCTGCCGATCTTCGTGTGGTCCATGGTCACCGTCTCGTTCCTGATGGTGCTCGCCGTCCCGGTCCTGGTCGGCGGGATGTACATGCTGGTCACCGACCGCACCGTGGAGACCGCGTTCTTCGCGAACCAGCTCGGTGGCAGCAGTTACCTGTACCAGAACCTGTTCTGGTTCTTCGGCCACCCCGAGGTCTACATCCTGGCGCTGCCCGGGTTCGGCATCGTGTCCGAGATCATCCCGGTGTTCTGCCGGAAGCCCCTCTTCGGCTACCGGGTCGCCGGGGCCGGGATGATCGGGGTGGCCCTGCTCAGCTTCTTCGTCTGGCAGCATCACCTGTTCGACAGCGGGATCAACCCTGAGATGCGGCCGCTGTTCATGCTGACCACTGAGCTGATCTCTATCCCGACCGGGTTCATCTACCTGGTCGCGATGGGCACGTTCTGGAAGGCGAAGATGCGGTTCACCGTGCCGATGCTGTTCGCGCTGGCGCTGTACTTCAACTTCCTGATCGGCGGCATTTCCGGGGTGTTCCTGTCGGACGTCCCAGCCGACACCACGGAGCACGGCAGCTTCTTCGTGATGGCGCACTTCCACTACACGATCATGGGCGGGCTCATCTTCGCCTTTATGGCGGCGTGTTACTACTGGCTGCCCAAGATGATGGGGATCAAGCTGAACGAGACGCTCGGCAAGATCCACTTCTGGACCATGTTCATCTTCTTCAACTCGACGTTCCTGCCGCTGTTCGCAGTCGGCCTGATGGGCCAGCCGCGCCGGGTCTTCGAGTACGCGCGGAACCTGCAGACGCTCAACGACTGGGTGTCGATCTCCGCGTTTCTGCTCGGCGGCTCCATCCTGATCTTCGTGATCAACTTCATCTGGTCGACGCTGTTCGCGCGCGTGCCCGAGGTGGCCAACCCGTGGCAGTCGCGGGGGCTGGAGTGGCAGGTTCCGTCACCGCCGCCGGGGGGCAACTTCGAGCACATCCCCGTGGTGCTCGCCGGCCCGTATGACTACGGCGTGAAGGACGGGCCGCCGGTCGCCGACCTGCACCCGCCGGTCGGCGTGGTGAGTGCCGCATACGCGGGTGCCAGCGCAGGAGTGGAGGCATAGCGATGGCCGAGCAGACCACACAACCGTCAGCCGGGCTGGACCGCGCTGCCGAGGAGGCCGGTTTCTACCACGAGGCGGCGCTGAACGCCGCGTGGTCAGGATCCCGCATCGCGGTCGGCGCGCTGTCGTTCCTGTACGGCTCGTTCGTGTTCGCGTACTTCTACCTGCGCTCGGTCAACTCGAGCGGCAGGTGGCACGGTTCCGGCTATCACGCGCCGTCGATGGTGATGGGCACAGTGATCATGGCCCTCGTCGTGGTCAGCGCCGTCGTGCAGTACCTGGCGTTGCAGCGGATCAAGGGCGGTGCCAAGGGGGCCTGGCAGGCCGGCGGCGTGGTGGCCCTGCTACTTGGCCTGGCGGCCATGGTGCTGCAGATCATCGAACTGCTGAACCTCCCGTTCGCGCCGGGAAGCTCGGGTTTCTCCAGCGTGTTCACCGGTTTCTACCCGGTGCTCATAGTAAGCATCCTGGGCGCTATGATCTGGCTGGAGATCCTGCTGATGCGCGCGAGGCCGCTTCCCGGGATCTTCTTCGTGGAGCAGCCGCCCACCTACGCCGAAGCCTTCGCGGTGCAGCGCTTCCAGTCGTCGCTGAGTGCCTTCACCCTCGTCTGGAACTACCTCGCGGTGGTGACTATCTTCTTCTGGGTGCTGTTCTACCTGCTTTGAGCCGAAAGGATTAGGCCTGCCCGGAAAGGCTCACGTCAGCGTCAGCCGGCCGGCGGCCCACAACCGTCATGAACATGGTTGTCTCGCACTGGTCGGCCAACGTCGCGGTCCTCGCTGGGTGCCTGGTGATCGCCGCCGTGCACCTCGCCGGGGTACGCGGCATGACGGCCGACGCCCGGCCGGGCGGCCCGGCCGCGCCGGGCGGCCTGGGGCGTGCCCTGGTGCGGGAGGCGATCGCCTTCGACGCCGGGCTGGCCGTCGTACTCCTGGCCTTGGTGTCGCCTGTCGCCTACTGGGCGCGGGATTTCATCTGGGTCCGTTCGCTGCAAGACCTGCTGCTCGCCGTCGTAGCCCCGCCGCTGATCGTGCTCGGGGCTCCGTGGCTGCCGCTGCGCCGCGGCTTGAGCCCCCGGCGCAGCGGGCCAGTGCCTGCGTCCGGCGCGGAGGCGCTCGGGTCTGCTACGACGGGCCCGGGCGCGGCGGGTTCCGGCGCGGCGGGTTCCGGCGCGGCGGGTTCCGGTGCGGCGGGTTCCGGTGCGGCGGGCCCGGGTGCGGCGGGCCCAGGTGCGGCGGGCCCGGGCGCGGCCGGCGCGGGTGCGGCGGGTCCTGGCGCGCGCCCCGTCGCGAAGCGGTCCGCCGGCGGCTGGCTGAGCTGGCCGGTCGCGGTGACCGCCGCGTTCACCGTGGCCTGGTGCGGATGGCACATCCCGGTCCTGTATGACGCCGCGCTGCGTTACCCGGTGGTCTGGGCCGCCGAGGTGGTCAGCTATCTGGGGGTGGGGGTACTGTTCTGGCTGCAGCTGATCGGGTCACGCCCGCTGGCTCCCCGGTTCCGGCCGTTGCAGCGGGTCATGCTGATCGCGGGCACCGTGGTGACCAGCACGATCCTGGGTATGGTGCTGGGGTTCGGCGCCAACGTGCTGTACCCGGCATATCGTGGCGCGGGGCATCACCATCTCCTCACGGTCGTGGCGGATCAGCAGCTTGGCGGCGCGATTCTGTGGGTGCTGGTGCTGCCGCCGTACATCATCGCTGGAGTCGCGCTGCTCCTGCGCTGGTTGAACGATGAAGAGTCAGAAGCTCTGGCGCTCGGTTTTGACCGGCTGCTCCGGCCACCGAGGTCGGCCTGGCCCACCCGGACCGGGCTGAGATGATTAGTGATCGGCTCCCAGCAGGAGGCTAGAGGTGTCGTACTACCCACTAGGTGCGCAAGTGATGACGACGGTCATGCCGCTGGGTTTCTTCATCGTCGTGATGGCCGCGTTCTACGTCGTCTTCACCAGGCCGCATACGATTCCGGGCCACCGGGATGCGGGCGTTGGGCGGGCGCGCCCAGTGGCCCCTGAACCCGGCACGGCTCGGGATATGGCAGCTGCAGCCGGCTTTATGACCGCGACCAGTGCGGGCGGGGTGGCGCCGCTGGCCGACCGGGACACGCCGCCCGTGATAGGGGCGGCGAGGCATCGCGATGCCGAGCAGGCCGAAGACGAGGCAGGTTCGGAGGGCGCATCGGCAGAAGGCTCGGAGGAGTCCGAGTGACGCCAGCGACCGGCGCGCTCCCCGCGGTGACGGGGCGCCGCTCCGCCCGGGTTGTTGCCCGGTCGCTCTTCGCGCTGACGAAGCCAAGGATCATCGAGCTCCTCCTGGTCACCACGATCCCCACGATGCTGTTGGCGCAACGGGGCCTGCCCTCGGTGAGGCTGCTGGTCTTCACGCTGATCGGTGGCGCGTTCGCGGCCGGCAGCGCGAACACCTTCAACTGCTACCTCGACCGGGACATTGACGCGGTGATGAAGCGCACCTCCCGGCGCCCGTTGGCCCGGAAGGCACCATTTGCCGTCATCAAGCCGACCGAGGCGCTTGTCTTCGGGGTCGTGCTGGGGGCGGCGGCGACACTGCTGCTCGGCTTGCTGGTCAACTGGCTGGCCGCCGCACTGGCCGATGGCGCGATCTTGTTCTACGTCTTTGTTTACACGCTTGGTCTGAAGCGGCGGACCGCGTCCAACATCGTCATTGGTGGCGCCGCGGGCTGCTTCCCGGTGCTCGTCGGCTGGTCGGCGGTGACCGGCACGGTCACATTGCCGGCCGTCGTGCTATTCGCTGTGATCTTCTTCTGGACGCCACCGCACTTCTGGGCGCTCGCGATGAAGTTCCGTGATGACTACGCCGCGGCCAGCGTTCCGATGCTGCCGGTCGTCGCGCCGGCCAGCGTGGTGGCACGCAAGATCCTCTTCTACTCCTACGTGATGGTGGCGGCCACCTTGGCGCTCGCGCCCTACGCGGGGTGGCTGTACACCGCGAGCGCGGTGGCACTCGGGGTCTGGTTCCTCGCCGAAGCCCACCGGCTCCGCGCCCGGGTCGCCCGCATCGACGCTGAATTGGCCAGCGCTGCTGATCTGGCCGGCGCGACCCTGGCCAGCGCGACTCTGGCCGACGCCAGCCCGGCAGGCGCGATTCTGGCCGACGCCAGTCACGAGGCCAGTGCCAACGCGGCGGGTCCCGTAATTTCCGAAGGAGCGTGCGCGGGCGCGGCTCGGCCCAGCACCAACCCGGCCCCGATGCGGCTGTTCCATCTGTCGATCGCGTACCTGACGTTGCTGTTCGCGGTCATCGCGGTTACCGCCGTGCTGCCCTGGGGTGGCTGGTAGGCGCTAGCTGATCCGGGCCTCCGTGCGGTCGGCGGGCAGCAGCACCACCGCGCGCAACCCGGGCTCGGCGTCTTCCAGCCAAGCTGTGCCGTCATGGGCCTGGGCGGTGGCCCGGACGATGGCCAGGCCGAGGCCGGCGCCGTCCTGGCCGTCGCCATCTCGGCTGCGCGCGTTGTCAAGCCGGGTGAAGCGGCCGAAGGCTCGTTGTGTATCGCTTGCGGGAATGCCGGGTCCGTCGTCGGTCACGGTGAGCCGGACACTCTGGCCATCATTGACGATTCCCACCGTCACCTCGGTACGCGCGTAACGGAGAGCGTTCTCGATGAGGTTGCCGAGCATCCTGCGCAGCCCGTCGGCGTCCCCGGTCACCACGCAATGTTCCTGACCGGCTAGCAGAACCGGCACCCGAGAGCCATCGTGCCGACCGACCTCGGCCAGGACCAGCCCGGTCAGGTCGACCCGCTGGTCGGCGGGGCGGCGGCCGTCGCGTTCGTCCAGCCTGGCCAGAACCAGGAGATCCTCGGCCAGCCTGGCCAGCCGCAGGGTGTCCTCGAGTACATCGCTCGCGGTCTGCCGCCAGTCCTGGCTGTCCGGGTGGTCGAGTGCGACCTCCAACTGGGCCCGGATGCTGGCGATGGGGCTGCGCAGTTCATGCGCGGTGTCGGAGACCAGCCCACGCTGCCGCTCCTGGGCCGCGCCGAGTCGGGACAACATATCGTTCAGTGTTATGGCCAGGCTGTGCACCTCATCACGCGCCTCCGGTACCGGGAGAGCGCTGGGGCGGCCGGTGCGGGTGACATCCTGGGCGCCGCGCCGCAATTCGGCGATGGGCCGCAGGGTGGTCCCGACCACCAGCCAGCTGGCCCCCGCCAGGAGCAGCAACAGCAGCGGGGTGCCGATCAACAGCGCGCGGGTGAGTGCCGCCAGGCTGTCCCGTTCCTGGTCAGAGGCGGCCCCCGCGATCACCGTCTCACCGCCGTTGGCGGCCACGGCCACCACGCGGACCATGCCCGTAAGGCCGTAGGGCCGGCCGTCCAGCAGCACCGCACGGCCAGCCCGGGCGTTCGCCACGGCCTGGCCGGCGGGCAGCAGCGGGACGAGCCGGTCCGCGCCCGGTGAGGCGTCCACGATCCGGCCCTGGGCGTTGAGCACCTGCACGGTGATGGTCCCATCCGCCACCGGGACCGGATCGGGCAGCCGGTGCGCGTCGGCCAGGGCGGCCACCTCCCTGGCGCCCTGCCGGGCCGTATTGTCGAGTCCCTGGGTGAGTGAGGCCCGCAGTTCGGCGCTTAGCAGCAGCGCCGCCGCCAGGAGGGCCAGCGCCAGCCCCACCGTGGAGGCCAGGGTGACCCGCGCGCGCAGGCTGCGCCGTCGCCACCACCGGGCCGTAACATGCACGCTGCCTCCTGGCACAACGTCCTCGCCGCCCGACGCCTTGTGCGACGTCTCGGCATGCTCAGACGAGCCTAAGTCCGCGCAGGAGAGCCACTGCTGGGGGGAAGAGCCAACTGCTGCGGGGAAGAGCCAACTGCTGGGGGAAGGCCGTTACTGGGGGGGCTCGCGGTGGTCCGGCGGCTGATCCCCGTCTGTGCTGTCGGCTTCGCCTGGGCCGCCTTCGCCTGTGCTGTCGGCTTCGCCCGGGCTGCGGGGGTCACCCGCGGCGTCGGCTCCGGCCTGGCTCTCCTCGTCCAAGGCGGACATGTCCAGTTCCGGCCGCCCCCGGACGAACCCCGCCGGGTCGTCGAAATCCTCAGCCGTCGGCAGCAGATCAGGGTGCGTCCACAGGGCATCCCGGCCGTCGGCGCCACGCGCCTCGGTGAGGCTCCGCCAGATTTCCGTGGCCTCACGGAGCCTGCGCGGCCGAAGCTCCAAGCCCACCAGGGTCGCGAACGTGCGCTCGGCAGGCCCTCCGGTGGCCCTCCGGCGCCTGATCGCCTCGGCGAGGGCGCCAGCCTGCGGGAGCCTGTCGGCGGCGGCGGCATCCACCACCGTGGCGACCCAGCCCTCCACCAGGGCCAGCGCGGTCTCCAGGCGCGCCAGGGCGGCCTTTTGCTGATCGGTGTCTTCGGGCTGGAAAAGGGTGGCGCCCGCCAGGGCGTCGCGCAGCGCGTCCGGGTTGGCCGGGTCGATCTGCGGCATGGCGTCACGCAGCGCGGCAGCGTCCACGGTGATACCCCGGGCGTACTCCTCGACGGCGCCCATCAGGCGCGCCCGAAGCCAGGGCACGTGCGCGAACAGCCGGTGGTGCGCCGCCTCCCGCAGGGCCAGGAAGATCCGGATCTCGTCCACCGGGACCGACAGGCCCTCACCGAAGTCAGCCACTCCGGCCGGGAGGAGGGCCGCGGTGCCTTCCGGGCCGAGCGGCAGCCCAACGTCAGTAGAGCTCACGACCTCGCGGGCGAGCGCGCCGACGGCCGCGCCGGTCTGGCCGCCGACCATCATCCCGCCAATCCGGCGCATCATCGGGCCGAGGCCGCCGAGCGCCCCCAGGCCACCGGTGACGGCCTTGAGCGCCGAACTCAGTTCCGCGGGCAGTTCGCCGCCGAGTTCATCGGGATCCTCGGTGAGCATCCCGCCCATGGCGTTGACCGCCTTGTCCGCGATCGGGTCGCAGAGCTTCGACCAGACCGGCAGCGTCGCCTCCACCCACTCCGACCGGCTCCAGGCCTGCGCGGCGCGGACGCCGGTCGGGAAGCTGGTGACCTCGTCCAGCCAGAGATCAGCTAGCCGAATGGCCTCCACGATCTTCTGGCGGTCCTTCTCCAGCACGCTCGGGTCACCCTCGGCAGCGACTGTCTGCCGGGCCACGTTCTTGGCGAGGTCCCAGTTCACCGGGCCGCCCTGCCAGGACATCAGGTCGGCGAATTGGCGCAGCGCGTCCGCGAATTGCTGCGGATCGCCGAACGGCCCTAGCGGGCCGCCTTCACCGGGCGCCCCGCCCGAGCCGCCTGATCCGGCGCTGCCCGATCCTGAGTCGCCCGATCCTGAGTCGCCCGACCCGGGGCCACCGGAGCCAGGCAAGCCGAAGCCGAAGGGACGGTCAGCCATCGCGGCCCCCTCTCAGGCAGGATGGAAGAGTCACATCAACAACGTTATCCCGGGAGCGGCACACGGTGAGCACTGCACAGGCTCTGGTTCGCCACGGGCGCACCCGGACCGGGCTGGCCCGGGGCGGACCGGAAGACGGCCGCCGCGATCCGCGGGCCGACAGCGGCCAGGATCGGCGAGCCGATAGCGGCCAGGATCGGCGGGCCGATAGCGGCCAGGATCGGCGGGCCGACAGCGGCCAGGATCAGCGGGCCTACGGCCGGGATACCCGGGCTGGCGGCTCGCCAGCCCGCGGCCAGGCGGAGGCAGTGGAGCACGAGCCCGCGGGCACGGCGAGGCGGCGCGTCAGCCGCGCCAGCGAACGGCGGCCAGCCCCCCGGCCTGGGCCGGGGCCCGTGGTCGCGATCACCGGTGCGGCCCGTGGTCTCGGTCATGCCCTGGCGGTCCGGCTCGCGGCGTCGGCAGCGGTCCGCAGGGTGGTCGCGATCGATGATCACCGCGGTGACGTGGTGGGAGTTACCTGGCGCCTGGCTGATGTGCGCGACCCCGCCCTGGCCGGGCGCCTGACCGGGGTGGATGTCCTGGTGCACACGGATCTCGACATGGCCGCCGACTCCGACCAGCGGTCCCGGCGGGCGTTCAACGTGCGCGCCGCGCAGACCGTGCTCACCGCGGCGGCCGCGGGCCGGGTGGGCCGGGTGGTGCTGGTGACCAGCGCCATGGTGTACGGGGCCCACCCGGACAACCCGGTTCCGCTGGCCGAAACCGCCCCGCTCGGCGCGGACGCCGACGGCAGCATCGCCGGCGACCTGCTGGAGATCGAGCACCTGGCGCGGCGCTCGCCGCGGGCCCACCCCGGGATGGCCATCACCGTGGTCCGCCCCGCGGCGCTGGTCGGCGAGGGCGTGGACACGCTGATCACGAGGCACTTCGAGTCACCGCGGCTGCTGGCCGTCAAGGGCTGTGCGCCGCGCTGGCAGTTCTGCCATCTGGACGATCTCACCTCGGCCCTCGAACTCGCGGTGACCGGTGCGGTGACCGGCGTGTTTGCGGTCGGCTGCGATGGCTGGCTGGAGGAGGAGCAGGTCGAGGAACTCAGCGGGCTGCGCCGGATCGAACTGCCGGCGGGCCTGACGTTCGGCACGGCGCAGCGGCTGCACCGGATCGGGATCACCCCGGCCCCCGTTTCCGACCTGCACTACGTCGTCTACCCCTGGGTCGTCGACTGCCTTGTCCTGCGTGAGGCGGGCTGGCGGCCGACCTACGACAACGAGGCCGCCTTCCGGGTCCTGCTCGAGCAGCGGGCGGGCCACCACGCGCTGGCCGGGCGCCGCATCGCGCGCAAGGAGGCCACGATCACGGCGGCCGGGGCGGCCGGGGCGACCGTCGCGGTCATCGGGACCGCGGCCATCGTCCGGCGGGCTCGGCGCCGCAAGCGGGGAGGCTGACCCCCCTTTCGCGGCGAGCCGACGAGTTCGGCGCGGCTCTCCTTGCGGTAAACGAACCATGCCACCTAACGAACAGTCCGACCTCTCCCAGGCAGTACCTTGGGCACCGTGACAGCGATCAGGATGGCCGAGTTGCGTGACGCGCCGCTATCGGTGGACGAGGTGCGTGGCGCGGTCATGGACCCCGGAGCGGGTGGCATCGCCCTGTTCGCTGGCGCGGTCCGGAATCATGATCATGGCCGTGACGTGGTGCGGCTGTCCTATAGCGCGCACCCCTCGGCCGCGGCTGAACTGCGCCGGGTGTGCGAGAAGGTGGCCGCCGAGTTCGACGTCAGCGCGCTCGCCGCCGTGCACCGGGTGGGCGAACTGGCGGTCGGCGACCTCGCTGTCGTAGTGGCGGTGTCCTGCCCGCACCGCGCGGAGGCCTTCGCCGCGTGCCGCGCCCTGATCGACGAGCTGAAGCGGAGCGTGCCGGTCTGGAAGCAGCAGCTGTTCTCCGGCGGGGAGAGTGAGTGGGTCAACAGTGCATGAGGCCCGCCGGATGTGGGGGGGCCGGATGTCCCGCCGTCGTCTGACGCTGCTCGTCGCCGGCATCGGGGTGGTTGTGTCGGCTGCCGTCGCGGCGGTGCTGCCGGTGCCCTATGTGATCCTCGGCCCAGGACCGACACTCAACACGCTGGGCCGGATCTCGTCAGGCCCGTTGATCCAGATCTCCGGTCACCCGACATACCGGACGACCGGGAATCTCAACCTGGTGACGGTGTCCTTCCTGGGCGGCCCGGGCAACCAGTTCAACGTCTTCACGGCGCTGCGCGCCTGGCTGACTCCGCACACCGCGGTCGTGCCGGAGCAGGAAATCTTCACTCCGGGTCAGACGCAGCAGCAGGTGGTGCAGCAGGACACGCAGCAGATGGTCAGTTCGCAGGAGACCGCGGCCGCGGCCGCGCTCTGCGTGGTTGGCATCAAATTCACGACCGTGGACACCATCCAGGCGACCGAGAGCAAAATGCCGGCGGCGGGCGTGTTGCGGCATGGCGACGTCATCACCGCGGTCGACGGCAAGGCGGTCAGCTGCCACGCGGGCGCGGGCGACCTGATCCGTGCGCGTCGACCCGGCGCGCCGGTCAGCCTCACCATCCTGCGTCGCGGCAAAACCGAGCAGATCCGGCTGAAGACCGCGAACATCCAGGGACAGGCGGTCGTCGGGGTGCAAGTGACGGAGAGCTTCCGCTTCCCCTTCCGCATCAAGATCGATGTCGGGAATATCGGTGGCCCCAGCGCCGGGCTCATGTTCGCGCTCGGCATCGTGGACAAGCTGACCCCGGGCGGGAACCTGACCGGAGGCAGGTTCATCGCCGGTACCGGTGAGATCTCGGCCGATGGCACGGTCTCGCCGATCGGCGGCATCCAGCAGAAGATGGCCGGGGCGCGCAACGCGGGCGCCACGATCTTCCTGTCGCCCGCGGCCAACTGCGCGGACGCGGCCAGCGCGGTGCCGGCCGGGATGCGTCTGATCAAGGTCAGCACGCTGCGCGGCGCCATCCAAGACCTGGCGGCGCTGAAGGCCGGCCGGCCGGTGCCGTCCTGCTGACTCGGCAGGGGCGGGGGCGGTGGCGTCAGGCGGTCGCGGATTGGTGGTCACGGTAGAGCTACGGGACCTCGGAGGACCCACGTGATCGCGGTAGATTGGCGGATCATGGAAGATCCAGTTCCCTCGGCGGGGCAAGGATGTCACTGGGAACCTTGTCGCGCGCTGGTGAGTTCTCGTGAAGGAGCACGCCGGCACGCCGGAACCGTCAGCGCCGGGGACGCTCCGCGAACCGGGCCGCCGGTCCCTGCCTGCGGTGACGTGAGGGGGTGCGCGTGACCTTCCGGCCTTCTGGTCCGGCCAGGCCGCCCGCCGGGCGCCCGACGCTGACGATACCCCGCTGGCCCAGGCTCATCCTGCCGGTCATCGGCGTGGTGATCGCCTTGATGGTGGTGATCGCCATTGTGGCGGGCGTATGGACCGATTACCTCTGGTACCGGTCGGTTCATTATTCATCCGTGTTCGACACGACCTACGGAACCCGCTGGGCGCTGTTCTTCGTGGCCGCCCTGTTCATGGTGGTCGTGGTGGGCGTCAACGCCTGGCTCGCCTACCGGCTCAGGCCGATGTACCGGCCGGTGGCCACGCAAGGGCAGGGCCTGGAGGCGTACCGGATCACGATCGACCCGCACCGGCGGCTGCTGCTCGCGGTGGTCCTCGCGCTCGTGGGGCTGATCTCCGGGCTTACCGCCGCAGGCTCCTGGCGTACCTGGCTGCTGTTCGCCAATCAGGTGCCGTTTGGGGAGATAGATCCCCAATTCAAACGGGACCTCTCGTTCTTCATCTTCACCTATCCCTTCATCCGGATGGTGCTCACCTACCTGTTCACGGCGGTGCTGCTGGCGCTGATCGCGGCGGCGGTGGTGCATTACCTGTACGGCGGGCTGCGGTTCGAGGGCCGGCGGCCGCGGGCGACGGTGGCCGCGCAGGCCCAGCTGTTCGTGCTGTTCGGCGCCTTCGTCCTGCTGAAGGCGGTGGCCTACTGGGTCGACCGGTACGGCATTGACTTCTCCCAGCGCGGCGCGGTGACCACGGGAGCGTCCTACACGGACGTCAATGCGGTGCTCCCGGCCAAGACGGTCCTCGCCGTGATCGCGCTCATATGCGCGCTGCTGTTCTTCGCGGGCGCGGCCCGGCGCAGCGCCATGCTTCCGGCGGTCGGATTCGGCCTGCTGGTGCTTTCGGCGATCCTGATCGGCGGGGTCTACCCGGCGATCATCCAGCAGTTCGTGGTGAAACCCAACGAACTGGCCAAGGAGACCCCCTACATCCAGCGGGAGATTGGCAGCACCCAGCAGGCCTATGGGCTGGCCGTCGTCGCTACCACGCAGTATTCGGCCACCTCGGCCGCAACCTCCGCGCAGCAAGCCCTGCAAGTGAGCACGCTGCAGGGGATGCGCCTGCTCAACCCCGACGTGGTGTCGTCCACTTTCCAGCAGTTGCAGCAGGTCAAGAGCTTCTACCAGTTCCCCGACATACTGTCGATGGACCGCTACCCACTGCCGGGCGGCGGGTCGCAGCCGCAGGACACCGTGGTCGCGGTGCGGGACATGGGCGGCCCGCCACCGGGCCAGGGCAACTGGATCAACACGCACCTGGTGTACACGCACGGGTTCGGATTCGTCGCCGCACAGGCCAACACGGTGCAGGTCAATGGCAACCCTTCGTTCGTGGAGAGTGACATCCCACCGAACGGCCAACTCGGGCTGCGCCAGCCGCGGGTCTACTTCGGCGAGCAGGAGGGCGCGTACGCCATCGTGGGCGGGACCCCGGGCGGGCACAAGCAGGAGCTTGACTACCCGTCCGGGAGCGCCGGCGGCGGCCAGCAGAACACCACATACCAGGGTGGCGGCGGCGTGCCGGTCGGCTCGCTGCTCGGCCGCATGCTGTATTCGGTGAAGTTCCGCCAGCTGAACATCCTTATCTCGGGTGCCATCAACGGCCAGTCCAAGATCCTCTACGATCGCCAGCCGCTGGCCCGGGTGGCCAAGGTCGCGCCGTTCCTCACCCTGGACGGCACCCCCTACCCGGTCGTGGCGAACGGGCGGATTTTCTGGGTGGTGGATGGATACACCACCACGAACCTGTACCCGTACTCCGAGCGGGTGAGCATGCCCCAGGCCACCAGCACCAGCGACGCCCCAGGCGGCTCGGTGGCGGGCGCACAGGCCGGCCAGATCAACTACCTGCGCAACTCGGTCAAGGCCGTGGTGGACGGCTACACCGGCGACGTCGCCCTCTACCAGTGGGACAAGAACGACCCGGTCCTGCGGACCTGGATGAATGCATTTCCCGGCGTAATCAAGCCGAAGAGCGACATCCCCCACTACCTCATGCCGCACCTACGCTACCCGGCGGGTCTGTTCGAGGTGCAGCGCCAGATCCTGGCCCGGTACCACGTCACCCAGCCGCAGGCGTTCTACGGCGGGCAGAACTTCTGGGCGGTGCCGAACGACCCGAGCGCCTCGCTGACCGCCAGCCAGCCGCCGTACTACCAGACGATGACCATGCCGGGAGCGTCCACCCAGTTCTCGCTGACCTCCTCGCTCGTGCAGCGCGGCCGCGAGAACATGGCCGCCTACATGGCGGTCGACAGCAACCCCCTGTCCAGCGACTACGGGACGATCCGGGTCCTCCAGCTACCGCAGCAGACCGCCATCCTCGGGCCCGAGCAGGTGAAGAGCACCTTCGAGTCCAACACGAACGTGTCGGCGCAGCTATCGCTGTACCGGCAGAACGGCTCGACCGTGATCGAAGGCAACATGATCACACTCCCGGTGGGCGGCACCCTGATCTATGAGGAGCCCGTCTACATCCGGGCCGCGGGCGCGGGCGGCAGCAGCAGCGGCTCCTATCCGGTCCTCCAGCGCGTTCTGGTGTCCTTCAACGGGCATGTCGGATTCGCCGCGACCCTGCAGGACGCGCTCAGCCAGGTCGTCCCGGGGCTGACGAGCCCGTCGACGGGCACGTCGGGCACCGGCTCGGGCAATGGCGCAGGCAGTGGATCTGGCAGCAGCACGGGCACGGTCAGCGCGGCTGTCCGGACCTACCTGCAGCAGGCCGAGAAGTACTACGCGCAGGCCCAGACGGCGCTCAAGAGCGGCGACTTCGCTACCTACGGGACTGACACGGCCCTGATGAAGAAGGCGCTTGACAACGCGCAGAAGGCCGCTCAGGCGGCATCCGCCCCGTCCAAGGGCGCGACGCCAACGCCGTCCGCCCCGTCCAAGCGCGCCACGCCGTCACCGTCCGCGTCGCCATGATCTTACGTGCGTATTTCGGCCCGTGACCCGGCCTGGAATTCGGCCGTTCCGGAGCGCGGGACATGAGCCTCGATGCTCTCCAGCAGGTCGGCGAAGGGCGTACGCTCGTTCGTGACGGGACATCCGCACGAATGCTGGCTTGGCCAGATATCTGCATGCCCTGTGCCTGTTACATGGATCTGGGCCCGAACTTCCGGGGAAGGGAGCGAGACTGGCTGTGGCGTCTCGTGTGCTAGTCGACGCGACCGCCGTGCCGGCCGATCGCGGCGCGCTTGGCCGCTATGTCGACGGGCTTGTGATCGCCCTCGAAGCGGCGGGCGCCGATCTGGCGGTGGCCTGCCAGCGCGCCGACGAAGAACGGTACGGCAGGCTGGTGCCTGGCGCGCGCATCGTCGCCGGGCCCACGGCGATCTCGCATCGGCCCGCCCGGCTGGCCTGGGAGCAGACCGGCTTGCCGCTGGTCGCCCAGCAGGTGAACGCGGACGTCATTCATGCCCCGCATTACTCGATGCCGTTGCGCCCCGGCGCGCCGACCGTCGTGACCATTCATGACCTGACGTACTTCACCGAGCCCGATGCGCACAACCCGGTCACTGCGACCTTCTTCAAGTCGGCGATCCGCACCTCGGCCCGGCGCGCGACCCGCCTGATCGTGCCGTCCAAGGCCACCCGGGACGAACTGGTGCGGGTGCTCGACGCGGATCCCACCCGGATTGACGTCGCCTACCACGGCGTGGATCATGCACCGTTCCACCGGCCCAGCCCTGAGCAGGTCCGCCAGATCTCCGACCGGCTTGGCCTGCACGGCAAGCCGTACGTGGCCTATCTCGGCGCGCTGGAGCCGCGCAAGAACGTTCCCGACCTGATCACCGGCTGGGCGGCGGCCGTCGCGGACCTGCCGGATCCGCCCGCGCTCGTGCTGGGCGGCGGCAGCGGCTGGAGCGAGGAAGTGGATCAGGCGGTCGCCGCGGTCCCCGCGCACCTGCGCCTGGTGCGGCCCGGATACCTGAGGTTCAGCGACCTCCCCGGCTATCTGGGCGGGGCGCTCGTGGTGGCCTTCCCGAGCCGCGGCGAGGGTTTCGGGCTCCCCGTGCTCGAGGCCATGGCCTGCGGCGCGCCCGTGCTCACGACGCACCGGACGTCCTTGCCCGAGGTGGGCGGCGATGCGGTCGCCTACACCGAGCCGGACTCCGACAGCATCCGGGCCGCGCTTCGTGGTCTGCTCGACGACCCGACGCGGAGGCAGTCACTCGGCGCGGCCGGGCACGACAGGTCCCAAGAATTCACCTGGGCTGCCTCCGCAGAGGCGCATTTGGCGTCCTACCAGCGTGCGGCGGCGCAGGGAGGGGAGTAGCCTCCCTCCTCATGTCGATCCGTCCAAACGCGCCTGCGGACCCCGAGCCGCTGGAAGCCATCCTGCTGGTCGGCGGCCAGGGGACCCGGCTCCGCCCGCTGACCATCGGGACACCCAAGCCGCTGCTGCCCACCGCCGGGGTACCCTTCCTGGCGCACCAGCTCGCCAAAGCCGCCGCGGCGGGGGTCACCCGGGTGGTCCTGGCCACCGCGTACCGCGCCGCGATGTTCGCGGAGTGCCTGGGCGACGGCTCCGCCTTCGGGCTGGAGATTTGCTACGTCCACGAGGAGGTGCCGCTCGGTACCGGCGGGGCGATCCGCAACGCGTCGGCCGCGCTGCGCAGCGACCCAGACAGCCCAATCGTCGTGCTGAACGGCGACATCCTGTCCGGCCATGACCTCGCGGCCCAGCTTGACCTGCATTGCAAGGCCGAGGCCGCGGTGACGCTGCATCTGGTCGAGGTGCCCGATCCGGCGAGGTTCGGCTGCGTGCCGACCGACTCCGCCGGCCGGGTGACCGCGTTCCTGGAGAAAACGCCGGACCCGGTGACCAACCGGGTCAACGCGGGCTGTTACGTGTTCCAGCGGCAGGTCATCGACGTGATCCCGGCCGGCCGGGTGGCCTCCGTCGAACGGGAGACCTTCCCCGCGCTGATCGAGGCGGGCGCGGTCGTGCTCGGTTACCCGGACAACTCGTACTGGCTGGACGTGGGTACCCCGGAGGCTTTCGTTCGGGGCTCATGTGATCTTGTTCTGGGCCGGCTCCGGTCCTCGGCGATGCCCCCCGTGCCCAGCGTCCCCGGTGAGGCAATGCTGCTCGAAGGCGCGACGGTGGCTGCCGGGGCGACCGTGGCATGCGGGAGCGTGGTCGGAGCGGGGTCGGTCATCGCGGCCCGCGCGCGGGTGACGGGCAGCGTACTTTTCGACGGAGTGAACGTCGGGGCGGGCGCGCGGATCATAGATAGCGTCGTCGGCTGCGGCGCGTTCATCGGGGACGGCGTGGTCCTGGACGGCGTGGTGATCGGCGAAGGCGCGCGGATCGCCGCGGGGAACGAACTGCGCGCCGGGATGCGGGTCTGGCCAGGAGTGGAACTCGGCCCGACCTCGGTCCGGTTCTCCACGGACGCGTGAGAGTTGGCGTCACCCCCTGACGTGGCGCTCGTCCGGGAGTGGCGGGCGCCGTTCGCCGTTGACGTCCGGCTGACCCTGTCCGTGCACCGGCGCGGGTCCGGAGATCCGGCGTTCCGCGTCGCCGCCGATGGCAGCGTGTGGCGCACGTCCCTGACCCCGGAGGGCCCCGGCACCGTCCGGGTCAAGGGCAGCACGGCCGACGGGTGCACCACGGTCAGCGTCGCCGCATGGGGACCGGGCGCATCCTGGCTGCTCGCCGCGGTGCCCGGCCAGCTGGGAGCCGAGGACAGCCGGGCCGGCTTCGAGCCCACGCATCCGCTGCTGCGTGAGATGTCCCGCCGTTACCTGGGGATGCGGGTGGGCCGGTCGGGCCGGGTCCTTGAGGCGCTCGTGCCCGCTGTCCTTGAGCAGAAGGTGGTCGGCGCGGAGGCGTGCCGGGCGTGGCGCCTGCTGCTGCTGCGGTTCGGCGGCCCGGCGCCCGGCCCGGCGCCTGACGGCATGCGGGTCTTCCCGCCCGCCTGGACCTGGCTGCGCATCCCGTCCTGGGAGTGGCACCGGGCGGGAGTCGAGGGGGTGCGGGCGCGTACCATCATCGGCGCGGCGCAGGTCGCCCGGCGTCTTGAGGAGATCGTGGCGATGGCCTCCGGGGACGCGGATCGCAGGCTCCGCGCGCTCCCGGGAATCGGGCAGTGGACGTCCGCCGAGATCCGCCAGCGTGCCTGCGGCGATGCGGACGCGGTGTCCGTGGGGGACTACCACCTGCCCGCCACCGTGGGCTGGGCACTGGCCGGGCGGAAGGTGGACGACGCCGGGATGCTCGAACTGCTCGCGCCCTACGCGGGCCACCGGTACCGGGTGACCAGGCTGGTGGAACTCGGCCGGGCAGGCCCGCCACGCCGCGGGCCGAGGATGAGCGTCCGCGACTACCGGTCCTTCTAGCCAGCCGCTCCCACCGGCCGGGCCGGTGAGGCCCGCAGGCGCAACGTAGGGTGCCACTATGAGCCCTGACGCGCGCCCCCCCGCCGCGCTGGCCCCCGGGCCACGCACGTTGACCCCGTCCGGCACTGCGCTGCGGCGCTGCCTGGCGCGGGCCAGGGATGGCAAATCCCTCGATCACGGTGAGGCCACCACGCTGCTGCACGCGCGCGGTGAGCACCTGGAAACCCTCCTGAGCTACGCCAGCCGGACCCGGGACGCGGGCCTGGCCGCGGCGGGCCGCCCCGGCGTGATCACCTACTCGCGCAAGGTCTTCATCCCGCTCACCAGGCTCTGCCGGGACCGCTGCGGCTACTGCACGTTCGCCACCGTTCCCGGGCGGCTGGACAGCCCGTACCTGTCCCCGGACGAGGTGCTGGCCATCGCGCGCGACGGTGCGGCGCTGGGCTGCAAGGAGGCGCTGTTCACCCTGGGCGACCGCCCGGAGGACCGGTGGCACCAGGCCCGCGAATGGCTCGACGCGAACGGATACGACGACACGCTCTCCTACGTGCGCGCCATGGCGATCCGGGTCCTTGAGGAGACGGGTCTGCTGCCGCACCTCAATCCGGGCGTCCTGACCTGGCAGGATTTCCAGCGGCTCAAGCCGGTCGCGCCGTCGATGGGGATGATGCTGGAGACCACGGCGGCTCGGCTGTTCACCGAGAAGGGCGCGCCGCACTACGGCAGCCCGGACAAGGACCCGGCGGTCCGACTGCGTGTGCTGGAGGACGCGGGCCGTTGCGGGGTGCCGTTCACCACGGGGATACTCATCGGCATCGGCGAGACGCTCGCCGAGCGCGCCGAGTCGATCTTCGCCATCCGCCAGGTGGCACGTGAGTACGGCGGCATCCAGGAAGTGATCGTGCAGAACTTCCGGGCCAAGCCGGACACGAAGATGCGTGGCGTGCCCGACGCGGAACTGGACGACCTGGCCGCGACGATCGCGGTCGCCCGCCTCGTCCTCGGCCCGGCCGTGCGCATCCAGGCCCCGCCGAACCTCATCGGTGACCAGTTCGGGCTGATCCTGGCCGCGGGGATCGATGACTGGGGCGGCGTCTCACCACTTACCCCCGACCACGTGAATCCGGAACGCCCGTGGCCGCAGATCGAGGAACTGGCCAGCCGGACCGCCGACGGCGGGATGACGCTTCGCGAGCGCCTGACGATCTATCCCGGCTACCTGCGCGAGCCATGGCTGGACCCGCGCCTGGCCGCCCACGTGGCCGCGCTCGCCGACCCGGTGACCGGGCTGGCCCGCGACGGCGCCATCCCGGCCGGCCTGCCCTGGCAGGAGCCGGACGGCGGCTGGGGCGAGGCGGCCGGCCGGACCGACTTGCACGTCACGATCGACACCACAGGACGCACCTCCGACCGGCGTGACGATTTCATGGAGGTCTACGGCGACTGGGTGGAGGTTCAGGCCCGGATCGCCCCGGAGGCCACCTCGGCCGGCCATCAAGCCGCCGGCCCGGCCCGGCTGCGCGGCGAGGTGGCCGCCGCCCTGCGCAGCGCCGAGAAGGATCCCGCCGGGATCTCCGACAGCGAGGCACTCGCCCTGCTCGACGCGGACGGCGTGGAACTGGAGGCGCTCGCCGCGCTGGCCGACGCGCTACGCCGTGACGTCTCCGGCGACGCCATCACCTACGTGGTCAACCGGAACATCAATTTCACGAACGTCTGCTACACGGGCTGCCGGTTCTGCGCTTTCGCGCAGCGCCGCACCGATGCCGACGCCTACACGCTTTCCCTGGAGCAGATCGGCGACCGCGCCCAGGAGGCCTGGGACGCCGGCGCGACCGAGGTCTGCATGCAGGGCGGCATCCACCCCGACCTGCCGGGCACGGCGTACTTCGACATCGCGGCGGAGGTCAGGCGCCGCTGCCCGGACATGCATGTGCACGCGTTCTCGCCGATGGAGGTCATGAACGGCGCCGCGCGCACCGGAATGGCGGTCCGTGAGTGGCTGGCCCGCGCCAGGGAAGCGGGTGTTGGCTCGCTGCCAGGAACCGCGGCGGAGATTCTCGACGACGACGTGCGGTGGGTGCTGACCAAAGGCAAGCTCCCGGCTTCGGCATGGATCGAGGTCATCACCACCGCGCACGAACTCGGCATCCCGACCAGCGCCACGATGATGTACGGGCACGTGGACACCCCCGCCCATTGGGTTGGCCATCTGCGGGTGATCCGCGGCATCCAGGAGCGCACCGGCGGCTTCACCGAGTTCGTCCTGCTCCCGTTCGTGCACGCGAGTTCGCCGATCTACCTGGCCGGGCTGGCCCGCCCGGGCCCGACCCGCCGCGAGAACCGTGCCGTGCACGCGGTCTCCAGGCTGCTGCTGCATGGCGCGATCGGCTCCATCCAGTGTTCCTGGGTCAAGTTGGGGGAGGATCTCTGCCGCGACGTCCTCAGCGGCGGCGTGAACGACCTGGGCGGCACCCTGATGGAGGAGACGATCAGCAGGATGGCCGGCTCGCAGAACGGCTCCTACAAGACGATCAGCCAGATCGCCGATATGACTGGTCCCCTGGGCAGGCCCCTGCGCCAGCGCACCACCACCTACGGAGACCCTTCCCCCGAACGAATCTCCGCGGCGACTGCCAGCGACGGAGTATGCGCGGCTGTCCGGGGCACTCGAACCCCGATCCCCCTACTGTCCAGCTAGCAAGCCTGTCCAGCTACCCCGGCCCGACCATGATCACGAAAGATTCCCGGCGGCCGTCGCCCGGACGGGCCCCCATGACACCGGACGGTGGCCGGCAACACGTTTCTTTTCAGGGCTGGCCTCGTACCCAGTGGATACTCATGAGTAGGGTTTGCGCATGGCCAATGACGACGCACCTCGGGGCGTGGGCCAGACCGCGATCGGTGTGGCGAGGATTCGCGCGCGGGAGAGCGAACGCGCCGACCGGCTCTTCCACGACCCGTATGCGGAGGCGTTCGTCACCGCGGCCCAGGGAGCGGTCGCCAAGCAGCGCACGCCGCCGGATGAGCGCACGCCGGCGAATGAGCGCACGCCGGCGGATGGGTTGACGCCGCCGAATGGGTTGACGTCGCCGGATGGGCCAGCGCCGCCGGATGAGCGCATGTCGCTGGGCGAGATTTTCCAGGAGCGCGTCGTCATACGCACCCGGTTCCTCGACGACTACCTGATCGCTTCCGCCGCTGCCGGGTGTCGCCAGGTCGTGCTCCTCGCCGTCGGCATGGACACCCGCGGCTACCGGCTCGAATGGCCCGCCGGCACCCAACTCTTCGAGATCGATCAGCCTGACGTGCTGGCCTTCAAGGACGCCGTGCTCAACAGGCAAGGCGCCGTCCCACGCTGCCGCCGCACGGCGCTGGCCGCCGACCTGCGCGAGAACTGGGCCGACGCACTGCTTGACAGCGGATTCCGGCCCTCGGTGCGCACCGCCTGGCTAGCCGAGGGCCTGCTCATCTACCTCACCGCCGAGGAAGCTGGCCACCTGCTCACAGCCACTACCGACCTGTCCGCACCGGGCAGCCGGATTGCCTTCGAGTACAACGACACCAGCGACGGCAGCCCGGTCAGCCGGGCCCGGACCCTGCCGGGAATGAGCAGGATTACCTCGCTGTGGAAAGGCGGACTCGGCTCAGCCGCGCCTGACTGGCTAACCCGCCACGGTTGGCAGGTCCAGACTCGGGGCGTCGGGCCCGTCGCCGCCAGCTACAACCGGCGGATCTCAGGCCAAGCCAGCGGCGGCTTCCTGACCGCCACTCGCGGCGAGGTGACCAAGGGCACGCACTGAACGTGCCCCTTGACAGCGGCCCGGGGATCAGCGAGTTATCAGGAAGCTTTCCGGGTCGCGCGGGGGGCGGTCCGGTGCCGGGGCGGCGGGGTGGCCGACGCCGACCGCGCCCATCGGCTCCCAGCCGCGCGGCAGATCGAGGGCTTGGGCGGCCACCGGGCGGCAGAACATGGTGCTCGACACC
>DASWFT010000619.1:0-9922 GCA_036394075.1 Streptosporangiaceae bacterium
CGTCGCCGTCCACGATCACGATCGTGTCGGACGCCGGAACCGCGACGCTGACCGCCTCGTGCGTCCGCAGCGCGTGCACGCAGTCCGCGATGATGCGCTGGTCGACCAGCGGCCGCGCGGCGTCATGGAAGAGCACGTCGCATTCGTCGGGGCCCGGTTCCTTGCGGCACAGTTCTGCGATGGCCCGCCAGGTGGATTCGGGGCGGGTGGCGCCGCCCTCGATGACGCCCATCACCTTCTGGTAACCGCCGGCTGCGAGCAGCCCGGCGACCTGCCTGCCGTGGCTCGCGGCCATGACGACCAGGATGGCGGCCACGTCGGGGGCCTCCTCGAAGGCGGCGACGGAGTGCTCGATCAGCGTCCGGCCGCTGAGCGGAAGCAACTGCTTGGGCAGTCCAGAGCCGAACCGCTGGCCCGAGCCCCCCGCGAGCACGACCGCCACCGTTCGCATGAGCGGACTCTACCTGCGCGAGCGGGGCACGCCGGCGCGGTCACGGGGCACGCCCGCGCCGTCATGGGACACGCCAGCGTCTGCGGCGTCACGGGACTCGTCCGCGCCGGGGCGGTACGGTGCGTAGCGGAGTGGGTACGGGAATTGTGGATCGACGGATCACCACTCGCGTGGCGGACGGACCACTGGGAGGGTGGGCATGACCGTGGCCGCGGCCGTCGGCGTGCTCCCCCGCCGGATGGCCGGCTGGGCCGCCCGCCAATCACTGGCCCCGAACGCCCTCACCGGGATCGCGCTGGCCTGCAGCATCTGCGCCGCCGCCTGGTTCAGCGCGGGGACCAGATCCTCCGCTGTCGCAGGAGGGCTGGCATTGTTGGCCGGGTACCTGGCCCGGCGGGTCGGTGCCCAGGTCACGGCCGCCCGCGAGCCCGGAGCAGCCGCCCAGGGCACCGTGGCTGCCGTGCGGGCTGACCTGCCCATGCTGGCCCGCTTCGAGGCCTGGCTGGCCGGGGTGGGCGCGACGGCGGGAGAACTCGCGGTCTACGCCGGGCTCGCGGCTGGTGCGTCAGCGAGCCAGCGGCACGGCATCTGGATGCTGGCCACAGACGCGGCGATCACGCTCTCCATCGGCCAGGTGACCCCACTGTGCCGGCCGGGCCGGGCTGGCCCGCCACCGCCGCGCTCGAGGCGGCCACAGGTGGTGAATTGGCTCCTCACGCTGCCCATGGGGGCACGAACCGCCGTGATCGCTGTGACGGCCCCGCTGTGGGGTGCGCGAACCACCTTCCTGGCCCTCATAGCCTGGGGCGCGGTCGCCGCGGGGTGGGCAGTCGTCCAGGTCGGCCGGACCGGGGGTGGCCGGCCGGATGCCGGCCTGGCCGGCCCGGGCGGGATCGCTGCCTGCCGTGACGACGGGCCAATCGCCCAGCTGGCCGGCCGGATCGTCCAGGGCCAGTTGGTGCCGCTTCTCCCCGCGCTGGCGGGGCTGGCCGCGGCCGTCCTGCTGGTGGCCCTCGGCCTGGGCAACCTGACCGGCATCCTGGTGCTCGCGCCGGTTGCCGCCATGCTGCTCGCGGCGCCCGGCGCGGGCCACCCGCACGATGGCCCGGTCGACTGGCTCGTGCCGCTGCTGCTGCAGGCCGGGCAGTACATCTATCTGGCCGCGCTCGGCTTTTCCGCTCACGTGCCCGGGCCGGTGACCTTTGCGCTGATCAGCGTGGTTGCGCTGCGCCAGCTGGATGTCGCGTGCCGGGCACCGCAGCGGACCGGGTGGCCCGCGCAGCCTGCCGGGCTGGGCTGGGACGGCCGGATCCTGGCCGTGGCGTTCGCCGCCATGCTGGGTCTCGTCACATTCGCTTACCTCGCGCTGACGGCGTATCTTGGGTGGCTCTTGTGCAGGGTCAGCCTGTCCGGCTGGCTCGCTGCCAGGGAGCCCGATATCAGCAGAGGAGAGCGCCGGTGATCGGCATGGTGCTGGCCGCCGGTGCCGGGCGGCGGTTGCGCCCCGACACGGACGTGCTGCCGAAGACGCTGCTGCCAGTGGCCGGGCCGACCACCATCCTCGACATCGCGCTGCGCAACCTCGCCGCGGTGGGGCTGCGCGACGTGGTGATCGTGGTCGGGCACGGGGCGGGCGTGATCAGCGAACGGGCCGCGGACCTGGAGGGCGCGCACGGGGTGGCGCTCACCCTGGTGCACAACCACCGGGCGCAGGAGTGGAACAACGCATACTCGCTCTGGCTGGCCCGTGAGTACTTCGCCCGCGGCGTGCTGCTGGTCAACGGCGATACCGTGCACCCGGTCAGCGTGGAGAAGACCCTCCTGGCGGCCCAGGCGGAACGCCAGGGAGCCGAACGCCAGGGAGCCGAACGCCAGGGAGCAGGCCTGCCGGACATCATCCTGGCGGTTGACAACGTCAAGCGGCTCGGGGACGAGGAGATGAAGGTCGTCCTCGACGAGCGCGGCCTGCTGGCCAAGATCACCAAGAAGATGGACCCGGCGCAGGCATTCGGGGAGTACATCGGTGCGACGCTGATCGGGCCGGCCGCCGCGGGCCCCCTGGCCAGCGCGCTCGAGGCCACCTGGCGCCACGATCCCGGCCGGTATTACGAGGACGGGTACCAGGAACTCGCCGACCGTGGTGAGGCGGTCGCCGTGGCCCCGATCGGCGCTCTCGACTGGGTAGAAGTCGATAACCACGAGGATCTGCGCCGGGCCCGGGAGATCGCCGCCCACTGCTAGTCTCGCGGGTGGTTGCCGTTCGCGCGCCTGTGGTCTGCCGTTCCCTCTCCGGCAACCACCCCCCTGTCACGAGAGAGGATGCCGATGCCACTGCTGGCCCGGATGATTCCAGCGCCGCTGGTCGTGCACGTGCGGCGCGGCGCGATCACGGAACTCGGCGCGCTCCTCGCTGACCGGCGGATCGCCACCGAGGGACGGGTCGCGATCGCGGTCGGGCCGCGCCAGGGGGAGAGCATCGCGGCCCGGCTCGAGCTTGGCGGGGCGGAGTTCTTCCTGGTGGACGACGGGACCGTGGACAATGCGGTCCGCCTCGGCAAAAAGCTGCGTTCCGGAGCCTATGAGGCGGTCGCGGGCATCGGCGGCGGCAGAACCATCGACGTCACGAAGTTCGCCGCGCACATGGCGGGCATCCCCATGGTTTCTGTCGCGACCAACCTGTCGCACGATGGAATCGCTTCGCCGGTCAGCTCGCTGGAGCACGAATCGGGCAAGGGGTCCTATGGCGTGGCGCCGCCGGTGGCGGTCGTGGTCGACCTGGACAGCGTGCGTGCGGCGCCGGAGCAACTGGTCAGGGCCGGGATCGGGGACGTCGTCAGTAACCTGTCGGCCATCGCGGACTGGGAGCTGGCCGCCGTGGACGCGGGGGAGCGGCTCGATGGGCTGGCTGCGACGCTCGCCCGCACCGCTGCCCACGCGGTGCTGCACCAGCCAGGCACGGTCGCCGACGACGAGTTCCTGCTCGTGCTGGCGGAGGCGCTCATCCTCTCGGGCATGGCGATGACCGTGGCCGGGTCGAGCCGCCCGTGCAGCGGCGGCGACCACGAGATCCTGCACGCGATCGACAAGCTCTATCCGGGCGCCGGCAGCCATGGCGAGCTGGCCGGGGTGGGCGCCCTGTTCTGCGCGTACCTGCGCGGCGACACCAGCCAGGAGCGGCTGATGTCGGCCTGCCTGGCCCGGCACGGGCTGCCCCGGACTCCTGCTGAGCTGGGGCTGTCGGAGGCGGAGTTCACCAAGGCCGTCGCGTACGCGCCGGCCACCCGGCCCGGCCGGTACACGATCCTGGAGCACCTCGGCCTGACCGAGGCTGAGGCGGGCAAGCGGGTAGGGGACTATGTCCGGTCCATCACTGGCTGAGCTGAAAGCTCGCGGGCAGCCGCCGTCGGTGATCGACAGGCTCAACGACGAGCACTGGGCCGGGCGGCTGTACATGCGGCGGATCTCGCCCCACGCGACGTGGGTCTTCGCCCGGCTGGGCTGGGCGCCGAACGCGGTCACCCTGGCCTTCATCGCGTGCGGGCTGGCCGCCGGGGTGGTGGTCGCGTTCGGCGGGCTGGCCACGGCCATCGCGGCGGCCCTGCTGATCCAGCTGTACCTGCTGTTCGACTGCTCCGACGGGGAACTCGCCCGGTGGAGCGGGCGGACCTCGGCCACCGGCGTCTACCTGGACGGGATCGGCCATTACCTGGGCGAGGCGGCGCTGCTCACCGGGCTCGGCATCCGGGCCCAGGGCCACCTCACCTTCACCGGCGGCTACGTGACCGCGGGGTTCGCGGCAGCGCTGCTGTCGGCGCTGGTCAAGGCGGAGACGGACAACGTGATCGTCGCCCGGGCCAAGGCGGGCCTGAGCGGCGACCACGGCGACCAGGCGCTGGCGCCCACCGGCTCGGGCCTGGCGCTGGCGAGGCGGCTCGCCGCCGGGTTGCGCCTGCACCGGCTCATCCAGGCGGTCGAGCTGAGCGTGGCGATCCTGGTCGCGGCGATCATCGACGCCGCGATCGGCGGGCTGGCCGCCACCAGGGTGCTGATCATCGGCTGCCTGGTCGTCGCGGCGCTCATGGTCGTCGCACACCTGGTGGCGATCGTGGCGTCCCGGAGGTTGCGGTGAAGCTTTCCTGCGTGATCCTCACCATGGGCGACCGGCCGGCCGAGCTCGACCGGGCCATCGCCAGCGTGCTCGCCCAGCGCGACACCGACCTGGAGGTGGTCGTCGTCGGCAACGGCACGGATGTGCCGTTCGCCCCCGCCGAGGTGAGCGTGGTCCGGCTGGCCGAGAACGCGGGCGTGGCCGGAGGGCGCAACGCCGGCGTCCAGGCTTGCACCGGAGACGTGGTTCTGTTCCTCGACGACGACGGGTGGTACCCCGATCCGGGGGTGGGCGCCTACATCGCCGACCGGTTCGCCGACGACCGGGAACTGGCGGTGCTATCGTTCCGTGTCGTTCATCCCGAGGGGGGCCCGTCGGCGCGATGGCACGTGCCGCGGCTGCGGGCGGGTGACCCGGAGCGGTCATCCCTGGTGACCACGTTCGCCGGCGGGGCGTGCGCCATCCGCCGCTCGGCCTACCTGGAGGCGGGCGGCCTGCCGGCGGTGTTCTTCTACGCACACGAGGAGACAGACCTCGCCTGGCGGCTCCTCGGCCTGGGGTACCGGATCGAATACGACGCGGCCGCGCAGATGTGCCATCACGCGCTCCCGAACGCCAGGCACGCCACGTTCTTCCGGCTCGACGGGCGCAACCGGGTGCTGCTGGCGCGCCGCAACCTGCCCTGGCTCCTGGCCGCCTGGTACCTGACTGACTGGTTTGCGCTGACCGTGCTGAGGGAACATTCGGCTGATGCTGTGCGTGCCTGGCTGGCCGGCTTCGCCGAAGGCTGGCGAATAGACCCCGGGCAGCGTCGGCGGATGTCCCTTCGCACAGCGTGGCGGATGACCCGGGCCGGGCGTCCGCCAGTGATCTGAGCTTCACCAGCCAAGAACTGGTGTGTCCCGGGGTCCGGCGGGCCCGGGACCAAGGTCCGGCTAAGATCTCCTCAGTGAAGGGTGTACTTCTATGCTCACACTGGGACAGGCGCCACCACGGGGCTGTGAGCCGCGACGAGTGACTTGGCACTCGCCGACCACGATCCCGCGACCTTTGCTGGCCGCCACATTCGCCGCGTGCGCCGTGTTCGCCGGCGGGCTGGGCCTGATCAGCCACTATGAACCGCACCGGCTCTGGGGGCTGTTCGCAGCCCCGGCCTACCTGCTCGCGGCCGCCTCGGTGCTGGCCCGGAAGTCACGGGGAGTGGACCTGGCCCTCGTGCTCAGCCTCGGCGGCGCGCTCGCCGCACCGCTATCGGTGCTGGCGGTGGCGGGCAAATGGCAGCCGGAGGTGGGTGTCATCGCCCGCGGCGCCACTCTGCTCGTCCACCATGGCTCGCCCTACGAGGCTCCCGCGGTGCTCGCGGCCTCGCACGACCCCAACATCTACAACCCCTACCTGCCGCTGATGGCGCTGTTCGGGATCCCGCGGGCGCTGCTCGGCCCGGGGCTGTTCACCGACCCTAGGATCTGGTTCTGCGTGGTCTTCGTCGCCGCGTTCGGGGCGGCCCTGGCCCTGGCCGGCGCGCGGGACGTGCTGCGCTGGACGGCCCTGGTCACCGCCACGCCGGTGGTCGCCTTCTCGCTCACCGTCGGTGGCACGGACGTGCCCGTGCTGGCCCTGCTGTGCCTGGGCCTCGCCCTGCTGTGGCACCGGCCGCGGCCGGTCCTGGCGGGCCTGGTGCTCGGCCTCGCCGCCGCCACCAAGGCGACCGCCTGGCCCGCACTGATGGTCGCGGTGACGCTGCTCGCGGTGCGGGATGGCGGGCGGGCGGTAGGCAGGTTCGCGATTGCCGCACTCGCCTCGGCGGCCGCCCTCATCGGGCCGGTGGCCGTGCTGTGGCCGCGCACTCTGGTGCAGAACACCATCTTGTTCCCGCTCGGCCTGGCGAGCATCAAGTCGCAGGCGGTCAGCCCGTTGCCGGGCCATCTGCTCGCCGAGACCGGGCATGTTGGCCGCATGATCGCGGTCGGGGCGTTGGCCCTGGCCGGTCTGGGCGTCATCGGGTCTCTCTTTGTCCGCCCGCCGCGGGACGTCGCTTCCGCCACCTGGCGGCTCATCATCGCCCTGGCCCTCATGTTCACGCTGGCCCCGGCCACCAGGTTTGGTTACTTCATGTACCCGCTGGGGCTGTGGGCCTGGCTGGAGGTGACCGCGGCGGGCGGTCAGAGCCCAGGTGCAGAAGCGGAACGAGAACGTGCGGCCCCCGCCCTGGCCGGCCACCCGCCTGGCTCTTGAGAAGGGATTTCGTTCGCCCCCTAGGGATGACACGCCCTAGCTGGCGGGGGCACCGAGATCGGCGAAGTCGCGCTGCCAGTCCGCGTACCAGCCTGCGAACCAGGGCTCCGTTGCGGCCAGCGGGACGATGTGCCGCAGCGTCTGCGCATAGTAGGAGCGCTGTTTCGCCGGGGGCAGGTTGCGCAGGGTCTGCACGTTGCTGGACCGGTCGGCGAGCTTGACCAGGACTGCGCCCCGCGGGGCGTGCCGCAGCCGGCCCAGGCAGGCGTCCTTGACCGCGGCCTTGTCCTGCCCCGGTGCCGCCTCCGGGATCGTCACCCAGCCTACGAACTCGGCGACCCGGTCGCCGAACGCGGCCGCGAGCTCGGCCGGCGTGCACGCCGTGTCCTCGACGACATCATGCAGAACGGACGCGCTGAGCACATCGGGATCGGTCACGCCGGCGCCGCGGACCAGCACCTCGAGCGCCTCCAGCAGGTGCTCCAGGTAGGGCGCGCCAGTTGGGCGCCGCTGGTCACCGTGGTATTCCGTAGCGAACGCCACTGCCCGGTGAAGCTGCGCCACCGTGGCGTCGGGCAGCCGCTCACGCAGGCCCGGCTCCGCCTCGTCCCAGGTGTGCCAGCCGGTGAAAATTTCCATCCGAGCACCATGCTGTCAGAGAGCTGCCGTCAGGGGATCCCATCAGGGAATGCCATCGCGAGGATGCATCACGGGGGGCGGCAGCACGGGAGCGATATCACGGGGCGAAAGCGGCCGCGTCCTTGCAGATGTTGGTGCTGCCGGTGATGCCGCCATAGGTCTGGGTCAGGTTGCTGGCCTTCGGTGACGGGGTGGTCGATGGCGTCGCCTTCTGGCTGGCCAGGCCGTTGAAGCTCGACCCGACGATCAGGCTGATCGTTCCCGCCTGCAGGGTGGTGTCCTGCTTCACCTGGGCGCTGCCGATCGCGGCCTTGAGCGTGTTCACCTCGGGCAGCTGGCTGGGTGAGCTGTACTCGATGACGTTGCTGGTATAGCCGGTGTTGGCCGCGTCGCCGGTGCCGGTCACGACGAAGCCCGCGTTGGTCAGATCGGTGGCGGTGGTGGTGGCCAGGCCCGTGCTGCCGACTCCGTTGAGCACGTCTACCTGCACCTGGGAGCGGCTGACCGTGGGTACCGCGGACGGTACGGTGGTGGCCTTCTTGCCGCCCTTAGCCACGGGCTTGGGCAGGTTCTTGTCGCTGGCGATGCCCTGGAAGAGCTGATCCGCCTGGGGCTGCACCCACTGGACCTCTGCGGCGGGGTCAGGCGGGTAGGCCTCCACCGGCACCGAGATGAAGTCCACCGCGCTGGAGTTGAGGGACTTCATGCTGTTCGCGATCTTCAACAAGGTGGTCAAGTCGAGCCCGCTGTCGGTGGTCAGCGACTTCGCGGTGTCCGTGACCACGTGCAGGATCCTGGTGGGGTCGCTGAGCAGGTTGGTGCTCTTGAGCTTGTGCAGTACGGCATCAAGGAAGAACTGCTGCCGCTGGATGCGCTGTAGGTCGGAGCCCTGGCCGACGTTCTCGCGGGCGCGGACGAAAGCGAGCGCCTGCGCCCCGCTGACCGTGTGCAGGCCGGCCGGCAGTCTCAGCCCGGACTGCGGATTGTTGATCGCGTACGGCAGGCAGACGCTCACGCCACCGACGTCGTTGACTATCGACTGGAACCCAGAGAAATTGACCTCAACGAAATGCTGGATGCGGACGTGAGTGAGTTGCTCCAGGGTCTTCCACAGGCACACCGGGCCGCCGTAGGCGAAGGTGGCGTTGAGCCGCTCCACGGCGCCGGGCTGCGCTTGCTGGCCGGTGAGGCCCGCCGCGCTGTTCGCCTGGCAGGACAGGATCGGGACCATAGAGTCGCGCGGGAGGCTGATGATGTCGGCCCGCTGATGGCCGGGCGCGATGTGCAGCAGCATCATGGTGTCCGAGCGCGCGCCGGCGATGACGCTGGCGTTGCCGAACTTGTTGCCGGTTCCCGCCCGGCTGTCCGAGCCGATGACCAGGATGTTGAGCGCGGCCGTGTAGGGCGGCCGGTGGCCGAGTTCGCCGGAGGTCACATCCATGCGTTGGATGCTGCCGTAGACGGTCCGGTACCTGGCGTAGGCCACCAGCGAGGTGGAGACCACGATGACCGTGGCCAGGATGGCGGCCGTGCCGAGCACTACGTCCTTGCGCAGACCGCGCGGCCGCGCGGTCGCGCGGCCGCCCGGCTGCTGCCCCTTCCAGCCGCCGGCCTGGTTGCGTAGCTTGCGTCCCTTCGCATCCTGGCGGCGCGTCCTTTCCCCCGCGTTCTGGCGGCGCGTCCGATGACCCCGCCGACCGTCATCTGCCTGGTCAACGCCCTGCCCCCAGGACGCCGGGCGACCTCCGGCCTCATCCAAATCGTCGTAGCGGCTCATCGCTCCTCAGCGCGTTGGGTCGTCGGACGCAAGGGGTGCGCTCTCTCATTGTTCAACGCGAGGCTATGCCATGTCGTGCCAATAGGATGAATCGGTCACTGAGGCTACACGGATTGCAGCGCCGTCCCATCTACAGTGGGGACCGTGCGTTTGGGAGTCCGCCCGGTCGGCAAAGCAGCCGAGAGCAGTGATCCTCGGCCTGTCCCTGTTGCCACCAAACAATCCACGTCCCTGCTCGCGGGCCGGAGCTTCGCCCGGCTCACGGTCCTTCCGCTGCTGGTGGTGATCGGCTGGCTGCTGCCCGGGATACCGCTGCTGGTGGCCGGGCGCTTCCTGCCCGTCCCGATGGTCCTGATCGCTGCGCCGCTGGCCGCGATACTGATGGTCGCCACCCTCCGGGAGGTACCCAGCCGCTGGCCGAGATCTCTCCGGGCCATCGCCGTTGCGCCGGGCCGACAGGACGTACCGGACGCGGGGAGCACGCTGGACGGGAAGGACCCAGACGGGAAGGACCCAGACGGGAAGGACCCAGACGCGAAGGACGCGCCAGACGGGAAGGAGGCGGGGGGCGCGGCGGGCGCTGGCGACCCGGTGGCCGCGGAGGTTTCGCCGGACGCGGAGGTTTCGCCGGACGCGGAGGTTTCGCCGGACGCGGAGGCTTCGCCGGACGCGGAGGCTTCGCCGGACGCCGAGTATGCCTCGTACGAGGCGT
>DASWFT010000620.1:0-1640 GCA_036394075.1 Streptosporangiaceae bacterium
CCGACCGCCCAGTCCAGCGCCGCACCCAGCCGGAACGCCTTCACCCGCACCGTCTTACGCGCCAGCACCCGCACATCATGATCAACCACCGCGATCGCCTGCTTGTCCTCCGCCAGGTCAATCCCGATCACCGCGCCATCACGCGGCAGCACCGCCCGCAGCCGCTCCCGCCGCGCGTTCCGCCGCCGATCCCCCCGGGTCATGCCGCTACCCTTGCTCACAGGACGTCCTCTCTGGTTGCGCCTGGGACACCAAGCCCGCACTATCGCACCAGGAAGACGTCCCCGCCTCAACCGCATCCCGCAGAACAGGCGCCTCCCGAGCGTCGTCCTATTACTACGCCCAGAGCAGTAAAAATAGATGCAAGGACATTATGTAAAGCTGGCACATCTGCTAGTCAGTGACCTGCGGAAACGCACAATCGAGGTCTGATTTCTGGCTCTCTCACGCCGGAACATCACATCGACTTTCACACCGTGTCAGGAGTCCTGAGCCCAGCCAGGGGTTCATATCAGTGGAGTCACGCCCTTCCCAAGACAACCCCAGGCCTGCGTTCCGCATAATTCGGCGGCCTAGAGCGCCGGATTGGCGGTGTGAGCTGGAGCAGCACGTCGAGACGCCCCGCGAGAGCGTTTCTCTATGCGACGGGGGGTCAGCGCCGTCAGCGGGCAGGTTCGAGCTCGATGATCGGCCTGGGCGCGGGGATGTCGAGTCGGGCGAGCAGGTCGGTCTGGGCCTTGGTCAGCTCGGTGCGCTGGCGGAACGTGCCGGCGGGGCCGGTGAACGTGCCGGCGTGGAGCCGGTCGAGGTGGCGGCGGACGGCGGACCAGGTCTCACTGGTGGTGGTCTCGATGATCCGGATGAGCAAGAGGGCGAGCCAGCACAAGATGACGTGGGCGCGGATGCGCTCTTCGAGGCGGTGGTAGACCGGCCGCAGGTCGAGCACCGACTTCATGTCCCGCCAGCCGCGCTCGACTTCCAGGAGCTGCTTGTAGCCCAGCGCGATGTCCTCGGCGGATAGTTTCGGGTCGGAGGAGCGCAGCAGGTATTTCCCGTCGAGGTTCTCCTCGGTCTTGATCCTGGCCTTGTCGATGCGCAGCAGTCCGCCGGGGGTGACGCGCAAGAACCGGTTCAGCCCGGGCATGGCGGAGATCTTCCCGCGCAGTTCCGCGCGTTTGGTCACGCTCAGCTTGTCCGACCCCGCGATCATTTCCTCGAGCCTGGTGATCAGATCGCCGCGGGTGGCGGCGTCGCGGGTGGCGGCGTCGGGGTTGTAGCAGATGACGAACCGGTCGCCCGCGTTGGCGATCCGGACTTCCTTGACTTGAAGGTTCCCGGCCACGGCCTGGTAGCGGCCCTGCCGTGACAGTGCGGCTTTGATGTCGGGTGAGTCGGAGCGCAGCTTCTCGGCGATGATGTAGTGCCCGGCGCCGGCTTGCAGGTACCGCCGGTTCTCCTGGGAGGAGAACCCGCGGTCGGCGACCCATACCACCCGGCCCAGGCTCCAGTCCCGCATGTCGGCCTTGACCTGCCGGATCAGGGCGGAGTCGCCGGTGTTACCGGGCCAGCACCAGACCCGGACCGGGACGCCGTCGCGGGTGACCGCCATCCCGATCACGATCTGGGGGAGGTCGTCGCGG
>DASWFT010000621.1:0-2073 GCA_036394075.1 Streptosporangiaceae bacterium
TAGGGCATCTCCTCGCTACCCCCAAACAGTAGGAGATGACCGCTGTCATGGCCGGTCAACCCACAGCCTCCCAGCTCAGCCAGTCCCTGCAGAAGAGCTGCACCCAGTCCGGACCTAGTCCCACGGGCCGCCCTAGTCGGCCCCTGCGCTCGCCCGTTCCGCCCGGCCTAGCGTGCCGTCCCGGCCGCAGCATCCGCTCCAGAGCGGCCCTACCGATGGCACTACACAGCGTGATAGCTACCGAGTTGCGCAGCTAGGTGGCTCGGGCTCACGCCCCCGGGTACACGCGAGGTATATCGGAGGTACACCTGAGGTACATCGGGTTGCCGACATCCCGAGTACCGCACAGACCAGCCTCGCACGGTTGACGACGGCCAGCCGGACCTGCCCGGTGGTGGCCATGCCGTACTGCCCGGTGGCGGCCAGCGCGATTACTCGGCGTGACACCGGTCCATGGTGGAGGCGCGTATGTATCCGCCGTTCGGCGCGGCAACCTGGTCTCCCAGACGGCTGGCTCGCGGCGCGCCGAACTGGATGTTCTGCGTCCGGTCACTCCCGCAGCCAACGGCCCTGCCAACGCTTTGGATCTGCCGGTGAGCGCGGGCACTCGCCGCGACGGGCCTGGCTGTCGCTCCACCGGGCGGTCAGTGGTTGCGGCGGTCCGGTCAGCCGCGAGGACCGGGCTTCACGTCCGATCCAAGAGGCGCTGCCCCGCGTCCCCGGCTCAGGCCGGCGCGCAGGCCCGCGTTGTCAGGCCGCCGCCAGGGCAAGTCCTGCTCTAGCGCTGCGGGCCGCGTTCGACCAGGCGCAGCCGGGACGTCACCGCCGGCTATCAGCCTGGCGGAGCATCGCGTCGAGTTCGGGGTCGGCCCCGATCGCCCGGACCTCTTGCGCGCAGCGGCAGGCGACGGCGATCTTGGCGGCCCACCGCAGCGCCTCCTCGCGTGAGGGCACGTCGAGGAGCGTGAACCCGCCGATGGCCTGCGGGTACGGGCCGTCGGTGACCGCCCCGTCGGTGGCCACGATGCTCGCCGGCTGGTCTTCCAGCCCGCCGGCGGACACGTACACGCCGGCGTTTATGGCCTCCTGGACCGCCGCGCGCGCGGCCCTGGCCACGGCGGGCGCGTCCTCGTCGGGGACATGGTCCATCGCGTGGGCACCGAACGAGATCAGGTACTGCGTCATCTGCGACTCCCTTGTCCCGGCGGCCTGCTCCGGCCGTGTCCTGACTCATAGACGAACGACTCGCCCGGATCCCATCGCCTTGCCAGAAGAAATCTCTCACGGTTCCCCGCCGCCCGGCCCCGCGAGCGTCATGTGACCCGTGCCCGCGGAGATCATCGCCGCTGCCGCCGGCTGCGAGCAGTCCGGCCGCACTCATCTAACGCCGCGATAGCAGCGTCAGCTCGGCTGTGCCGCCGCGCAGAACTGGGGCATCCGCTCACAGGTGCCGTGCCGTGGCAGACCGAGCGCCAACCGCGAATATTCGGCAGGGAGGATGGCGATGCGCCGACTAGCGAATCCGGTAGCGCTCTGTGATGGCTAGGGAGTCTTCTTCGTGGCCGCCAGCGGGCAGATACGGTTGGCCGCCAACACACGGTCCTGTTGCTAGCTCTCCGACCCGGAAGACGGTGCGTCTGTCCATGCGCGATCACCCGGGGCCGGATGAGTGCTGCAAGGTTCTCGCCGAGGGCGCGCCGGGCATCAGGAGTTGCAGGTTCTCGGCGCGGATGGCACAGCAGGGCACGGGGTAGCAGGGGTTTCTCGTGGTTCCGAGGCCGTGGCATTGGGCTCGTGTCTCTGGGGAGCGGCATTTTCCTGGCTCTGCGACTCGGCCAGTAGCGGCGCCGCCAGGCTGCCGGTGAGTTCTGGCACGATGCCGAGCTGCTGCAGGTCGGCGAGCCGGCTGATGACCAGGGCGACGAGGTTGGGCAGGGAGCTGCTGGCAGCCAGCTGGCGGAGGGTGGCAGTCTCATACACCAGGAACGGCGCGAGCTCGGCCGCGCGGAGCACGATGTCGCGGCCGTCGTACCGGTAGCGCAGGTCGACCAGGGGCTCCCCGGCGAGGCCGGA
>DASWFT010000622.1:0-1813 GCA_036394075.1 Streptosporangiaceae bacterium
ATGGCTACTACGCATACCTCGAGTCGCTGCCCGGGCGCTTCTGGATACGCAATTCGCCGGGCGAGATCGAATGCGCCGGGCAGGTCCAGCCGGGGCGGCTGACCAACCTCGGGACCATCCGGCGCGGCGTGCCGGGTCTTAGAGCCTGTTGATAAAGGACCACGTGCCAGGCTGAACCGGGCGTAACTGTATCGATCTGGTCGCTGCGCGGCGTGTTGCCGTAGCTTGCGAAGGAACCCCTGGTAGCGGAGAGGTGTCTAGCCGTCTCCAGCGCCAGGGGTTCAGATGCCTGTTT
Organism: Streptosporangiaceae bacterium; assembly: GCA_036394075.1. Taxonomy (GTDB): domain Bacteria; phylum Actinomycetota; class Actinomycetes; order Streptosporangiales; family Streptosporangiaceae; genus JAWWPY01. The sequence goes on from DASWFT010000622.1 coordinate 296, forward strand.
ACCCTGCCGCGGCCGGGAACGCCAGCACCTGCGCGTCGCCGGGCTGCTGGTGCCGTGACCGCCGGCCTGCCTACCCGTCGGACCTGACCGGTGAGCAGTGGGCGGTCCTGGAGCCGCGGGCACGGCAGGTGATGGCGGAGCTGACGGTCGCGGTGGGCCGGCCGATGACCCATGACCTGCGGGCGATGTGCGACGCGGTCGCCTACGTGGTCAAGAACGGGATCGAGTGGCGTGCGCTCCCGGTTGATTTCCCGCCATGGGAGGCGGTGTACGCGTTCTGGGAGCGGTGGAACAACCGCGGCCTGCCGCAGGCGCTGATCACCCGGCTGCGGGAACTGCTGCGCCAGCACCAGGGCCGTAAGGCCCAGCCGTCGGCGTGCATCGTCGACTCCCAGATCGTCAAGGCCCACGACACCGCCGGCCGGAAGACCCGCGGGTACCACGGCGGGAAGAAAATCGACGGGCGCGGCCGGCACCTGGCCGTCGACGCCGAGGGCTGGCTGCTGGCCCTGGTCGTCACCGCCGCCAGCATCAGCGACAAGGCCGGCGCGAAGCTGCTGCTCATCAAGCTGTTCGACGCGTTCAGCACCCTGAAGATCATGTGGGCCGACAGCGGTTACAACGGCAAGCCGCTCGCCGCCTGGGCACAGAAGATCGCCGCGATCACCGTCGAGGTCGTCGCCCGCACCGCCTCGCACTCGTTCCAGGTGGTCCGCCGCCGCTGGGTCATCGAGCGTACCTTCGGCTGGCTGATGCGCTACCGCCGTCTGGTCCGCGACTACGAGCGCACCACCGCGAACTCCGAGGCCATGATCTACTGGGCCACCGTCCTCATCATGACCCGAAGGCTCGCCCGCTACGAGACCGGAACGCCAGCCGAGCCGCGCTGGGGCGGGGAACGCTCGCGACCCGGCCAGCCCGAGCAGGCGATACAGGCGACATGAACTCCTTTATCAACAGGCTCTTAGCTTAGGTTTTAACCTAAATTCGGGTTATATCAGTGCATAGTGGTGCTATTCGCGCATATATGCTACTTCGCGCGTAGGTACGGCCGTTTCCCTCATGCTGGTGTTGGGACACATCGGCATCGAAAGGGGAAACGGCCGTGCTGGATACCCTCCCACGATCAGGCGGGCAGCTGCAAACCATCCCGGGCGCCGACGGCATGGGAGGTGCCCTGGCGGCGGTGAGCCTGACGGGGATGGCGCCGCGGCCGCCGGACCCGGCCCTGGTCGCGGCCGCCGTCGCGCGGTACCAGGCGCTGCGGGAGTTCCGGGCCCGGCTGTATGCGTGCCTGACCGCCCGCGCCGATGCGCTGTTCGAGCTGACCGACGCGATCTTGTGCGCCGATCACGCAGTGACCTCGCTGGTTCAGCTGTCGCTGGTGCCGGCCTTCCGCCGCGGCCACGGCGCGCTGTACGACGCGCTGGCCGCCGGGCGCATCGACGAGGAGGCCTTCGCCCAGCTGCTGACCGGCACGCTGCCGCAGCTCATCGACGGCGAGCAGGGCCGCGAATG
>DASWFT010000623.1:0-1528 GCA_036394075.1 Streptosporangiaceae bacterium
GTAGGGCGGCGGATGTTATCCACAGCCCCGGAGATGATCTTGGAGTGGCTGGTCCCGTGGTGCGGGTATGACGATGACCCGGGTGTCGCGCCGGGTTCGCGGGTTCGGGGCCTTTCTGCTGGTGCCGGGGCCTGGGGGGCCATGGCCTGGGGTCTGGGTGCCGGTGAGGGGCTTGGTGAGCGCGGTGTGGTGCCGTGCGCTGGGTTAGCCGGGGGCTGGCAGGGCGCGGATGGTGGCGAGGATGGCGGGCAGCAGGACGGCGCCGGGGGCCAGCCGCAGGATCAGCTGCCCGCCGTGGCTGACCAGCCGGGCGGGGGTGGCGATCAGCGCCCGCCGCAAGGTGGCGATCATCGCCTTGCCGCCGCGGACCCCGTGCCCTTCCAGCAGCTCGCCGCCCGATATCAGCCCGGTGAGCTGGTGCAGCCAGGCGGCGATCGCGGCGGCGATCAGCGACGCCCACATCCACGCGGTGTTGACCTGCTCATCACCGGAGGGCAGGTGCCGCAGCGCGGCGCCGTGCTTGCTGTCGCGGAAGATGTTCTCGATGGCGGTGCGGTGCCGGTACCAGTGCTCGCACGCCACCGCCCTGGCCGGGGTGGACACGTCGATGTTGGTGAGGATGAAGCTGTAGGCGTAGATGGCGGGTTCTTGCGCCAGCTCGGGGAACAGCAGGTCCCGCTGATCGGGGTGGAGGGTGCGGCGGCGCCGGGAGCGGGGGTCGGCGGAGACCTGCTCTGGGTCGAGCTTCACCCGGCGGACCAGCAGCACCGTGTCCTGCGGCCAGTCCGCCGGTTTGTACTGGGAGACGGCGACCTGGGCGTCTTTCATGTCGATCGCGTCCCGCCAGGCGTCCTCGGCGATCCCGGCCAGCGCCCGCCAGATGGTGGTGATCCGCTTGGCGCCGATCGCGAAGGCCATGCCGTGGCCGGCGGCGGCGCGCGCCAGGTCCCCGGCGAAGTACCCGGCGTCCGCGCGCAGCGCGATCTTCCGCCCGGCCGCGGCGGCTCCGTCCCGGACGGCCGGCGGCAGCGCGGCCAGCGCCCGCCCCAGCAGCCCCACCGCGGACGAGCGGGGATCCTCATCACCGGCCAGCAGGTCGCCGGCCAGCGGGATCTCGGTCTCGGCCCAGGCCGCCACGTGCGGCCGCCCGGCCCGCTGCCCCTGGTAGGTGTACGCCACCCCGCGTTTCTTGCTGCCGTAGACCTCCACGTCGGTGGCGTCGATGTCGATGGTCACCGGGCCGCCCGCCAGCTCCGCGGCCCGCTCTTGCGGCAGCAGGCCCACCATCCGCGCGGTCGCCTGCGCCAGCCCGGTTTCGGCGCCGCGCCAGTGCCGGGCGGTGAACCGGCGGGCCAGCCCGGTCGCGGTCGAGGTCGCCAGGCCTGGTACCGGCGCCAGGTGCTGGCCCGCCGCATCGGCGCGCAGCCGGTCCAGCCCGACCAGGAAGTCTTCCCCGGCCAGCTGCGCCGCGGCCATCCCGGTCAGCACCTGCCCGCCGGAAAACCCGCGCCGGCGCTGCTTGAGCGGC
>DASWFT010000624.1:0-20933 GCA_036394075.1 Streptosporangiaceae bacterium
CGGTCGTGCCCGTCCAGGCCGGGTTTGGCGAGAAGCACCCGCGGCGGTCTCACTGGAGGTCACCCTGGGTCATGATGCACTGGCCGTCGAGTTCCAGCGTGGCGTCGCGCATCACGCAGTCCAGGTGCGCGATGGCGTTGACCTGGCCCCCGTAGGCAATCGAGTTGCCCAGGGCGACATGCGCGGTGCCGCGGGCCGACTCGGTCTCCATCGGGACCTCGCAGATGGTCCCGGCGGGGTTGAAGGCCAGCGAGACCTCCGCCAGGTTCGCCATCTGCTCGTCCGCGCAGCGCTCCAGCATCTGGGTCAGCCGGGCGCGCTGCGCGCCCTCGATGCCCACCACGTTCCCGCCGTCGACATGCAGCACAACGGGGTCCGTCAGCGGGCCGCGGCCCATGAACAGCAGGTCACCGTCGATCACGACCACGCCGGAGGTGGTGCCCTCCACCGGCGCGGTACCCGATTCGATGTCCGGTGGCGCCATGTACGCGCCTCGTTCACGCGCCATGCCGTGCAGTACCCGCCCGGGACGGCCGTCGACCGAGCCCCGCAGGTCGGTGCCCGCCGGGGTGGTCAGCCGAAACTCGCTGGCGCTGCCCCAGGCCCGCCCGACCCGCTCCGCGTCGGCGCGCAAGTACTCGAAGTCGACGTCGAGCGGCCCGCCGTCGCGGAACGTGTCCAGCACCACCCCGGGCATGGCGAGATACCGGACGCCCCGCTCGGTCGCGGTGCGGCGGGCGAGGCTGGACCCGATGAACAGGCTGGTGAGCTCGATGACGGCCGCCGCCTCCCGCATCATCGCCGCCACCGCGCCGGGGGGCTCGGAGCCGGGCAGGTGCGGGACCGGCATCCGGGCCACGAGCGGGATCCCGTCGCGGGCCCCGATCGACTCGATCAGCCGGGTGATCACCCGGCCGTCGGTCCCTTCATCGGTGAGCAGGACAACCTGCTCACCCCGGCCGACACCCAGGCACTGATCGAGAAGGTTGCCGAACCCGCCGCCGCTCGGCATTTATGGCCTCCCTCGCGGGCGCTTCGCTTGACAGTGCCCGCTGGCATGCCTCCGGCATGACGCACGGAGGCGCGCAAATTGACAGCGCGGGAGGCAGGTGCGGGGGGTCCGGGGGGTCGTCCCCCCGGGACAGCAGAGTCTCGTCGCCGGGACACCGTAACGGCCCTGGCAGTGCGTCGTGCCGGAGGCGCGCAGGCCAGCACTATCCGGCGTCCGGCCCGGCGCCTGCGGCGTTCCGGTGTGGCGCGACGTTGACAGACGGTGTCTCATGGGTCGCCTAGGGCGTGTTCTGACTGAGCGCGAGGGCCGCGAATGTGGCGTACACCTTCGTCGCCTCGTGGATGTCGGCGACCGACAGGTGCTCGTCCGGGCAGTACACGGGTGGCCCGCCGGGACCGAAGATCACCGTCGGGATCTTCTCGCCGAAGCTGGCGGTGTCCCCCAGCCAGTTCTCCGTGACCAGCGCGGGCTCGGCGCCCCGTACCTGGCGGACCGCGTCGACCATGAGCCGCACCACCTCGTCGGCGGGCCTGGCCAGATAGCCGCTCTTGACGTCGGCCAGGGTGACCTCCGCGGCGAAACGCGGGTCGGCCCGCTTCGCCTCCGCGAGGCACCGGTCTACTTCGGCGCGCACCTGCGCGACGGTGACCCCCGGCTGCGGCCGGCAGTCGACCCGGATCACGCACTCGTCCGGGATCATCGACGGGCCCCCGGGGGCCAGGCCCCCGTAGATCCTGCCCGGGACGATGTAGGTCTCCGTGCCGAACAGGTCGGCGACCTCGTCCGGCAGGTCCGGGTGCAGCCGGGAGGCGTCCAGCGCGAGCACGGCCCGGGCGGCCAGCGTGTTGGCGTTCACCGCGGCGTGCTTGTGGCAGGTGTGCGCCGAGCGGCCCAGCACCGTCACGTCGAAGTAGTACCGGCCGCGATGTCCCAGGCAGACCTGGTTGTCGGTGAGCTCACCGAGGACGCACAGGTCCGCCGGATGAGCGTCGAAGTAGGCGATCGAACCGGCCTGATCGCCCATGTGATCGGCGACCGCCGCCATCGCGAGCGTGCCGGAGAGCGGCAGCCCGCTCGCCCTGACCGCCTCGATCGCGACGATCTGGCAGGCGAGCGCGGCCTTCATGTCCATGACACCGTGACCGTAGACGGCGCCGTCGATGAGGTCGCCGGAGAACGGGGCCGCCCGCCGCCACCCGTGGGACTCGGGCTTGGTGTCGGTATGGCCGGTGAGCACAACCCGCCGCCCGGAGCCGAAGCTGACCTCGCCGATGGCATTGGGCCGCCCGGGAAGCACGGGCTGGAGGTCCACCGCCTCGAAACCGGACTCCCGCATCACGGACGCGAGGAATGCGGCGAGCCCACCCTCGTCGCCGAGGACACTCGGGATGCGGCAGACCTGCCGTACCAGGTCCACCGCCCGGTCGAGATCGACGTTGTCCAGCACTGGAGCGGCGAACCCGGGGTCAACGATGTCCACGGTGATCCGATCTCCTCAAAACATCAGATATGAGATCTTATATGCGAGGGGCTCTCCTGTTGTCAACTTGCGGGCCCGGGCCGTCCAGCAGATCGGGCCACTGGTCGAGCGTGTAGGCCATGTCCCAGAACGAGCCCTCGAGCCGCGAGCTCATGGCGAAGATCTCCGCCAGCCGCTGCCGGAGTGCCGGGCTGAGGCCCGCCTCCCCGGCCGCGTCGAAGCTCTCGCGCATGGCCCGGACCAAGTCCGACATCTCATCGGTCAGGTAGAAGCGGACCCAGTCCGCGTACACGGGGTGATCCGCGATCTCGCCCGCCAGGCGCTCGGCGATCTCCACGTAGCTCCAGGAGCAGGGCAGGATGGCAGCGAGGATCTCCAGGGGACCGCCGTGCGCCGCCACGGCCAGCATGTAGCTGGTGTAGGCCACGTTGGCCGGGGCCATCCCGAGCGCCCCGCCCCGGTCGGCCGCGTCCAGCTCGATCAGCTGGCCCAGGGTGCGCCGCTGGTTCGGGATCTCCAGGCCGATGGTCCCCTCCAGTTCCCTGGTGAAGAACTCCAGCTCGGCCTCCGTCCGTGACTTCGCGGCCCCCACGGCCATGCAACGGGCGTAGTCCGGCAGGTAGAGCAGGTCCTGCTCGATGAAGAAGCGGAACTTCTCCAGGGGCAGCTTCCCGGTGGCTAGCTCGCGCAGGAACGGATGCGCGTGCAGGCCGGCCCAGATGCGCTCGCATTCGCCATGCAGGCGGGCGGACAGTCCGACCGGCGCGTCGTCACTCGCCATGGCCGCCCAGGGCTGAGCCGGTTTCCGCCGCGGCCAGCGCTGGGGCCGGCGCCGGGTCCGCCACGCTGCGGCGCAGCACCCAGTAGAGAACCCCGGCGACCACGAACCCGACATAGAAGGCCAGGTCGGCGCCGTCGAGCGCGTCCGCGACCGGGTGCCAGGTAATAAGCGAGGTGTTCATGAACGGCACCATGACCCCGAAGCCCACGACAAAGGCGACGAGCGCGGGCCAGCCGTTGCGCAGGTTCCGGAAGGCGAGCGCGTTGCGCAGGAAGCCGGGCGTGTACGTGTCTTTCGCGTAGTGCCAGTCGATCATCACGATCGCGCAGAACGGCGCGATCCAGTAGCCGATGAACAGCAGGATATTCGTGAACTTCCCCGAGGTGTTGCCCGCGTTCATCCACAGGATGGCCGCGAACGCGAGCACCGCCACGACGGCGGCGATGATCGGCCGCTTCACCCGGACGCCCATCGCCTGGAAGGCCAGTGACCCGGTGTAGTCGTTCATCGAGTTGGACGCGATCGCCCCGAAAACGATCGCGATCAGCGCCAGGACGCCCAGCAGGCCGCCGCCCATCAGCGTCCGCACGCCCGCCGCGGTCTGGTTGCTCAGGACGCTCGCGCCGGCCAGCCCGATGGTCTCCACCCGCACGTAAGAGGCGGTCAGGCCGGCCATGGTGAGCCAGAAGATAGCCGCCTTCGATGACGTGGGCTTCATGTAGCGGCTGTAGTCGGAGGCGTAGGTGGCCCAGGAAATTCCCGCGCTGAGAGAGATGGTCACCATCAGGATGAACGCGCCAATCAGCGCGCCGCCGTGCACGGTGTTATGCGACAGCACCACGTGGTGCTGGAAGATCCGCACGGTAAGGACGAGGAACAGCACGATGAGGACGGCCGAGCCGATGGCCTGCAGCCGGTGCACGAACTCGTACCCGTAGACGCTGACGATCCCTTCGAGGACCAGGACGATGGCGACACCGAGCCAGAACGGGACGTGGAACAGCAGTTGCGCCGCCTCGCCGCCGAAGAGTCCCACGAGGGCGTCCCAGGCGATCGACGACAGCCACTGCACCGTGCCCGGCAGGACGATAGTCTTCCCGAACGGCATCCGCGCGAGCGGCACCTGGGCCGTGCCGGTCTTCGGGCCCCACGTGCACAGGATGGCCACCGGCAGGGACCCGATGATCGTACCCACGATGATGGCTACCAGCCCGAGCCCGAATCCGAGCCCCAGCACCACCGCCAGGGTGCCGGTAAACACGCCGGACAGCTCCATGTTGGGCGTGAACCACACCGTGAACATCCGGTGCACCCCGCCATACCTGGCATCCGCCGGGATCGGGGCCATGCCCTGGCTCTCCAGCGCCAGGTCACCAGTGCGGGTGGGCCGCACACCTTCGAAGACCTTCAGCTCGTCCGTCGCATCGGCCATGGCGCACCCTTCCCTGGACGGGGCTATCAGATGTCTGATATATCAGATTCCATCCCTTACGGTCAACGGCTGCGCGCTATTACTGGGCCGCATCACCGGCCGGCCAGCAGCATCACCGGGCAGGTCAGCCGCATCACCGGACAGGTCAGGCACGGGGCGATTTCACCTGCCGATCATCAAGACCGCTACCGGGTGGGGTCGCCCATGATCCGTCTGTGCAGCTCGGTCGTGAGCTGGTCGATCTCCCGGGTCAGCGCCGTGTTGGTTTTGAGCTCCAGCTCCTGCTCGGTGAAGTCGTGGTCCGCCTTGGCCTGCTGGAATGCCGCCTGCCGGTTCTGGCCGATCATGACGAACGTGGACAGGAAGATCGCTTCCAGCGACACGATCAGCGTCAGCGTCGGCCACGGACTCTTCTCGATGAACAGCATCCAGAGAGCGAACAGCGCCACATGCAGGTAGACGAAATTCATCGACCCGGCGAAACCGGTGATCAAATCGGCGATCCGCAGCTGAAGGCTCGCGGCGCGTCGCGCCTGTTCCTCCAGGACGACTGGGTTGTGCGGGAGTTTAATCGGCAGCTTAAGTTGGGCCATCCTGGTGCCTCCATATCGGCTCAGGCCGCATCCTTGTCCATGACCGAGTGCAGAGTACGCCGCCCGCCACCGCGCATACGACCCCAAGCACGTTGAGTGACCAACTGGGTGACGATCGCTGAGTTCATCCACGGATTCCGGTGGACGCTGGCGGACGGTCCCCCAAGTCAGCTACGGGCAAGCCCGCCCTATGAGCCGATGAACTGAGTTCCAGCTCCTGCTCGGTGAAGTCGTGATCCGCATTGGCCTGCTGGAATGCCGCCCGCGCCGATGACCCGCCCGCCGATGCCCGATTAAGGTATGCCGCCAAGAATGACCGCGTTGCCGAGCACCCCCCGAGCGGGCCGCGCGCCCGGGTCGCGGCCGATGGCATCACCTTCACCGGCTTCTGCCAGGCATTGTCAGGTGGTCGGCGCAATGAGAGGATGCGTTCGGAAAGATCGCTAAGCCGCCGGGACTTGAAGACCCGCGGGGTCTGACACCGGCCGCCCGAAGGATCCTCACAGCGCTTGCGGAAGGAAGCCGGGTATGAGCGTTAATCCTGATGCGCTGCAGGAACGCACACGCGGCGCCCGCGCGGCGCTGTGGCGGCTGGCCGGCCCCTGGTGGTTGTTCCTGCTGACCGGAATCGCGTGGCTCATCATCGCATGGGTTGCGTTGCGGTTCGCCCCCGCCTCGATCGCTACCGTGGGCGTCCTGCTGGGCGTGCTGTTCTTGTTCGGCATGCTCGACGAATTCCTGATCGCCTCGGTCCGCTCCAACTGGCGCTGGCTGCACGTCGTGATGGGCGTCATCTTCGCCTTCGGCGCCGGGTGGTCGTTCGCCCGGCCCTACGACGCATTCTGGACGCTCGCCTCGATCCTGGGGCTGCTGCTCATCTTCCGGGGGACGCTGGACATCATCACCTCCGTCGACGCCAGGGGTATCAACAGCGCCTGGTGGCTGGGCACGGTGGTCGGCATCCTGGAGATCCTGCTCGGCTTCTGGGCCTCCCAGCAGTTCCTGTCGGTACAAGGGGCGCTGCTGCTGGTCTGGGTCGGGTTGTTCGCCTTGTTCCGCGGGATCTCCGAGATCGTCATCGCCTTCGAAGTCCGCAGCCGCCAACGGCGTTAGCAGCAGATGAGGGCATGCGCCGACCCCGACACTGCCTTATGCTCACCGGCCCAGCTAGGTAATCCGATCAAGAGGGCCGGGTCGGGTCGGCCGTCAGCCTCTTGCGCCGGTAGCCTGGCTAGCCTGGACCCGGCTTTTCACTCGCATCCCCGCGCCGCGGCGAAGAAGACGCCCAGGGAAGGGCGGGGTATCGCCGTGGCGCAACCGAGCATCCGAACCCGATAGCGCTTCATGTCATCGTCGCGCATGACCTGGACGCGCTAGAGCAGAAGATTATCGAAGCGGAACTTGCCAGCTGAGCAACGCCTGCCTCGCCTCTCGACCTCGCTTAGCCCTCGACGTGCAGCCTCAAATCTCGGAACGCCTCTATGAGCTTAGGTATAGTCCAGTGCGCGTTGAGTCCGCTGGGATTAGGCAGCACCCATACCCGGACGCCGCCGAGGGCCTCATCCTGTGGTCCCACACTGGCGCGGGGGCGGCCGAACGATGTCCGGTAGGCGGTGACACCGACGACCGCCAGCCACTGGGGACGCAGCCGCGCGGCCTTCGCGCCCAGCGCGCGGCCGCCTTCGCGCAACTCCTCCGGGCGCAGTTCGTCCGCACGGGCCGTGGCGCGGGCGACGATGTTGGTGATGCCGAGCCCGAGGTCAAGAAGCCGTTCCTGCTCGTCAGGACGCAGCAGGCGCGGCGTGAACCCGGACCGGTGCAGCGCCGGCCAGAAGCGGTTTCCCGGGCGGGCGAAGTGGTACCCGGTGGCGGCGGAGTACAGGCCCGGGTTGATGCCAGAGAACAGCACCCGCAAGCCGACCGCGACGACATCGGGGATCGTCTGGTCCCTGGCCGCCGCGAGGTCGGCCCGTGTAATCACGGGCCGAGTCAATCACGGGCCCGGACTAAGCCGCCCGCACGGGGAAGCTCGGGGACCAGGCCGCGGCCGATACGCAGCAGCGCCTCCGCCTGGTCGGCTCCCACCGGCTTCGCCAGCAAATACCCCTGCCCGTACTGGCAGCCCATCGAGACGAGCAGATCTCGCTGCACCTCATTCTCGATTCCCTCAGCCATGACCGTCAGCTTGAGCGTCTTAGCGATGCGAATGATGACTTCCGCGAGCGCCAGCCGCTGCTCGGAAACCGCGATGCCTTCCACAAAGGATTTGTCTATCTTGAGCACATCGATCGGCAATTCCCGCAGGTAGCTCAGCGATGAATATCCGGTGCCGAAGTCATCGATGGCGAGCCTGACCCCGATTCGCTTGAGCTCCTCCAGGTCGGCTTGGATGCCACCGTCACGGCGAAGGAGGACGCTCTCGGTAAGCTCCAGCAGCAGCGCCGACGGCGCCAGGCCCGACGTCGCGAGTACACGCCGCACCGTGTCCACGAAACCGGGGTCCCGGAACTGGCGGGCGGATACGTTCACGCTGATATACCGCAGCGTCTCGTGGGGCACGCGGCGGTGCCACCGGACGGTATCGGCCGCTGCCTGCCCGAGCACCCAGGAGCCGAGCGGCACGATGTGACCGGTCTCTTCGGCCAGGGTGATGAACTGATCCGGCTGAATCATGCCCCACCGCGGATGCGGCCATCGCACGAGTGCCTCGAACCCGACGATCTCGCCGCCGGCGAGTTCGACGATGGGCTGGTACACGAGCGTGAAGGCCGAGTTGACGACCGCGTCGGCGATCGCCGACTGCAGCTCACGCCGCTTGAGCATCCCCGCGCTGAGGACTGGCTGGTACCGGCGCCACTGCCGCTTACCCGCCGCCTTGGCCGCGTACAGGGCCAGGTCCGCGTGGCTGACCAGGCCACCCGCCTCGCTGCTGTCCTCCGTCGTCGCGACGCCCACGGTGGCTGTCGTGATCACCGACCCGGCGGTGAGCGTGAACGGCTCGCCGAACGCCCGGACAATATGCTCGGCGAATACTTCCGCCACCCCCCCGTCGGCTGCATCCTCGACGAGGAGCGCAAATTCGTCGCCGCCCAGCCGCGCGACCGTGTCGGACTCCCGCACCACCGCGGCCAGCCGCACCCCCGCGGCGATCAGGAGCTCGTCACCAACGCTGTGGCCCATGGTGTCGTTCACAACCTTGAAGTCGTCCAGGTCGACGAAGATCACGCCCACGGTCGTGCCGTTCCGCCGGGCCCGGGCCAGCGCATGCGCGGCCCGGTCATGGAACAGCAGCCGGTTGGGAAGCCCCGTCAGTGCGTCGTGGAAGGCCCGGTGCTTCAGCTCGCGCTCGAGCTGGCGTTGCCCGGTCACGTCCCGCAGCGTGAGCACCAGACCGCCGACCGTGCTGTCGTCCCGCAGGTCGCTGTATCTGCCCTCGAGTTCGATCGGTGTCCCATCACGGCGCGTGATTAGCCAATCCTCAGAGTTCTGTGCCTCGTGGTCCCGCATACGGGTGAACGCGGCAACGACGTCATCACGCTCATGGCGCTGGACGAGGTCCCACAGGTGCGCTCCTTCCACGCTGACGTCGCCGAAAATGGTCTTGGCGGAGGGGGTCGCGTAACGGATCTTCCCGTCGTCGTCGATGATCAAGATGATGTCAGAAGCGTCGTGCACCAGAGTCCGGAAGTAGTCCTCGCTGTTGCGGCGGTTCACCTCGATATTCAGCAGTACCCGTTCGACCGCCAGCGCGACCTGGCCGGCCAGGATCTCGAGGGTCCCGGACATCGCCGCCAGGCTCTTCTCGTCACCGAAGACGGCCAGCACCCCGATCAGCGGATCGCCGGACGGCCGGTCTTTGAGCGCGAGCGGGCAGAGCAGGACGCTGTCGGTGACGCCCAGATCCTCGGCGACACCCGTGCCCAGTTGCGCGGCCCGGACGAGATGCGGCTGCGGTCCCGCCAGCAGCGAAAGCCCGGTTTCTGCCATCGTGTCCAGGCGGCTCAACTGCACGGCGGAATGGCCGGGCGCGGCGCCGACGGCGCGGAGCGTGCCGCTGTCGCGCACGGCCAGCACCGCCTCCTGTTGCGACTGCGGGCCGATCAGCGTGGCCACGGCTTTCTGGACCGCGATCGCAGCCTCTTCCACGGTGACGGCCGATGCGAAGGACGCGCCGGCGACCCGCAATGCCCGCTCGCGGCCCAGCGCCCGCCGCTGTGAGGCAACGGCGTCCGCCAGGCGCGAGAGCACGAGCAGATAGAGGAGGGCAGAGAAGACCGCGATCACGCCCGCGTCGGGCGGGCTACCCCTGAGGGCCTCGAAAAACAACACCGTCGGGGCGATCAGCGAGGCGAGCATCAGCAGCGACAGCCGCAGCGGAGTGCTCTCCGCCTGCTGCTGGGGAACCGGGTCGGTCAGCTTAGTCATGGACGGATGCAGCGCCGCGGCCCCCCAGGCCGCGTAGAACAGCGCCCAGCCAAAGTCGACAGCTGTTCCGGTGTGGAACGGTCCACCGTAGAGTTGGATCAGGCCGAATGAGACGTCGGACACCAGCAGCCCGACGGTGCCGAGGGTGAGCAACTGCACGGACCGGGTGCGGCCGGAACCCGGCGCGAGAAGCCGTACCAGCATCGCGATGACCAGCAGGTCACCGAGCGGGTAGGCAACCGAGACCGCCTTCTGCAACGACGTCAGCCCGGGATTGTGCACATACGGCACGATCAGGTAGACCCAGGAGAGCAAGGCAACGCCGCAGCTCAGGGTGAGCGCGTCCAGGAGGCTCCGCCGGTCACGGCCGGAAGAGCGCCACCGGATGAAGATCAGCAACCCGGCCGCGTAGAGCGGATATGTCGCCAGGTAGAAAACATCCGCGATCGACGGAAACGGGACGCTTTCCTTCAAGATGTCCGTGAACACGAGGAAGATCAGCTGGCCGACCGCGAAACTCAGGTTCGCGGCGGCCAGCAGCAGCCACGGCCTCATGCGAGCGGGGCGGTTGATGACGACGCCCACCACGATGGCGAGCACCCCACTGAATCCGAGCGCGGTCCACGTTACGAGGCGGACCCCGGGCAACGCATAGTAAGTGATGATGAGCAATGTCATCCAGATGGCATAGCCCGGCATCACCTTTCGCCGCCACGTCAACGCAACCACCCCCCTGGGCACGCCGTTTCTGCCCGGCCGCGCCCACCCCACCGTGGCCGACCGCGCGAAGAAACCAGTCGGCACCGAAGTGCCCGGCGCCACCTCGACGACGGATCCGCAGATGTGTCCCAGTGCGATGTCATGGCCTGCCTGACCGATCTGCCACGTCCGCAACGGTCCAAGTCCGGACGTAGTGACCCAATCTAACCAGATAGCAAGCCCGATAAGTCGCTTCTGTACAGATTTATGGCTCTGGTCTGGCTGTGAAGATGATATCCTTCCTTCCTGGAATCTGGCATCAATTCAGGCAAAGGATATCGCACGCCACCATGGCCTCAGACATCCGAGGCGCTGGACTGCAACTTTTCGTACGCCAGATCCCGATTCCGGTCAGGGGGGAGTCATCGGCTGCACCAGGCTCGACGCTCGGGCGAATTTCTTTAGCTCGCGCACAAAGGCAGCTGGTGAACAACAGCGTAGCTGTCAGGCTTACTAGCCTATTAATTTACCGTATGTCTGGAAATCACGCCGGGTAACCGCAGTGAGATATTTCGCACACGATCACGACGGTTGGGAATCATGGATTATACGGCGCACGATTACCCCATTCTCCCTCGGGAGGATCCGGATCCTCGTTCCGCGGAAGACTATCTCGTGGTCGTCAACGAGGAGGGGCAGCATTCGCTCTGGCCAGCCACGTTGACCGTTCCGGCCGGCTGGCGGCAGGAGGGGCACGCCATGCGCAGACAGGCATGCCTGTCTGCCATCACGGCCGCCTGGCCGGACATCGTGCCTGCGAGCGTTCGCGATGCGAGCCGGGCCGGTGCGCCGGCAGATGCCTCAGGGCCGGGGCGGGAAGGCAGCCCGCCAGCTGCGCACGCCTCCGAGCTGCGATACGTGCACGAACTGTTCGACCAGCAGGTCTCCCGTCAGCCGGACTCGGCCGCCGTCGTGCTAGCCGGGAGCGAGATGACGTATCTGCAGCTCTTCCGGTCGGCGAATCGGCTCGCTCACCATCTTCAGATCCTTGGCGTGGCGCCGGAGACCTTGGTGGGGGTCGGCCTGGAACGCGGCGCCGAGACGATTCGCTGCCTGCTGGCGATTCTCAAGGCGGGCGGGGCCTACATGCCGCTGGATCCATCCCTTCCCAGTAGCCGCCTCGCACAGATGCGGGAGGAGGCAGGTATCAGGTTGGTCCTCACGGACAGCAGGAATGCGCGAGCATTCACGGGAACCGACACGACGCTACTTCTGGTTGACGAGATGGCGTCCGCAATAGCGTCGTGCCCGTCGACCACCCCACCCGCCAGCCTCCAGGCGGCGAATATCGCCTATGCCATCTGGACATCGGGATCAACCGGCCGCCCCAAATCGGTAGCCGTCAGCCACGGCTCGCTTGGCCGCCTCGGCCAGGAAGCAATTCGCGCATATGGGCTTACCTCCCAGGACCGAGTCTTGCAATTGGCATCGGTTGGCTTCGACACGTCGCTGGAGCAAATACTCGCCACATTGCTGAGCGGGGCGGCCCTGATGCTGCCCGAGGCCGGCACGGTCGCCTCCACCGACCTGATCCGCTATCTGGCCGAGGGGCGAGTCAGCGTCGCCGACCTGACCCCCGCGTACTGGCATCAGGTGCTCGCCGCCACGCCGACAGGCGGCCGGCAGTTGGGGTCCCTCCGGCTCATGATCACCGGTGGCGATCGTGCGAACGCGGCCGACTGCCGGGCGATACTGCAAAAGGCGCGCGGAGCCAGGCTGCTCAACGCCTACGGCCTCACCGAGACCACCATCACCTCGGCCCTCTTCGAGGCGACCGAAGAGCTTCTGCCGCCGCCCGGCGCGCCGGTCCCGGTCGGCAAGCCGCTCCCGCACGCGCAGATGCTCGTCCTCGACGAGCATCTGAACCCGCTGCCCCCCGGAGTCGTGGGCGAGATCTACATCGGCGGCTCCGGCGTCGCGCGCGGCTATCTGGGCAATCCAGGACTCACGGCCGAGTTGTTCATCCCGAATCCCTACAGCGCCACCCCCGGAGCAAGGATGTACCGCACCGGCGACCTCGGACAGTGGCGGCGGGACGGCAATCTTGAGGTCATCGGGCGCGCCGACCGTCAGATCAAGGTCCGCGGCTTCCGCGTCGAGCCCGCCGAGATCGAAAGCGCCCTGGCCAGCCATCCTGATATCGACCAGGTGGCGGTCACCGCGCACGACCTCGGCACCGGCGACAAGCAAATCGTTGCGTACTATACGAGCCGTTACGCCGCCGGGTCCCGGAGCCTGCCATCGGCGGAGAGCCTACGGGGACTGCTTTCCGCAGGCCTTCCCAGCTTCATGATCCCGGCCGTGTTCGTCGCGCTGGACCACATGCCGCTGACGCCGCAGGGGGACGTCGACCGGAATGCGCTCTCCCCACTGGCGGTCCCGGTCAGCGCGCACCCGGAACGCCAGCTGGAGACGCCCCTGCAGGCGGGGATGAGTCATCTGTGGGCTCAGGTGCTGAACGTCGGGCCGGTGAACCTCGATGACGATTTCTTCAGGCTCGGCGGCAACTCGCTGCTCGCCGCGGAGATGCTGGCGCGCGTCCGCGTCATGTTCGGAATCGACGCCGAGCAGGTCCGGCCGCTCACCCGCTGCCTGCTGCGCGACCCGACGCTCCGCGGCTTCTCGAACGCGACGCAGGATGCCCGCGCGGGGACGCTCAGCACCGATGGCGCGGAGACCAGGGTCGACTTCACCCGCGAGGCCAGACTGGATACTGTGATCCGGCTCGACGCCGGGCCTCCTCCCGACTGGCAGCAGCCGGCCGACATCCTGCTCACCGGGGCAACCGGGTTCCTCGGTGTGCACCTGCTGCGCGACCTTCTGGCCACGACCAGCGCACGCGTGCACTGCCTGGTCCGGGCGCGGGACGCGGGTCATGGGCTGGAGCGCATCGCGCGGGGCGCCGAGCGGTACGAGCTAGGCGCCCTCCCGCTCGATCGCGTCGTCCCGCTGGCAGGCGATCTGGCCCAGCCGGATCTGGGTCTCCCGCATGACACATTTGAGGACCTGGCGCAACGCGTCGACGTCATCCACCACGCCGGCGCGCTGGTCAACTTCATCTACCCGTACAGCGAGCTGCGGGCAGCTAATGTGACCGGGACGCGCGAGCTCATCCGCCTCGCCGGGCTTTACCGGGGCATACCCTTGCATTACGTCTCCACCGCCGCGGTGCTCGCCGGTCTCGGCCGCGCGGGGGTGCGTGAAGTCACCGAGGAAACGCCACTCGCATATGCCGAGTATCTCTCTGTGGGTTACGTCGAGTGCAACTTCGTTGCTGAGGAAATGCTCCGCAACGCTGCGCGGCGCGGGCTCCCTGTAGCCATCTACCGGCCTCTCGACATTGTTGGCGACAACCGCGGCGGTGTCTGGAACACGTCCACTGAAATATACGCAATGATACGGTTCATCACAGATACCGGCATTGCCCCGGACATCGATCTCCCGCTGGACTTCGCCCCAGCCGATGTTTGCGCGGCGGCAATCGGCTACATCGCCACGCATGTCCAGGCCACCGGGAAAACGTACCATTTGGCCAGCCCCAAGCGTGCGCTCATTGGATCGCTGACGGACCGATTGCGCTACTTTGGATTCGAGATCCAAGAGATCCCCTACCAGGAATGGGTCGACGCACTGCTCCGTTATGCCGCAGGACATCCCTCCCATCCGATGACCCCATTCGTCCCGCTATTCGTCGATCGCTCCCCAGGCTCCGACATGACTGTCGCCGAAATGTATCTCGACCACATCTTCCCGGCTTACGGCCGGGAAGGTACGGAGCGAACGCTCGGCGACAGCGGTATCGTCTTCCCGCCCGTTGACGACGGCCTCCTTGATCTGCAGATCGCGCGCCTGGTGGCCGGCGGCTACCTGAAGGATCCCCGCGACGGGCACCATGCGGTGGCGCACCCCCGGGCCCTCTCGAACCGCGAGGCATCGCATGGCCGTCAGTTATTACAGCGACTGGGCGTCGCTGGACATGTCGTCAGCCCCGGGTGACAGCCCTGTCGCCTTCTGCGGCGACCTGAGCCCAGCCAGGCTGCTCGGCGCGTACAAGCGGGGAATAGTCCCGTTCCCGGCACCCGAGGAGTTTTCCAGGAACATTAACGAATTCCGGTACGAGGATAAGGTCGCCGAGGGCGTGATCGCCATGGTCGGCAGCGACCGGGATGATCCGTTCAGCGTGGCCTGGTGGTCGCCCGACCCGCGGCTGGTCATGAAGGTAGAGAACATCCACGTCGGACGCAATGTCAGGAAGCAACTGCGGCGCGGCCCCGAGTGGACGACCACTGCCGATCACTCGTTTCAGCGCGTGGCCGAGGAATGCCGCGGCGGCCGCGAGCCACGCTGGCTGACCGACCCGCTGCTTGAAAGCTTACTTGCGCTGCACCAGATGGGGTGGGCGCACAGCATCGAGGTATGGGAGGGCCTTGACCTCGTTGGCGGCGCATTCGGAATCGGCATAGGAACCGCGTTCAGCGGGGATTCGATGTTCAACCGGCGCCCCAATGCCGCAAGAGTAGCGGCGGCCGACCTGGCCGCGCGATGTGCCCTGGCGGGCGGTGCCGCGATCGACGCGCAATGGGACAGTCCTTTCCTGCGGTCGCTCGGCGCGGAACTCACACCGCGAAGGCATTACCTCGACATACTGGCGGCTGGCTCATCCGGCCGGCTGCCGCTGCCCCGGCAGGTACTTCCGGCCCGGCGGCTCATTGAGCCTGCGCCCACATAACCGCGTGTCACGCGTTTCCGCTAATATGCACGGGGCTGTCCGGAGCGCGGGGGCGCGGCTCATCCGGCGGGGGCGGGGGAACGCTGATGGCGGAGGGAGTCGACCCGATCGAGGTCGGCAAGACGCTGCACAAACGCGGCCAGAAGCTGGGCCTGAAGACGGCGGGACGAAATGACCACGACGACGCCGATGACCGTCATTCGCGAATTGTGCAGGTCTGCGAGGCCCTGCTGCTGGCGTTGGTCACCATCACGGCCGCCTGGGCGGGCTATGCGGCCGCGCGCTGGGGCACCGCCTCGCGGGTCGACCTCGCACACGCTTCGACGTTGCGAGACTTCGCTACCCGGGCCGACCTCCGCGCGCAAGCGATCCGCAACTTCGACGCCGGGACATTCAACGCCTGGTTCATCGCATTCACCCTGAACAGCCCGCAGAAGGAGGTGATCGCCGAACGCCGCTTCCGGCCGGGATTCCGGGTGGCCTTCAACGCCTGGCTGGCGACCGACCCGCTGCACAACGCCCACGCGCCGCCCGGGCCGACCTACATGCCCCAGTACAAGCTCCCGGACCAGGCCAAGGCCATCATGCTGGACAATGCCGCCAATGCCTCCTTCGACACGGGCGGCAAGGACGGGCAGATAAGTGACGACTACATCCGGATCACGATCTTCCTCGCCGCTGTCCTGTTCCTGGTCGGCATCGGCAGCTCGTTCAAGATGTACACCGTGCGGTATGCGCTGATCACCTTCGGTTCACTGATCCTCATCCTGGCGGCCGTGTTGCTCGTGAGCCAGCCCGGGCTGCCCGCCTGACGCCGCCCCAGATCACTACCTGCCCAGCAGGCGCTGCGCATTCCCGCCCGTCAGCGCTTCGAGGACGTGCGGCCGCAGACCTCCGGCGCGCCATTCGGCGAGCGCCCGGTCCATCGGGAAGACCGGCCAGTCGGTGCCGTGCAGGACCTGACGGCCGAGCAGGCTATTCATGAACCGGAACATGACTTCCCAGCCCGTGTTCGCCTCGCACACATACCGGGGCGCCAGCCCGCCGAACTCGGCGTAGACGTTCGGGTGCTTGCGGAGCACCGCGACCATCTCCGGTACCCACGGCCATCCCGCGTGGCACGCGACCAGCACCAGGTCGGGGAAGTCGCAGGCCACCTGATCAACCTGGATCGGCTGGTCGTTGCGGATCGGGAAGGTCACCGTGTAGTTGATGCCGGTATGCAGCGCCACCTGGAGGCCCAGTTCGCCCAACCTTGGCGTAGACGGGGTAGAGCACCCGGTCATCGATCGGGATCCCGAAGAACGAGGGCTGCAGGCTCAGCCCGGCCAGGCCCAGGTCGGCCGCGCGTTGCACCTGGGCGAGCGCCCGGGGAATCTTCACGGGATTCATCGATATCGTCCCGTAGCCGGAGAACCGGTCCGGATGCTCCGTGACGACCTTCGCGACCGGATCGCAATGGCCTATCTGTCCCTCTTGACGCTTCCGCCCCAGCGAACCGGACATCGCGGGCATGCGAGCCGGACAGCCCTCGGCGGGGGCGCGAGCCGCCCGAGAGCCCGCTCCATGCCCGCCCGGAACGAGCCCTGTGCGGAATAGGTGTCGTTGGGACGAGCCCGGTGCGGAATCGGTGTCGTTAGGAAGCAGGCTGAGCCTGGATGCGCGGACGATGCGGGTTAGGCGACGCCTGCTGGCCGGACCACCATGTCGCCGGGATCTCGCAGTTCCCGCTCGATGATGTCCAACACCTCGCTGGTTGGCAGGCAGCGCAGGTCATCGAGGCGCAGCGGCCGCTGGTTGCGTGCGGCACCGACCATCGCGAGAGCGAGATCGGTGAACGCATCGGCGATCTGGCCTGGCTGCATCGGGCCCTGGTCGGAGTACCAGCGGGCCACGCCGTTGCACATCTCGAGCAGGGCCAGCCGGGTGATCCTGCCGTCCGAGAAGCGGAAAACGCCGCTGCGCAGGCCGCGCTCCAGGGTGTCCGCCCAGAGCAGTTCGTAGCCGTCGCGCAGTTGCATCACGCGGGCGAAGAAATCCTCGGACAAGGCGCGCAGTTCGTCGTCGGCAACGAGCGATCGCTGCGGGTCCAGGGTGTGGAAGCCCACGTGCGCCCGGACCAACGTGGCGAGTTCGGCGGCCGGCCCGTCAGCGATCCCGAGCGCCTCCCGGGCCACCCGGATGAGCTGGGTCATGCTGACCAGCATGAAATCGAGCAGCAACTCGTCTTTGCTGCCCATGTAGTGATACAGCGCCGCGGTCGAGAGGCCGGCCCGGTCGGCGATGTCCCTGATCCCGGTGGCCTCGAATCCCTTGGCCGCGAACAGTTGCAGCGCAGCCTGCTCGATCCGCCGCTTGGTCGACAGGCCGGACCAGTCGGCCGGACCCACCACGCTCGCAACTGGTAGCCGCCTGGGCACGACTCTCCGTCCTCAGCTCAAGGCGACCCGAGTTCACGAACGGCGCCGATCTGCCCCGACACCGAGCCACGCCAGATCGGAGTCCGGCCAACCTTCATCGTCGAAGTCTGCCTATCGATCGATTGACAGGCCGAGTGTAGCGAACGGCGAGGCGGGCCGCCGGGGCGGTGCCCTAGGGCCGGCGCCCACAGGTGGCGCCCACGTGCGGCGGTGCTCCGAGATGGCGCCCACTAGCGCGCAAGCCAGCAGACCGGCTAAGCCGACCGGGGCGTGCTGAGCCGGCGTCTCGTCTGAATGACGCTAGCCGGTCACCAAATCACGGCGGATAGCCATACCCTCTACGATTCCGTACACGCCGGAACCGCACCGGGCGACCAGAACCGGCATCCAACGCCAGACTGGGAGAAGCCGCCGTGTCCGAGAGCCTGCTCGCGCGGAACCGCAGCTTCCGCCTCTATTGGGGCGCGCGCACGACCTCGATCGCCGGAAACCAGATCGCCAGGGTCGCACTTACCGTGCTCGTGTACCGGCTCGGCGGTGGCCCGGCCGGAATCAGCATCCTGCTGCTCGCGTTCACCCTGCCACGCCTTCTCGGGCCGCTCGCGGGCGCCATCGCGGACCGCTCGGACAACAAGCGGCTGATGGTGTCCTGCGATCTGGCCCAGGCGGTGCTGTTCGCGGCGCTCGCCTGGGTGCGGTGGTGGCCAGCCGTGATCGTCGTCGTCCTGATCGCCACGCTGTTCTCGACGGCGTACCTGCCCGCCGGCCGGGGCAACATCCCGCTGATCGCCGGCCGCGAGAACCTGACCAGGGCCAACGCTCTGCTGGCGACAGGCTCGAATGGGGCACTTGCGCTTGGCCCGGCGCTGGGCGGAATCCTGCTCGCGGTCGGCGGGCCGTGGCTGGCGCTGATCGCCAACGCGGGCACGTTCGTGTTTTCCGCGGCGCTCACGCTGGGGATTCCGGGCCTGCGCCCCGGCGCGGGAGCGAGCCGCGCCGACGCCAGGGGCACTGGAGGGCCGGTGACACTTCTCGGGCAGGCGCGGCTCGGCCTCAGCGACGTCTGGCAGAACCCGGTGGCCCGCTCCATCGCGCTCATGCTGCTGCCTGGTGTGGGCTTCGCATCGCTGGACAACGCGGCGCTCATCTTCCTGGTGCGCCAGGGATTTCATGCGAGCGCTGGATCGTATGCGTGGGTGGTAACTGGATACAGCGTCGGCATGGTCGGCGCGCCGCTTGCGGTATCGGTCCTGCGGCGGCGCCCGCGCCCGCGGACGCTGCTGCTCGGCGGCGAGGCGTTGTTCGGAGCGGGGACGTTAGCCACGGGCCTGGCACCGGGCCTGGCGGCCGGCGTCAGCGCACAGTTTGCCGCGGGCGCGGGGAATGGCGTGGAGAACATCGGGATGGACACGCTGCTGCAGCAGTCGGCGCCTGACGAGCGGCTCGGCATGGTCTTCGGCACCGTGTACGCGGCGCTCTACGCGGGGCAGATCATCGCCTACGCGGTCGCCACGCCGGTCATTGCTGCACTGGGGCCACGGGCCACGTTCGTGGTCTCGGCAGCGGGCGTGCTGGCCGCCGTCGTCCTACTCGCCTGGATGCTGCCCCGGCCTGACACCGCAGCAGTACAGAGCACGACTGCCTGACCGCGGCCAGGGCAGCGCCGGGCGGGGCCGCTCATGGCCCGCGGGTAAGGACGGCCAGGTAATTCACCTGATCCACGTGCTCCACGTCCGTCAGTTCCCACTCCGTGCCGGCCACGAGTCCGGCCAGCTCAGACGGGGAGCACAGCAGGTAGGGAAACCACGCGGTGGCCAGATCGCGGTACCGGACGCGGATGGTCATCTGCCCGTCCATCGCGTCAGCCCCGTGGTTGCGCTCCCGGTAGCGGACGTGGACAGGATCACGGGTTTGGTGCGGGTCGGCCCCGTGACCGATGATCCGCGCCGTGGGAGTGGCGGCCGCGGCAAGCCCGGCTAGGAAGGCGGCCGCTCGCCCGCGGCCCCCGATCAGGCCCAGATTCTCGCCCATAAGCAGCAACGTGTCGTATGCCCCACGGCCGACCGCGCCCTCCTGCGCGCTCGCGCGCACGACGTCGCGCACGCCTCTGCGGCGCGAGACCTCCACCGCACCGGGCGAGATGTCAAGCGCCGTGACCGCGATCCCACGTTCCTGAAGGGCGAGCGCGAACCGGCCCGCGCCGCAGCCGACGTCGATGACCCGGCCCGCGGCCAGGTCAAGCGCCCTGCGCTCGAAGGGGGCCCACTCGGCCGGGCGGGCAAAGTAGCGCGCCGCCGATGCGGCGCGGATGAATCCGTCGTCTCGCTCGACAATCTCGGTGACAGAGCGGCCACCGCCGGCTTGCATGATCTCTAGTTCCGCGAGCAGCATCTCGCCGAACGCGTCCCCGGCCCTCGGCCCGCCCCTCATCCAGGCCGTTCCCGCTGGCCCTGGCCGTGACCGGCACGCTTCGGGTGGACGACCATTCCGCCTTCCTTCCTGCGCCCGGGCTGCGCGGCCATTTCAGGGCCGATCACGCAAGCCGGCGGGACCGCCGCGCGGCTATTCAGGCACCCATACTTCGGGTAGATTACATGGACTAGTCCGGTAAAGGGGCAATTGCCGATGTAACGGTAATTACTTCAGTGTGCGAGGAGGATATCTTGTCCATCCGGAAGATCATTGCTCGTCGACCGTCCGGTGTTACCAGGAGCTTCACCCTCATCGAGTTGGACAAGGCTGGCGCTCGCGATCCAGAGGCTCCAGCCGCGGACGCTCCCAGCCCGGCCAAGGAGTAATCGCGCGGCCGGAGCGAGTTCGGGCGGCGGGCGCCTCGAGCGCGGGGGCGCCTGCTGCCGGGCAATGCCATGAGGCGGATGAGCCGCGAGGCGGATGAGCCGCGAGGCCGGCTGTGCCGGCCCGGCCTGCGACACGGTGCCGGGGTTACTCCCTGGGGACTGGCTGCACCAGGGTGCGGATGCCACGGCCTATTGAAGCTCACAACGTCATCCTTGGGCCCCACGCCGACGATGCCCGCCGAGCTACCGCGCCGGGTCATCGACCACGCATCGCGGATGGTGCGGGCCGAGCCGACGCAGTCGAACGCGTAATCCGCGGTCACCACTCCGGCGGGCTGAAGCCGAGGCGGACGAGCTGGCGTCGCTCTGCGAGACTTCGGCCTAGTCTTCTACCGAGGGGCGGATCGCCGGCGAGCTGACGGCGCCCGGCAGTGATCAGCACGGGCGCTGGCAGCCACAAGGACTGGTCAGGTGCTCCATGTCTGATGATCTGCGGGTGGTTGT
>DASWFT010000625.1:0-17034 GCA_036394075.1 Streptosporangiaceae bacterium
CGGGCCCGTGATCGGTCCGTGCCCGCTCCGGTGCTCGACGGCCAGCTGCGCAGGATGCGGGCCGCCGTCGCGGAGATCCCTCGCGAGGGATGGGACCTGGTGATGAACGCGGGCCCGGCTCAACCGGAGCCCTCACACACACCCGGCGCCAGGATCGCGGCCCGGGAGCAGCAGCAGCGGCCCGTCCGGATGGGCTTCGTGCTGCAGCTCTCGCGATTCCCCTGGGACGAGGACCCGGCGGGCCCGGCGCACTGGCTGGCGTCAGTGGCCCGGGCCGCGGCCGAGGCGGGCCTGCAGGGAATCGCGCTGATGGACCACCTGATCCAGATTCCGCAGGTCGGCCGCGCCTGGGAGCCGATCCCGGAACCGTGGGTGACGCTGGGGATGCTGGCGGGCCTGGAGCCGGGTCTTCGCCTGGGCACGCTGGTGACGCCCGTGACCTTCCGTGCGCCCGGGATTCTGGCCAAGACGGTGGCCACGCTGGACGCGCTGAGCGGCGGCCGGGCGTTCTGCGGCATCGGCGCTGGCTGGTGGGCCCGCGAGCACGCCGGTTTCGGCTTGCCGTTTCCCCCGGCGGGCGCCAGGCTCGACGATCTGGAGGCTGCTATCGAGACGCTGCACGCCCTCTGGCAGCCCGGCACCAAGGCGTACCGGAGCCCGCGGGTCTATCTGCCGGAGACCACCTGCTACCCGCGGCCGGTGTCCCGGATCCCGATCATCGTCGGCGGGGGCGGAGAAAAGCGCACGCTGCGGATCGCCGCGAGGCTCGGCGATGGCTGCAATCTGCCCTCCGACCCCGACACGCTGGACCGCAAGCTCGCCATCCTGCGCCAGCACTGCCTGGACGAGGGCCGCGATCCCGGGCAGGTCGAGGTCACGGTGCTCGACATCCCGGTCATCGGCCGCGACCGGGAGCACACGGCATCGATCGTGGAGAAGCTGCGCGGCCGGACCGCCGCCCCGGCCTTCGCGCAGCGCCACCACGCCGGCACCCCAGAGGATCACATAGGCCGCTACCGGCTGCTCGCCGAGCGCGGCGTGCAGACCGTGTTCGTCTCGCTTCCCGACCTGGCCGGCCCGGAGGACGTGCTGCGCCTCAGCCCAGTAGCCGCGGCCTTCGCCTAACTACCCCGCCGCTACGGCACTGCCCCGCCGCTACGGCATCAAGGCCGGGCCTCGGCGAGATGCATGGCGATGACGGAGTCGAAATCCGGGTCCGGGGTGAGGCCAAGCCGGGCCGCCCGGTCGGCGCGGAATCGGGCGGGCCAGCTCGTCACGAGCCTGGCCACAACCGGGTCGGGAACCCAGTCGATCAGCGCACTCACCTCGGGGCCCGCCACCCGTTCCAGCGCGGCAGCCATGTCCGCGACGGTCACGGTGAGCGCCGGCAAGTTGACCGCGCTGCGGCCGCCCCAGGCTTCGTCGGACGACGTGGCGGCGCAGAGCAGTCCGTCGATGGCCCGCGCCGGCGAGACCAGCGCCACCTCGGTCCGCGCGTCGACCGGGCAGATCGCGCGCTCGCCGGCGAGCGGCTCCCTGATGATGCCCGAGAGGAAGCTCGACGCCGCTCCGTTGGGCCGCCCCGGGCGCACGCTGACGGTCATCAGGCGAACGGCCCGCCCGCGCAGGAATCCTTTACGGGTGTAGTCGGCCAGCAACTGCTCACCGATGACCTTCTGCGCCCCGTAGCTGGACTGCGGATTCGGCAGGGTGTGATCGTCCACGACCGCCGGGAGCGGGTGCTCGCTGGACGCCCCGAAGACGGCGATGGAACTCGCGAACACCACGACCGGGAACGCCGCCAGCGCGCGGCACGACGCGAGCAACGACTCGGTGGCGCGCAGGTTCGCCCGCATGCCGAGGTCGAAGTCCGCTTCGCATTCCGCGCTGACCGCCGCGGCGAGATGGAAGATCACGTCGGCCTCGGCCAGTGCGTCCCACCCTGCCCCGGTGGGGTCCAGCAGTTCGCCGAGATCGCCGCGGATCGCAACCACCCGCTCGTCCGCGGCGAGATCCGGGGGAACCGGCACACGGTCGACGAGCGACACCCGCCGCAGCGGGCGTGCCCCACGGCCTGCTACGTCGAGCGAGCGCGCGGCCAGCAGTTCCCGGGCGAGGCGTGAGCCCAGGAAGCCGGCCCCGCCAGTGACCACCACGTTCACCATGGCGTCTCCCGTTCCCCGGTCGAGCGGGGTGTCGAATACAGTTGATCTTACGTGCGCGAAAGTTGACTAAAGCGGAAGGTCAGATCGCTGCGGGACAGCCTGCCAGCCGCGTCCGAGATATTCGCCGGGCTACCCGGGCCCCTCCCGGACGACGATGCCCTCCGGGAGTCGATTCACGCGACCCGAGTCACGGACGGCCTCCTCCTGGCCGTACTCGACGACGACCCGACCGGGTCGCAAGCGGTGCACGACGTCCAGGTCGTGACCGTCCTCGAGGAGGACGTCTACGAAGCCGCGCTCAGCGGTGTGGCCGCGACCTGCTTCGTCCTGACCAACACGCGCAGCCTCGACGAGCCGGCCGCGGTCGAGCTCAACACTCTCGCCGCTCGCGGCCTGATGGCCGTGGCCGAGCGACGCGGCGCGCGGCTCCAGTTCGTCAGCCGCGGCGACTCGACGCTGCGCGGCCACGTGATGGCGGAGGTGGCAGCGCTGCAGGCCGTCCGCCGGGAGATGCTCGGCAGCGGCTTCGACGGCGTGCTGCTGGTCCCCGCTTTTCTCGAGGCCGGACGGCTGACCGCTGCGGATATCCACTGGGCTCGCATCGGCTCTGCCCTGGTCCCGGTCGGCGCGACCGAATTCGCGCGGGATTCCACGTTCGGTTACACCGCATCAGACCTCCGGGATTTCCTCACGGAGAAGAGCGGCGGCGCGATCGGACGTGACGACGTCCACAGCATCGGCCTCCCGGACATCAGGCTCGGCGGCCCGTCCCGGGTCTGTGAGCTGCTGACCGGTGTGCGTGACGGGGCATGGGTGGTCGTCAACGCCACCGAGTACTCCGACCTGGACACCGTGGCCAACGGCGTGCTGGCGGCCGAGCGGGCGGGAAAGTCGTTTCTCTTCCGCACCGGGCCGTCGTTCGTGCGCGCGCTGAGCGGCCTCGGGCCCAAGGCCCCGCTTCGCGGCCAGGAGATCTGGCCCTCCGGGCGGCGCGGCGGGCACGGCTTGATCGTGGTCGGATCCCACGTCAGCCAGACGAGCCGGCAGGTTGCCGCGCTTCGCGCGCGGGGTGGCACCACTGACATCGAGCTCGACGTTCCCGCCATCATGAGCGGCGCGGGCGACGTGGTGCCAGCTACGGCGCGGCAGGTCACCGACGCGCTACGCCAATCGGACGTCCTGCTCTACACCAGTCGCTCCCTTTACACCGGCCAGACGGGCGCGGCGGGCGGCGACGGAGCGGACAGCCTGGCCATCGCACGCACGGTCTCCGATGCCCTGTCCCGCACCGTCCGCGAGGCACTGGCCGCCAAGCCCGCCTGGATCATCGCCAAGGGCGGGATCACCTCGCACGACGTTGCGCGCCGTGGCCTGGGCATCCGGCGCGCGGAGGTGGCCGGTCAGCTGTTTCCCGGCGTGATCTCGGTGTTCCGCCCGATCGATGCAGCACCCGAGGCGATCGGCATGCCGTATGTCGTCTTCGCCGGCAACGTCGGCGATGACGGGACGCTGGCCCAGGTTGTGGCCATTCTCAAGGGCGAGGAGGACTGCTGATGCGAGTCGGCTGGCTCGGGCTGGGCGCGATGGGCGCGCCGATGGCGACGCGCCTGGCCCGCTCGGGCCACTCGGTACACGCGTATGACATCGCACCGGAGCGCGCCGCGGCCCTGGCGGCGGGCGGTGTGCAGGGCGCGGAATCCATCGCCGCCGCGGTCGACGGCGCGGACGTCGTCGCGATCATGGTCGCGACCCCCGACCAGGTGGAGCAGGTCCTTTTCACGTCGGGCGGGGTGGCCGGGGCGCTATCGGGCGGCACCGTCGTCATGATCATGGCGACAGTCGGGCCCGAAGCCGTGGTCTCGGTCGCCGACCGGCTCGCCGGCCACGGCGTCGCCGTGGTCGACGCCCCCGTGTCGGGCGGCGTGGCGCGGGCCGGCACCGGCGACCTGCTGATCATGGTGTCCGGCCCGGCCGGCCCGGTCACGCGGGTGCGGCCGCTCCTCGACGCACTGGCGCGGAGCGCTCCGGTGGTCGGCTCCTCCCCCGGCGACGGCCAGCGGATGAAACTGGTCAACCAGCTGCTGTGCGGAGTGCACATCGCGGCGGCCGCCGAGGCCCTCGCGTTCGCCGAGGCGCTCGGCCTGGAGGCGGCGGACTGCTGGAATGTGCTGCGCGAGGGCGCCGGGGCGTCCTTCATGTTCGACGATCGCGGCGCCCGGATGATCGCCGGCCAATTCGACCAGGCACGAAGCGCGATGGACATCTTCGTGAAGGACATGGGCCTGGTCGGCGCGGCGGCGGACCAGGCCGGCGCCTCGGTACCGCTCGCTGCCGCCGCGCGCCACCTGTACGAGCATGCACACGAACTGGGCCTGGGCCGCCTCGACGATTCCGCGCTGATCGAGGTCCTGCGCAATAGCCGCCAGGGTGCGTCCCGTAAGCCGCGCTAGAGCCCGGCGCCGGATATCCGGATCGGTAATCCGGGCCGCCCCGTTTGAGGTGACGCGCAGGACTCGCCTGTTTAGCTATCGCGCTACTAGCTATCGCGCTACTAGCTATCGCGCTACTGGCTATCGCGCTACTGGCTATCGCGCTTCAGTTTGCGCCAGCCGCCCGCGCGGTTGTTGCCGATAATGTGCTTGACCATGACGGTGAGGGCGTTCGCGTTGATGGTTTCGCCCCGCCGGACGGCCACGGTGCGGGCCGTCTTGTTGTCGTGACCGGCGGTGATGATCCCGTCGGGATCAGGGACGATGGCGCCGTCGTAGAGAAATACGTTGACGTGGTCCTTCGCCGCCAGCAGCGCGCAGATGTTGCCTTCCAGCACGAAGTACGGCCGGTTGGTGCGCTTGATGGTTTCGGTTACCTCCGGGTCCGCGGCGTGGACCAGGTCGCGGACCTCGCGGCAGATGGCCTGCTGCCAATCGGGCAGGGCGTCGATGTAGGCATCGACGCGCGGGTCGGCACTGTAGGTCATGGTGGACCACCATAGCTTTGCTGAACGTCACCCGGCCCGCTGAGGGCGTGGCCAGGAGGGTGAGGGCCCGGAGGCCTAAGACCGATTTCCGGCCAGAAATAGGGCGTCTGCCCGATGCCTCCGGACCCGTCTTACGGCGAACCTCAGTAGTGCGGACCACCATGTGGCCCCGCACTGAGGAGGAAACCATGCACCCCGGGGCACTGCCCTGCCTGAGCGAGCCGGAACTGTACTTTGCCGAGGATCCGCAGGACCTGCGGCGGGCCAAGGCGCTATGCCGCCGCTGCCCGGTGCGGTCGGCCTGCCTCGCCGGGGCGCTGCAGCGGGGAGAGCCGTGCGGTGTCTGGGGTGGCGAGCTACTGCTGAACGGCGCGGTCATCGCGGACAAGCGGCCGCGCGGGCGGCCACGCAAGGCCGACATGGCCGCCTGAGGGTGCGCCACCGCGGGGGCGCGGCGCCGAGATGTCAGCATATATTGACGCGGGGCGAGCTGTCAGCATAAGCTGACGCCCATGCAAACGACACTCGAGCTCGCCGAGGGCGCGGCCAGCAATGACCCGGAGACCGGGCTGCGCGCGGTGGCTGCCCTGCGGGCTCTCACCGAACGGCTGGAGTTCCTCCAGATCGAGAACGCGCGGAAACTGGGGTGGTCCTGGCAGGACATCGCCATCCGGCTCGGCGTCAGCAAGCAGACCGTGCACCGGAAATACGGCCGCCGGATCGGGAGGCGATGATGTTCGAGCGCTTCACCGATGGCGCCCGCGCCATGGTGGTCCAGGCCCAGGAGCACGCCCGCCGGCTCGGGCACTGCCACATCGGTTGCGAACATCTCCTGCTCGCCGTGGCCTCCGCCGACGAGGCGGCGAGCGTCGTCCTGCGCGAGCAGGGCCTGACTCCTCAACGTATCGAGGCGGAGGTCATCCTTCTCGCCAGACCCGGGCAGGCAGCCAGCCTGTTCAGCACCCTCGACCGCGAGGCGCTGGCCTTCATCGGCATCGACCTTGACGTCGTGCGCGCCAGGATCGAGGCAGCCTTCGGGCCGGGCGCGCTCACCCGGGCCGCTCCAGCAGCCCGCCACCCGCGCCGGCCTGCGTGGCACAAGGGCCCCGTGGCCAGGGTGTTGCGCCGGCGCCGGCCCGCGGCCGCTCCCGCCGCCTGCCTCCACCCCACCGGGCACATCCCGTTCACCCCTCAGGCCAAGAAGAGCTTGGAACGCTCCCTGCACGAGGCGAAGGCGCTGCACAACGGCTATATCGGCGTCGAGCACCTCGCTCTCGCCCTCGTCGCCGCCAACGGCGGGATGATGCCCCCCATCATGTCGGCGCTGGGCACATCCGCGGCGGGGCTGCGCAGAGCCATCCTCGACCGCTACCGGCAAGCCAGCTGATCCCGCCCGGAACCAGCGGCACAACCACGACCCCCGGCGCGACGCCCTTACGATGCAGCCATGGCCATCCCTCTCCCGGATGACGTCCGGGCCCTTCTCGACGCACCGAACTACGTGCACCTATCTACGCTCCGCGCCGACGGCTCACCCCGCAACTGGGTGGTGTGGATAGGGGTTGAGGGCGATTACCTTCTCATGTGCACTGGTGAGAGCACGTGGAAAGCCCGGGACATGCGCCGCGACCCGCGCGTTGGCATCTCCGTGGTGGACTTGGCCAACCCATACCAGATGGCGGCGATCCAGGGCCGGGTCGTCGAGATACGTCCCGACGAGGACTGCCGGTACATGGATCCCATCTCGGTGAAGTACACCAGCGCCCCGTTCCCCGCCCGTGGTCCCGGACGCGTGTGCTTCGTGATCGCAGCCGAGGAGGCCGGCCAGCGCACGCTCAGTTATGTCCACAACCCGGGCGGCCACATGAGCGGAACGTGAGGCGGAAGAAACCTGTCGGTCACCAGCGCCGCCAGGATGTCCCCGGGGGTCGCGCCGGGCCGGTTGGCCCGGTAGAGCCCGGCCACCTGCGAGCTGACGTCAGCGGTAATAACCCTCGACTGGGACGCGCGCTTCGTCGAACAGCGCGGGGCCTTCTTGGCGCACCGGTGGCAGGCCGGCGGGTTTGAGGCCTGCGAGCTGTTCGTTGGAGAGCGCGAAAACGACGCGGCCCAGGCCGGACCGTTCGATGGCGCCCGTGCACATCGCGCAGGGCTGGCAGCTGGTGTACATGGTGGCGGCGGCCGCGGCGGCGGGGTCGAGTTCGCGGGCCGCCCATCTGGCCAGCTTCAGCTCGGGGTGGGCGGTGATGTCGGCGTCGGTGATGGTCGTGTTGCGGTCTTCGGCGAGCACGGTGCCGTCCGGGCCTGCCAGCAGCGATCCGAATGGTGGGTTTCCGGCTGCCCGGGCCCGGCCGGCCAGCTCGATAGCCCGGCGAAGCAGATCTTCATCGTCGTGGGTCACTGTTGCTCCGTTCATATCGGCCGTGTGCCCTTAGCCCAGCAGGCAGACACGGTCGCGAGCGCCTGCCACGCCGTCTCTGGGTGATAGGTCTCACGGGGGTCGCCGTTGAATGGGTCGAGCACGACGGTGTCGGCGCCGAGGAGGCGCAGCTGTTCGAGGTCGTCGACAACCTGCTCGATGCTGCCCTCACCGGCGAGCCGCCCGGGGTGGCTGACCGGTGAGTCGGTGAGGCGCAGGGCGATACGGGGCGCCAGGGCAGGTGCCGGACGCTGCTGCTGGTCGGCAACGGCCTTCATTCGGTCCACCGCCTCGCGTAGCCAGGCGAGAGTGAACCGCAGCGGATGCCAGGCCTCGCCGATGCGTACTGCCCGGCGCAGCCCGGCGTCGCTGTTGCCGCCGATCCAGATCGGTATTCGTCCGCTGCGGTAGTCCTCGTCGTTGTCCCAGGCGGCGCGCACTGCCCGGAGGTGATCGTCGGTCAGCGTCCCGCGCTGCTGGAACCGAACTCCGAGTGCTTCGAATTCCTGCCGCGCCCAGCCGACGCCCACGCCGAGGACCAGCCGTCCCCCGCTGAGCTGGTTGAGGTTGGTGGCCATCCGAGCGATGAGAAGCGGGTGGCGGTACGGCACGATGAGGACCGTGGTCCCGAGCCGGACCCTGCTGGTGATACCAGCAAGCCAGGCGAGAGTGGTGAAGGGCTCGTAGAACGGCGCCGGGTACTGCTCGGCGACGTCGGGTGTCACTGCGATGTGATCCGAGACCATCAGCAGGTCAAAGCCGAGGCCTTCCACCGTCTGCGCCCAGCTGCGCAGCACACCGGGGCCGGTTCCAGGCCCGAAGTTCGGGACGTTCACGCCTATCTGCACCGGTTCAGGCTATCCAGCGATCACCGACCGCGGACGTGGCCGACGCTACGATGCGCGTTCTAGCGATCGGGCTGCGCAATTTCCGGCGGCGCGTGCTCTCCTGACCAGTGCACGGGGTACCACGCCGCCGATTCGCCCGGCGTGCCGGTGAAGTCATACCGCAGCCCATCGGCCGACACCGCGACCAGCGATATCGACGTCGTTCCCCAGATCCGTCCACCGCCGAGGTCGCGCCGCACGATCAGCGCCCGCGGATCATCTGAACGGATGCCGTCGCCGTTCACCAGGGGCAGCCAAGCCCCCCAGGCCTCCGAAACCGGGCCGCCGGGCGATGGGACCGGGCGCACCGCAGCGCGAAACCGCGGCCGGAAGTGAGCGACACGGGCATGTTCGAGATTCCGGCCAGCGGACTCCCGGTCATCCCGCTGATCCAGGGGCCCGGATCCCGGCGCATCGCCGGCATCCACATCGCTGCCGAGGCCGCTGTTCACCACGACGTGCAGGCCAGCCGACAGCTCCCGCTCGGTGAAGCGCTCACCATCCCAGCTCCACAGGACAGCCATCCCCGGCTCCGCGCTCAGCAGATGGAACGGATCGAAATCCTCAAGGCCCGCGGGCCCCAGCTTTCCGCTGGCCGCCACTTGCAGGGGCAGCACGCCCCGCGAACGTCGGGATCCAGCGGGCGCCATCCGTCCTCGCCCGTTCAGCACGCAGGCCACGCGCCGCGCCGCCGGCGCAACTGCCAGCCACGTTCCGCCGGCCAGCAGGTCCCGGCCTCCGACCAGCCCGGGATAGTCCGGCCAGTACTGTCCCGGCGGCTGCCAGGCGCGGTCAACCAACTCGTCGCGGACTCCCGCCAGCAGCACCGGGGCGCCCGGTTCGACGCTCAAGACGGCCGTGCACATGCCCCCATTGCAGCAGAGCCGGCTCATGCCGGTCGACGGCGTCCCACGGTTGTGCCGGGGTACGGGGCCAGGACGTTCCCGCATGGTGGCCGGAGATCAGCCCGGTGGCCGGAGATCAGCCCGGTGACCGGAGATCAGCCCGGTGACCTGAGCAGCCGGGGCAGGAAGATGGCGGCACCGACGCCCAGCGCGGTCACGGAGGAGATCAGCACTGCTCCCGCGGCCGTGTCCTTTGCGATCTTGGCCAGCGGGTGGAACTCTTCTGTGCACAGGTCAGCGAGCGCCTCGACGACCGTGTTCAGCGCCTCGGTGGTGAGCACCAGCCCGATGGCCATCAGGACGCAGGCCCAGTCCACGGCGCTGATCCGCAGGACCAGGCCGGCTGTGACCGCACACGCGGCGGCCAGCAGGTGGACCCGCATGTTCCGCTGGGTACGGACGGCATACCACACGCCCTGCCCGGCGAAGGAGAAACTTCGCACGAAGCCGGGCCGGGGCACGGCGGATTGACGGCCGGCTCTGTCGTCCTGCGGCCTGGGGGAACTCATTCAGATCACCTTCATCTCCGTGGTCTCCCGGGCATGTTATTGCCGCATTTGGGGGGCAATCGGAGCTCCGCGGTCATCCGCGGGCCGCGCCTGAGGGGATCGCGAGACCCCGCGGCAGGAGATCACAACCGACGTCGAGGCGCTGCGGCTGCGGCTGATGCTGATCGTTAGGATAGTTGCCATGGCTATAGTTGTCATGTACAGTATTATCTGTGCCTGGAGCTACCGATGACTCACCCTCAAGGAGCACGGCACCGACGTCGCGCAGCGCGCGGGACCAATGAGAACAGGAGTGAAATCATGACGCAGGCACCAACACTGACCGGCCAGGACATCGGCGAGGCCGAGGGCGCCGTCCGAGCCCTGCTCGAAGGAGCCATCGCCGGGACCGGCATCACGGCCAACGACTACATCGTCCTGCGCGTCCTGGCGGCACGCGGGCCGCTCGCACGGCCCGCCGCCCTGCACGAGTTCCTCGCGGGACAGCGGCAACTCGGCCTGGACCGGCCGGCGGTCGCCGATCTGCTCGCCAGGCTCGAAGTGCGGGGGCTGGTCGCAGGGACCGCCCCCGACGCTCCTGGCCC
Organism: Streptosporangiaceae bacterium; assembly: GCA_036394075.1. Classification (GTDB taxonomy): domain Bacteria; phylum Actinomycetota; class Actinomycetes; order Streptosporangiales; family Streptosporangiaceae; genus JAWWPY01. The sequence continues at coordinate 10,447 of DASWFT010000625.1, forward strand.
CGCGCGGCTGACCGCGGAAGGCACCGCCCTGCACACCAGGCTGGCCGAAGCCGTGGCGCCGAGGACCAAGCAGCTCTTCGACGGCTTCGACCCGGGCGATCTGGCGACCGCGCACCGCGTGCTGGCGCAGGTCGTCGAGCGGGCCGACAAACTGGCTACGCACCTCGGTGCGGCCAGATGACCTGATACGCCAAGTTCCTCAGGACACGATCGGGTCCGGCTGTATGGTTAACCAGTTGTGACGATCGCGCCGGATACCAAGGACTGGACCTGGGTGCTTAGGCGCCCCTGTCCAGAGTGCGGCCTGGACACGCAGAGCTTTCCGCGCGAGGCCATCGCTGGGATGATCCGGGTCAACGCGGCGTCGTGGCAGGGCCTGCTCGCCGGGCCGGGCGATCTGCGGCGCCGCCCTTCGCCAGGGGTCTGGTCAGCGCTGGAGTACGGCTGCCATGTCTGCGACGTGCTCTGGCTGTATGACGAGCGGCTCCGGCTGATGCTCAAGCTTGACGGGCCGCAATACCCCAACTGGGACCAGGACGCGACCGCTGTTGCGGACCGTTACGCGGAACAGGATCCTGCCATCGTGGTGGCCGGCCTGCGCGAGGCTGCGGACGTGATCGCTGCACGGTTCGAGGGCGTTTCTGGTGATCAATGGCCGCGGACCGGCAGCCGCAGCGACGGAGCCGTGTTCACAATCGAGTCGTTCGCGCGGTATCTCATCCACGACCTGGTTCATCACCTCTACGATGTCACCGGCGTCCGGCACGCGGCCCTCCCGCCCCCCGACGCCTGACGCGACCGACATGGCCGCACTTTGTGCGCGCTGATAGGCGCCGTCAGGAAGCAGCGCTCCGCTGGGCGCGGTCAGGGGGTGGTGCCGAGTGCCTCCGCTGGGTCCGCGTATGCCCTCATCTTGACTACCTGGCCATCGCGGACGGTGAAAACGTCCGCGACCGTCACGTCGCGGGTGCTGCCGTCGGTCATCCGGCCGGAGACGTGATGGATGATCACAATGTCATCGCCGCGCCGGACGGCGGAAGCTTCCGACACGAGGTCCGCCCACATCTCGCGAGAGCTGCGGAGATATTCGGCGACCGAGGCCGGTCCGTGGCGGCGCCCTCCGTTGGGGAACTCGTCCGGCTCGATCCATTCGACGTCCGGGTGCAGGCCGACGACGGCGCCGTCGATGTCGCCGCGGGCGTAGGCCGCATAAGCGTTCAGCACCATGGCTACGTCCGGTTCTTCTGCTGTCGACGACGTGTTCACGCCATGTCTCCAATGCCGAACTGTCACCAGGCGCGATCAGCCCAGATGCCCCATTAGCCCAGAAGAAAGCGTAACGACGGCCGCAGCACGTGCTCGCGTCGTTCACTCTGGACGCAGGCAGCTGCCGAAAGCCTCGATCACTCGATGTCCAGGCGATGTCAGACCTCGCTGGCAGACTCGTTGCCTGCTGACCCATGGCTGCGTTGGCTACCTGCAGATCAGGCCGCGACATCCGCCGGTGTCATGTAGACGCGGATGTAGTCGATCAGCATCGTCTGCGGAAAGGTTACCGAGCTGCCGGGACTTTCCGAGGGGATGCCGCCGACGGCCACGTTGACCATAGGAAGAAGTCGTGGTCGAAAACCCAGGGATTCCCGCCCAGGTCACCAGGTGTCACCGTGGCGTACGCGTGGTCATCCAGGAACCAGCGGATCCTGGCGGGCTCCCATGCGACGGAGTACACATGGAAGCCATCAGCGAGGCTCGCGCCTGCTCGGTGCGACGTCGTGACGCCGTCCCAGCCCGAGTACCCCGGACCGTGCACCGTTCCATGCACGGTGGCCGGGTCCTTGCCGAAGTTCTCCATGATGTCGATCTCACCGCATTGCGGCCAGCCCACTTCATCGATGTCCTGGCCGAGCATCCAAAACGCGGGCCAGATCCCCCGGCTCCGGGGCAGCCGTATCCGCGCTTGGACCAGCCCGTAACGCACGGTCACACGATCCTTGCTGATCAAGCGCGCGGACGTGTATCCGCATCCGCTGTAGCGGCCGTCGCGGACTTGCGGATCCGGCCGCCGCACCACGATGGCAAGGTTGCCGGCGCCGTCGAGGCAGGCGTTCTCGCCGCTGCCGGTGTAGTACTGGAGTTCGTCGTTTCCCCAGCCGTGCCCGCCGGTCTCCGCCAGCCAGGTGTCGGGGTTGGCCGACGAGCCCGCGGCGCCATCGAACTCTTCCGACCAGGTAAGGGAGTATCCGGCGCACCCGCCGGGAAGCTGCCCGTCCATTCGCGCCTCCCGCTGTCCGCTCCGCCCAGCACCACACGTTGGTTCCGTTCAGGGTTGCACGGACGCCAAGAGGGCGCGAAGTCTGTGCCTTCAAGATCCCGCGGATTCCGCGCCTTCAAGATCCCGCGGATTCGATGCTTCAAGAATCCCGAGTTCGTGCTCCAAGATCCCCAGACTCGGGTGCTCCAAGATCCTGCGGATTCCGGCTCCCTGGACCCGGGCCGGGCCGCTGCTCTCTGCAGTGCTTCGATTTTATTTTCTAAACTCATGGACTAATCTGCCATCATACGATACTGTTATCGAGTAAGTCGCTCCGGCAAGACTGGAGGTGACCGAGTGCCAGCGGATCCCCAGCGCCCCCTCCCGCACGCCGGTGCCCCCACCTCCCGCGGCTCCCGCCCAGTGGTACATGAAGACCAAGATCAGGTGCTGGCCTGGGAACTGGACGCGTTCCCCGTCGAGGACGAGCCGGTCTGGGAAGTCCTGGAGGACCTAGACGAACCTGCCGACGGTGAGCCGTGGCCGACCGACCTGCCCGGCCCAGTCCGCTGTAACGACTCCGCCGTTGCAGCAGCGGGGGCGGGATTCGGGCACGGCGGGGCCGTGGACACGATGCCACCGGGGCCTGTGCTCGCCACGCTCGCGGACCAGGTGTGGCAGCAGGGCCTGAGCGGCCTGGATGATGATGAGCTGACTGGGGTGCTGGCGGCATGGCAGCGGCTGGGTGCCCGCGCGGTCGCCGGGCTGCTCGCCGCCGTGTCTGAGCTGGCGGCCCGGCGTAAGGCTGAAGGGCGGGCGAGCGGGGACTGGCGGACGTTCGAGCACACCGAAGACGAGATCGCCGCCGCGCTCACCGTGACCCGGCACGGCGCGGGGTGCGTCTTCGCCCTGGCGCTGGGCCTGGACCGGCTCCCGCTGACCCGCGCGGCGCTGGCGGCCGGGCTGATCGACGAGCGCCGCGCCACCGTGATCACCGACGAGCTGGCCGGGCTGGATGATGAGCACGCCGCCGCCGTCGAAGCGTTGATCATCGAGAAGGCCGAGGTGCAGACCACCGGGCAGCTGCGGCCCGCGGTGCGCCGCGCGGTGATCGCCGCGGACCCCGCCGCGGCGAAACGCCGTAAAGAAGAAGCGCTGAAAGACGCCCGGGTGGAGACATCCAGCCAGCCGTCCGGCACCGCTACCCTCGCCGGGCGCGACCTGCCGCCCGCAGACGCCCTCGCCGCCGACAAGCACCTGACCGCCCTGGCCAGGGCGATGAAGAAGGCCGGCGCCGAAGGCAATATGGACCAGTTGCGTGCCCGCGCCTACCTCCACCTACTGTCCGGCCAGCCCGCCGAAACCCTCCTCGCCCCCGCCACCGGCGCCCCGAGCACCGGCACCCTCGCTGACACTCCGGGCGCCGGAACTGCAGGCACTGGCACTGGGGCCACCGGCAGCGCTGGCACCGGCGCCGCTGGCGCGGGCGCGCCCGGAACCCATGGCGCGGGCGGACCTGACCACGACACCCCCGGCACCCGGACTGCTGGCACCGGCGCGCCTGGCCTGGGACTGCCCGCGCTGTGCGGCACCGTGAACCTCACCGTGCCATTGGCCACCTGGCTCGGCTGGTCGCAATCACCGGGCTACGTTCCCGGGCTCGGGACCCTCGACGCAGACGACTCACGCACCATCGCGGACCTGCTCGCCGGCCACCCCACCACCCAGTGGTGCATCACGTGGACAGACTCAGCCGGGCGGGCAGTTGCGCACGGCTGCGCAAAGAACGGTCCCCGGGCGCCCGGTCCCGGGCCAGGCTCCCGGGCCGGCCCAGGTTCCGGGCCAGGTCCAGGTTCCCGGGCCGGCCCAGGTTCCGGGCCAAGTTCCGGCTCTGGTTCAGGTTCCCGGGCCGGCCCTGGGCCAGGTCCAGGTTCCCGGGCCGGCCCAGGTCCCGGGCCAGGTTCCGGCTCTGGTTCAGGTTCCCGCGCCGGCCCAGGTCCAGGTCCAGGTTGCCGCACCGGGCCAGGTTCCGGTCCCGGGCCAGATTCCGGTCGCGGAGCAGGGCCTCGGCCCTGGCCGTCTGATGATTTCGGATGGATCTCGGCGGTGACGATCACTGAGCTGGAGACCGGGACCTGCACCCACCAGCGGGAATCCCCCGCCTACCGGCCGCCGCTGGCGCTGTCGCATCTCATCCGGATCCGCCAGGCGACCTGTGCATTCCCGGGCTGCCGCCGCCCCGCCACGCGCTGCGACCTCGACCACACCGTCGCTTACCACCGAGGCGGCCGCACCTGCTGGTGCAACGTCGCCCCGGTCTGCAGATGCCACCATGCCGCGAAGCAAGCCCCCGGCTGGGCCCTAACCCAAAACCAGCCAGGCACCATGACCTGGACCAGCCCCGCCAGCCGCACCTACACCACCCACCCCACCAGCTACCCGAACTGACACCTCCGCCAGCCAGCAAGCCCCGTAGCTCTGTTTGCGCAGTTGTTGCCGAGCGACGGGGGGTGGGCGAATGAGTGTGCCGCACCCGCTGGGCTGTCACGCCAACGATGCATGCCTCCCTAAGAGGGCGCCTGATCCCGGGACAGGGTCAGGCGCCCTCTTAGCTTGTGATTAAACCTATGAAGATCATTTAACTGTTGCGGTGCTCTCATAGACTGGATTCTCGCTGTTCCGGCCTTTCTTCCTGGTCGGGGCGGCGTTCTTCTTGCCGACGGGGTGGCGGGGGCGGGGTGGCCGGGTGGTGCCGGGTGGGCGGCCCGGACCTGCGGTGGCGGGTTTCGGGATGCTGGCCGGGGTGGCGAGGTGCCGGCGCAGGATCGGAAAACCTCGGTGCACCCGGCGGGGTGTCAGCGGCCGGTCCTGGGGGATCGGTTTCTCCCAGCGCCGGCGCAGGTCCTGGTGCAGGGGGCGGGCGAGGCGGAGCTGGGCGCAGGCGGCCAGGATCAGCCAGGTCCAGCGCTCGCCCTGGGCGGGAGTGCGGATCTGCGGCGTGGTCCAGCCCAGTGCGCCCTTGATCAGCCGGAACGTGTGTTCAAGATCGAAGCGTCGCAGGTAGGTCTTCCACAGCAGGTCCAGATCGAAGGGGGTGCCGGGCGGGGCGTGGTGCCATAGCCACAGGTCGCTGGGGGTGCGGTTGCCGGGCAGGTGGTCGACCTGAAGGCGGATCACGGTGCCGGGGACGATGGGCAGTTCGCCGGCGTGCCCGCTCCAGCTCCCGCCGCGGGACAGTTGCTGGTGCAGTTCGTGCCAGGCGCTGACCCGCACCCGCCCGTAGCGGGCGCTGCCAGCCTCCGCTTGCTGGTCGGGGACGGGCAGGCCGGCGGGTTTGGCCAGGGCGAAACGCGCCCCGTGCCGCCGCGGAGCCCCGCCCTGGCGGTGGTAGGCGCGCTGGGGGGCGGGCCCGTAGAAGACCCGGTCGCTGCGGACCCGGCCCAGCACCTGGGCCGGCACGCCGTCGTGGCTGGTGAGATAGGCAATGCGGGTGAGGTCGTAGCCGGAGTCGAAGACGAAGACCGCAGCCGGGCGTCCCGCCAGCAGCCCGGCCGCCGCCAGCCGCCGGTGGACCCGCCCGACCTGGGCGGCGGTCACCGTGCTGGCGCTGTCCTGAGGGCCGATGCGCACCGCGTCCAGCAGCGCGGTCCACGAGGTGGCGCCCCATTCCAGCCCGGCGGCGAAAGAATACGGCCAGCCGGGAATGGTCTTGCGTGCGCCGTCGCAGCGGCACGAGGCGTAGGCGTGGCAGCGTCCCTCGGAGGTCTCCGCGTCCGGCCTGGGCCACGGCGAGACATCCACCGCGATCTTCAGCGGTCCCTCGTCCGGCACCTCCCATGACCGCGCGAGCAGACCGCCCAGCGCCTCCTCATCGATATCCCCGCAGGCCAGCGCGTCGTACAGGGCGCCGTGGCCACGACGGAACGCCTTCTCCCCGGACAGCTCCACCAGCGAACCCGCCGGCCCGGTCCTCGTCAGCACCGCGTCCGCCAGTTCGAATAGCGCATCCGCGCGGCGACGCAGGCAGGCATATAACCCGGCCCGGAACACGATCAGCCGCCGCCGCGCGGCAGCCTCCCCCTCGACCACCGCAGCCAGCCCTGGCATAGTCGAACCCACGGCCACCCCCCACCTTCGAAGCCTCAACACTCCGAAGCGTCGCGGGTGGCCGTGCCCATGGCAAGACATGATCTTGTCGGGGTTAAATCACAAGCTAAGCGATATTCGTCCCGTTGCTGAGCACCTGGAGTTCGGCGATCCGCAGGAAACCCGTCCCGGTCCCGGGTGTCGGGCTCGTCATGGTCAGCCTGACCTGACCGGTGTGGACGCGGTCGAAG
>DASWFT010000626.1:0-10532 GCA_036394075.1 Streptosporangiaceae bacterium
GTAGGTGGCGGCAGCGGCGCCGAACGACGAGGCCTGAGCCATCAGGCGTTCATTCGCGGCCATACGGCCAAGTCTCGCACGGCACGCCGGCCCGGATCTGCGACCGGCCCTCGGCTGAGAAGCACCCCAGCCCATCGATCACCGGCCTTGGTGATCGTTTGGGTTAAGGCTTCGGTCTCTGTCTTCGGGCTGGCGACGAAGCCGGTACGTGCCCGCCGCTGACCTGCCCAGAAGGTCGGCGAGCCGTCCTCGCGCGGCCATCTGTCCTCCTCCCTCCGGCTCCGCCGGCCGGGGGAAACCAGTTCGAGAGATTCGCCCGCAGGTGGGTTGTTCCTCCGCCCACGCCGGGAGATGCTTCGGAACTGTGACTACAGAAAGTAACAAGATCGTTACTAAACGTTATGATCCTGGTGCGATTGCCTCCCCGGCGGGCGCGCGGCAAAAGCAGCAGTCAGACGGCCCGCCTGGGCTGCTGATGCCGATCGCCGTGAGCCGCTCGCCCCCGGGGCGCGCCCTGCTTCGAGATCGGACAGGCAAGCCAACGACGGCAGGTACGTCCAACGAAAGGCACACATCATGAGTTTCGTGGTGATCGAAAAAAACCAGGCCAGCGTTCCGTCGAACCAGGACATCACGAAGGCGATGACCGAGTCCGGCGGCACGGTGAGCAGCGTGCAGGGCAGCAACGCCAGCAAGCGGGTCGACTACACCGGGACCGTCAACCACACCATATTCGAGAACAACCTGATCCAGGTGGCCAAGGGCAAGCGCACCAGCTGGAACTTCACCTGGGCTGATGCGGCGGTCAGCGTCAACGGCAACGGCTCCAGGGCCGGCCTTCGTGCTGGCCGGGTGGGCGCCACGGAGTACGAGATCGACATCACCATGTCCTCGGATACGGTGACCCAGCTGCACGATGACGGATATGTCCTGTACGGCTTCAAGGCGGTGCAGGCCGCGGCGGGTGGCGGCGCCCGCCCGCTGGTCTGGTTCAGCCTGCCCAGCCCGCACTACTCCGCGCTCACCCAGATCATCTGGTCGGTTCAGTACCAGGCTTACACCTCGATCAGCAGCATCATCCCGAAAGGCCGCGTCGAGGCCAGCTTCAGCACTGACATCGACCTCGACCAGACCCTGAACGTCACAGCGACCGGGGAAGGAGACGTCACGGACGGCGGTGCCAAACAGGCAATCTCCATCTTCAATACCCAAAGCACCCCGTTCACCTGCGGCATCTCACAACGGGCCGCCGACGGCAAGACCAACCCGATGTGCGCATTCCCGCTGCACGGCGGCGGCCTCGACATCATCGCGCCCATCGAGAAGGTCCTGCTGATGTTCTCCACGCTGCCGGTCAACACCGGCACGGTGATCGAGCAGGCCTATGGCCCAGGTGTGCTGGTCGACCTGACCAGCCTGAACCTGCGCGCCGTCGCCTACGACATCGACAAGGGCTGGTCGTGGGGCGGCTTCAGCTGGGCGCAGTCGCTCCCGGCGAACGCTGACCTCGTTCCGCTGCTGATCGAGCCCGCCGCCGGGTCAGCGGGCGCGGCGGTCCAGCCCCGTTCGCTCGTCGCCAGCTAGCGGCGCCACCCCACCGCTCGCTGCGGGTAACCCAGGGGCGCTGCCGGTCACCTTGATCGGCGGCGCCCCGCCCGCCCGCGCACCAGCGAGCCGGAGGGGCGCGGTGTCGCCTGGACTGAGGAGCGAGGGACGAGCGACGAGGGAAGGCGGCGCCCGAAAGCGCCCCGCAGGCGAGCGAGAGACACAGCGCGCCGCCCGACACCCAGGAGCGCCGATGACGCAGCAATACCAGGTGACGATCACTATGCAGCCCGCGACGGTCACCGATCTGATCAACTCCGGCAACGTCCTTTACGTGTTCCGAGCCGTGCAGGCCTCCGACCCTGCGGGCCGTCCCCTGGTGTGGATGAGCGCGCCATACTCCGTCATGACCCAGATCAATTGTTCTGACCGCTACGACGCCTACACCTCGCCGACCCCGTTCCAGGCCGGCGAGCAGGTGACGGCCGGATTCTCGGACGCGATCGAGGTTGGCCAGCAGCTTCAGGTCCAAGCCGGCGGCTTCGGTGAGGTGGAAGCGGGCCACGTGGGTGCCGTCTCGGTCCTCAACACCACCGGCACGTACTTCACCTGCGGCATCGGCGGTGGTGGCGGCAGTGGCGCGGCGCCCTTCTGCGCCTTCCCGCTGTATGGCAACAGCCTGCAGGTTGTCGTGCCGCTGGGGAAAATCTTGCTGATGTTCTCCAGTCAGCCAGTGGCGCCCGGCACCGTCATCGATGACTTCTACGCCCCGGCCGTCAGGTCTTTCAGCTCAGGGGTCCTGATCGACCTCGCCGTCGAAAATCAGCCGGCGCTGGGCTACGACATCAATGCGGGCTGGTCGTGGGGCGGGTTCAACTGGGCGCAGCAGGTCCCGGCGGGCACCGGCCTCGTCCCGCTGCTCATCGAGCAGCCGCAGCCGGACAGCAAGTGAACTGGCGGGCCAGCCGGTCACTAGAGAACTCCAACCCGCCTGTGGCGCTATCCGGGCCTGCCGCGCGTGGCAGACTCGCTTGTTGTGCAGCGTTCCTTCCGCCAGGTCGATGTCTTCAGCACCGCGCCGTATCTCGGTAACGCGCTGGCCGTGGTGCTCGACAGCGCCGGCCTGACCGACCGCGAGATGCAGCGGTTTGCCCGCTGGATGAACCTCTCGGAGACCACTTTCGTGCTCCCGCCGTCCAGCGCGGGCGCCGACTACCGGGTGCGGATCTTCACGCCGAGCGTGGAACTGCCCTTCGCAGGCCATCCGACGCTGGGCACCTGCCACGCCTGGCTGGCCGCCGGGGGAACCCCGCAGCGCCCCGAGGTCATCGTGCAGGAATGCGCGGCGGGGCTGATCCCGGTCCGGCGGACCGCCGACGGGTTGGCCTTCGCAGCGCCTCCGCTGCTGCGTTCCGGGCCCGTGGATGAGTCACTGGCGGAGCATATCGCCGCGCTGCTTGGCCTCCGGCGGGCCGAGATCGTGGACCTGGAATGGGCGGACAACGGGCCCGGGTGGGTCGCCGTGCTGCTGGCCAGCGCCGATGCGGTACTCGCGGTGCGGCCCGGCGTGGTCGATCTCGACGTGGGGGTGGCAGGCCCGTACCCGGCAGGCTCGCCGGAAGCGTTCGAGGTGCGGGCCTTCTTCCCGAAGGACGGCGCCACCGCCGAGGACCCGGTGACGGGGAGCCTGAACGCCTCGCTCGCTCAATGGCTGCTGGGCACCGGGCGGGCCAGCGCGCCGTACGTGGTAAGCCAGGGAACAGTGCTCGGGCGGGCCGGCCGGGTGCACATTTCCCGCGATCCCGACAACACCATCTGGATTGGCGGTGCCGCGATCACCTGCGTGGCAGGCCACGTTGACCTCTAGGCGTACCGGACCCCGCCACCGGGAATCCATTGGCAGTGCGTGCCGCAATTGCTGGCCGGAGGGTTAACCGTGGAGCTATCGCAGGAGTGGGGCGAACTGCTGCGCACCGAAGCGGCCGGCTACGCGAAGACGGCGCTGGCCAACATCAAGCGCGAGTTCCCGTCTGGCATCTACCACACGATGACCAGGCCAGGCGGCTTCCCGTACCGCCCCCGGGCCCGCACCCCGGTCTTCTACGGAAGCTTCGACTGGCACTCGTGCGTCGAAATGCACTGGGCCCTGGTGCGGCTGCTGCGGGTGGCCGGCGACACGGTGCCCGCGAGCGAGATCCGGGCCGCGCTCGGCGCCCAGTTCGACGCCGTCGGCCTGGCGGCCGAGGCGGAGTTCATCGCCGGCCCGGATGGCCGGGCCGAGCGCCCCTATGGGTGGGGCTGGGCGCTCGCCCTGATCCACGAGACGGCGACATGGGACGACCAGGACGGCCGGAAGTGGGCCGCCGCAATGGCCTCACTGGCCGAAACGCTCACCGGCTGCTTCCTCGGCTGGCTGGCCAAGGCGACGTACCCGGTCCGGCATGGAGTGCACGCCAACAGTGCGTTCGGGCTGTCCCGGGCTCTGCCGTTCGCCATGCGGCGGGCCGCATCAGGGGACCCGGCGCTGCTGAAGGCGATCACCGCGAAGGCGGAAGCGTGGTTCGGCAGCGACGAATTCTACCCCGGTGATTGGGAGCCATCGGGACACGACTTCCTGTCACCGGCACTCACGGAGGCGGAACTGATGGCCCGGATCCTGCCCCCAGGCGAGTTCGGCGGGTGGTTGTCGATGTTCCTGCCAGGAATCGAGTGGGGGCGGCCGGCTTCGCTGTTCACGCCCGCTGTCGTGTCGGACCCCAGCGACGGGCAGATCGCCCACCTGCATGGCCTCAACGCGAGCCGGGCCTGGTGCTGGCGGCGAATCGCGGGAGCCCTGTCGGCCGGCGACCCGCGGGTGGAGCAGGCGCTGGCCGCCGCGGCTGGGCACGGTGCGGCGGCGCTGCCGCATGTGCTCGGCGACGACTACGCGGTCGAGCACTGGCTGGTCTGCTACGCCGTCCTCCTGCTGAGCTGACCACCGTCGGCCTCGCGGTGCGGCGGCTGGCTACCCGGCCGGCTGGCTACCCGGCCGGCTGGGCGGGTGTGGTTCCCGCCACCGGTTGGTGATCGGCAGGCGGCGGTCGCGGCCGAAGTTCCGTGACGTGATCTTCGGGCCGGGCGGGTACTGGCGTCGCTTGTACTCGGCCCGGTCTACCAGCTGGATCACCCGGTCCACCAGGGCCGGGTCGTGGCCGGCGGCGACCAGCGCCCCGGCCCCCATGTCCTTCTCCACGTAGTCGCCGAGCACGGCGTCGAGTACCGCGTAGTCGGGCAGCGAGTCGCTGTCGAGCTGCCCGGGGGCCAGTTCCGCGCTCGGTGGCTTGGTGATCGAGTTCTCCGGGATCGGCGGGGTCTCGACGCGCCGCACCGCCTGCCCGTTGCGCCACCTGGCCAGCTCCCAGACCACCGTCTTGAGCACGTCCTTGATCGGCCCGAACCCGCCCGCCGAGTCGCCGTACAGGGTCGAATACCCCGTCGCAAGCTCGCTCTTGTTCCCGGTAGTGAGCACCAGGTGTCCCTCAGAATTGCTGAGCGCCATCAGGATCATCCCGCGGATCCGTGCCTGCAGGTTTTCTGCGGCGAGCCCGCGCAGGTCGAGTTCTGCCTCGTAGGCATCCACCATCCGGTCGATGGGCACCGTCCTCGCGTGCAGTCCCTGGCGCTTGGCGAGGTCCTCGGCGTCCGTCACCGAGTGCGCCGAGGAGTGGCGGCTCGGCATGAGCACCACGTGCACCCGGTCCGGCCCGATGGCATCGGCCGCGATCGTGGCGGTCAGCGCCGAGTCGATGCCACCGGACAGCCCGAGAATGACCGAGCCGAACCCGTTCTTGCGGACATAGTCCCGGACGCCGGTGACCAGCGCGGAGTAGATCTCCGCGGGGTCGGAAAGCCGCGGCCAGGCCACGCCCGGTGCCTGGCCGGGGCCCGCCGGGAGCGGCTCAAGGGCGGGCAGGGTGAGCCGGTGGATCGTGATCGTCGTCCCGTCGTGGGCGTCGGCCGGTGTTTCGCCCGGGGCCAGGGCCGTGTCGGCCGGGGGCAGGTCGAGGTCGGCGACCAGCAGCGTCTCCTCGAACTGCGGGCCACGGGCGAGCAGCCTGCCGGCGGTGTCGACGAGGATCGAGTCCCCGTCGAAGACCAGCTCGTCCTGGCCGCCCATCATGTTCACGTAGGCGAGAGTGGCTCCGGCCTCGCGGGCCCGGCGGACGCACAGCTGAAGGCGCGCGTCGTCCTTGCCGCGCTCGTAGGGAGAGGCGTTGGGCACGACGAGCAGCCCGGCCCCGGCCTGCCTGGTCACCGCGACCGGGCCGCCGTCCTGCCAGAGGTCCTCGCAGATGGCGATGGCCACGTCGACCGCGTCCTCCGGCGACCCGGGCGCGGGGCACGGGAGCCGGACCACCGGCAGCCGGTCGCCGGGCACGAAGTACCGGTACTCGTCGAACACGCCGTAGTTCGGCAGATGGTGCTTGGCCGTGGTGACCACCACCTGGCCGCCGTGCAGGAGCGCCGCGGCGTCCAGCGGCGCGCCGGCCGGCAGGCCGACCCGCGGTGGCAGCCCGGTGCGCCGGCCCAGGTACCCGGTGACCACCGCGACGCCGCCAAGCCCGTCGGCGGCCAGCCGCTGCGCGGTCGCGGCCAGGGCAGCGATCGAGGCGTCCACGAACGAGGTGCGCAGGGCCAGGTCTTCCACCGGGTAGCCGGTGAGCATCATTTCAGGGAACACCACCAGGGCGGCCCCCTGCTCCGCGGCGCGGAGCGTCCACTCGGCCACGCGGGCGGAGTTGCCGTCCAGGTCACCAACGGTGGAATTGGTCTGGGCAAGGGCGATTCGGAGCCTTGGCACCAGATCAGCCTATGCGCAGCGGTCGCAGCGGATCATCTGGGCGAGCCGGGTCCGACCGCACCTGCCTGGGGGGTAGCGTCGGTGTGCACAGGGGTTCGTAACGCGCAGGTAACAACGTCGCGAGAGACTGTCCGGCAGGGCAGGCCCGGTCGGCCGATACCCGCGCTGCCCGGATCCCAGCATGATCAAATCGCTGACCAGCAAGGATGGGCAGTCATGGACCGGCAGGAAGAATTCGTGCTCCGCACGCTGGAGGAGCGGGACATCCGTTTTGTCCGGTTGTGGTTCACGGATGTGCTTGGCTACCTGAAGTCGGTCGCGGTGGCGCCGGCCGAGCTCGAGGGCGCGTTCGCGGAGGGCATCGGCTTCGATGGTTCCGCGATCGAAGGCTTCGCGCGGGTGTACGAGGCTGACATGCTGGCCAAGCCCGACGCGTCCACGTTCCAGCTGCTGCCCTGGCGCGGCGAGGCATCCGGCGTGGGCCGGATGTTCTGCGATATCAAGATGCCGGATGGCTCGCCGTCTTACGCCGATCCCCGGTATGTGCTCAAGCGGGCGCTCGGCCGCGCGGCCGAGCTGGGATTCACCTTCTACACCCACCCCGAGGTGGAGTTCTTCCTCCTCAAGGAGAAGCCATCGCCAGGCGTGAAGCCGCAGCCGATCGACTCGGGCGGCTATTTCGACCACACTCCGCACGGCATCGCCCACGATTTCCGGCACGTCTCGATCCAGACGCTGGAGAGCATGGGCATCTCCGTGGAGTTCAGTCATCACGAGGGCGGCCCCGGCCAGCAGGAGATCGACCTACGCTACGCGGACGCGCTGACCACGGCGGACAACATCATGTCGTTCCGTCTGGTCATGAAGGAAGTGGCGCTCCAGCAGGGGGTCTACGCCTCGTTCATGCCCAAGCCGTTCACCGAGCACCCGGGTTCGGGCATGCACACGCACATGTCGCTGTTCGAGGGCGACCGCAACGTGTTCTACGAGCCGGGGGCCGAATTCCAGCTCTCCAAGCTCGGCCGCGCGTTCATCGCGGGGCTGCTCAAACACGCGGCCGAGATCACTGCGGTCTGCAACCAGTGGGTCAACTCGTACAAGCGCCTCTGGGGAGGGACAGAAAGCACCGCGGGGGCCGGGGGAGAGGCGCCCTCCTACATCTGCTGGGGTCACAACAACCGCTCCGCCCTGGTCCGGGTGCCGATGTACAAGCCGGACAAAGGGAACGCCACCCGGGTGGAGTTCCGGTCGGTCGATTCGGCCTGCAACCCCTACCTGGCCTTCGCGGTGATCCTCGCGGCCGGGCTGAAGGGCATCGAAGCGGACTACGAGCTGCCGCCCGGCGCTGAGGACGACGTGTGGGCACTCACCTCGGCCGAGCGCCGGTCGCTGGGCATCGCCCCGTTGCCGCAGAGCCTGGACGAGGCCATCAACGCGATGCAGGACAGCGAACTGGTGGCGGAGACGCTCGGCGAGCATGTCTTCGACTTCTTCCTGCGGAACAAGCGCAACGAGTGGCGGGACTACCGGCACCAGGTCACCGAGTTCGAGCTCGACCGCTACCTGCCCACGCTCTGACTCCGGGCCAGTAGGGTGGTGGCAGGACGCGGGTCTGCGCCGGGAAGAAAGCATGGACACCGATCGAAGTGACGGCACCGTGTTCAGCGTGGGTGTCCTGGGCCCTTTAATAGTCCGGTCCGAGGGCGCGGCAGTGCCTGTCCCAGCGCCCAAGCAGCGGGTGATCCTGGCCGCGCTGGCCCTGCGGGCCGGGCAGGCTGTGTCCTACGACGAGCTGGCCGAGATCGTCTGGAACGGGGCACCGCCTGACGCTGCCCGGGTGGCCATCCGCAACTACGTCAAGCGGCTGCGGCACGTTCTGGGACCGGTGGCGGGCCGGCGGATCCTGACGCGCGATCCGGGCTACGCACTCGACGCGGGGCCCGACGAGGTGGACGCGCTGCGGTTCACCGCGATGTGCATGAAAGCCGGCCAGGCTGTCCGCCAGGTCCATGAAGCGACGCGCGATCAGGCGATGGGCGCCTCGGGAACATGGGACGTGCTGAGCGAGGCGCTGGGCCTGTGGCGTGGGGACCCCCTGGTCGATGTTCCCTCGCAGATGCTCGTGGCCGCGGAGGTACCGCCGCTCGACGCGCTGCGGATGCAGGCGCTCGAGTGGCGGATGGATGCCGGACTCGCCCAGGGCCGGCATGCGGAGCTCGTCGGGGAGCTGACGCAGCTCGCGCGGGACCACCCCCTACGAGAACGGTTCCACGCCCAGCTCATGCTCGCGCTGTACCGGTGCGGGCGGCAGGCCGAGGCGCTGGCCGCCTACAGCGGACAAGGCGCATGCTGGTGGACGAGCTCGGGGTGGAGCCCGGCCGGGAGCTCCGGGACCTGCAGAGCTGGATCCTCGACGGGGATCCCCGCCTGGCCGCTCCCGGCACGGTACTGGCCAGCCTCGTCCCGGTCGGCGTTGTCCCGCGGCAGCTGCCCTCCGGGGTGCCGCATTTCACCGGGCGGGCAGCCGAGCTGGCGGCGCTGGAGACATGGCTGCGAGAGGCGTCAGGCGCCGCCGAATCGGCCCGGGTCACGGTGATCGAAGGCACAGCGGGGGCGGGCAAGACGGCCCTCGCCGTGCACTGGGCTCATCAGGCGGCGAAGAACTTCCCCGACGGCCAGCTCTACGTGAACTTGCGCGGGTTCACCCGTCGGGCACGCCGGTCGCGCCGGCCGATGCGCTGCGGTGGTTCCTCGGCGCGTTCGGGGTGACTGAGGAGCAGATGCCGGACTGCGTCGACGCGCAAGCCGCCATGTACCGCAGCCTGCTGGCGGGCAAGCGGGTGCTTGTCGTCCTTGACAACGCCCGCGATGCCCCCCAGGTGCGCCCGCTGCTGCCGGGCAGTTCATCGTGCCTCGCGGTGGTGACCAGTCGCGCCCGGATGCCCGGGCTGGCCGCGACCGAGGGTGCCCGGCTGGTCCCGCTGGACGTGCTGACTACCGCCGAGGCCCGCGAGCTACTTGCGGCCCGGCTGGGCGGCCGGGCAGGCGCCGAGCCTGGCGCGGTGCAGCAGCTGGCCGAGCTGTGCTCCAGACTGCCGCTGGCGCTGAGCATCGCCGCTGCCCGCGCGGCGGCGCGGCTGCGCATCCCGCTCGCCGACCTGGCCCGCGAGCTTGCCGACGCGCCGAAGCGGCTGGACGCGCTGGACGCCGGGGATCCGGCGGTGAGCGTCTCTGCCGTCTTCTCCTGGTCCTGCCAGCAGCTGAGCGAGCCGGCGGCGCGGCTGTTCCGGCTGCTGGGCCTGCACGCGGGCCCGGACATCACCGTCCCGGCGGCGGCGAGCCTGGCCGGGCTGGCCCCGGCGCGGGCCCGGGCGCTGATCACTGAGCTTGCGGACGCGAACCTGATCTCTGAGCCGGCCCAGGGACGGTATGCCTTCCATGACCTGCTGCGCGCTTATGCGGCCGATCTGTGCACCGCGATAGACAGTGACGCAGGGCGCCGCGATGCCCTGCACCAGGTGCTTGACTACTACCTGCATACGGCGCATGCGGGGAGCCGGCTGCTGAACCCGGCCCGGCCGGACGTGCCGCTTGACCCGCCGCAGCCGGGCGTCACCGCCGAGACCTTCGGATGCCTGAGCGACGCGCTGGCCTGGTTCGATGTCGAGCGGCAGGTTCTGCTGGCGGCTATAGCCCAGGCCAGTGACGCCGGATTTGACGCCCATGCCTGGCAGCTCCCGTGGACGCTGGCGCTGTTCTTCGACCGGCAGGGTCACTGGCATGACATGGCGGCCAGCCAGCACATCGCGATCGCGGCCGCGCAGCGCCTGGGCGACCTGGCCGGCCAGGCGCACGCCTATCGTGACCTGGGGACGGCGAGCCTGCGGCTCGGTGCCTTCACCGAAGCGCACGCCTGCTACCGGCGGGCTTGTGATCTGCATCGGCAGCGTGGTGACCGGCTCGGCGAAGCGCGCACACACACCGACATGGCGATGACCGCCGAGCGGCAGGGCCGGATCGTTGCGGCGCTCGAGCATGCGAAGCAAGCCCTCGCCCTGCTCCAGGCCGAGGGCGATCACGCCGGCTCGGCCCGGGCTCTCAACGCGGTCGGCTGGTTCTCCACACAGGTGGGCGACTACGAGGAAGC
>DASWFT010000627.1:0-8797 GCA_036394075.1 Streptosporangiaceae bacterium
CGGCGCCTTGGCCGCGGCGGCGGATTCCAGCAGGTCGTGCAGCGCCCGGGCGTTGCCCAGCGAGGTGTCGGTGGCCAGCGACCGCGGCGGCTGCTCCCCCCTCAGCACGGCCTGGATGTGCGTGATGGCCGCGGTGAATGACGGTTCGGTTCCGGCGGCATGGTACGTCTGGGGCTCCACGCTGTCCGTGAAGACCTCGAAGTGGTCCTCGGGGCTGGGATGGAACGCGTTGCTGACATGGATCTGCCCGGCGGTTCCCAGCAGCCGGCTGAACGTGTCCAGGCTGCGCCCGAAGCCGCAGGACATGAGCAGGCGGCGGCCGCCGGGGAAGCCCAGGCTGCCCTGCGTGTCCACATCGACGCCGTCGCCGCCCCACCGGGCGGTGGCCCAGGCCGACTCGTGCTCGTCGCCGAACAGTTCCCGGGCCAGACGGACCGGATAGCACCCGACATCGTTGGCCGCGCCGCCGTCGAGGGCCCGGGTCATCCTGATGTCGTCGGGGCGGCCCAGCAGGAAATGGAAGTTCGACTGGATCTCCCGCAGTTCGCCGATGGCCCCCTCGGCGAGCAGTCCGCGGATGCGCTCCATCTGGGCGTGGAACGGGAAGACGAAGGCCTCCCACAGCAGGGTGCCAGTCTCCCGGGCGACGGCGAGCACGCGTTCGGTCTCGGCCAGCGTCCCGCACAGCGGCTTCTCGCACAGCGTCGGCTTGCCCGCCCGCAGCGCCTGGATGGTCCACTCCGCGTGCAGGCCGTTGGGCAGCGGGATGTAGAGGGCGTCCACGTCAGGGTCGTCGATCAGGTGCTGGTAACCCTCGACGGCCCGTTCGATGCCGTTGGCGCGGGCGTAATCCTGCGCCCGCGCCAGGTCCCGGCCGGCCACGGCGGCGGCCGCGCCGCCGGCCGCGCGCAGTCCCGGCAGGAATGACCTGCGGGCGATGTTGGCCGTGCCGACGATTCCCCACCGCACCTGCCCAGTCACCGGCATCGCGGTCCACCAGCCCTTCGGTTGTGCCTGGCCGATTCCTGGCGGGCCGGGCGGCGGCCGCGCCGTGACTACCGTAGACGCTCCGCGCCCGCTCCGTCCGGGACGGGGGGCCCGCGTAGCCTGGGATCACCCTGTTCGTGGCTCGCGCGAAGCGAAGGCGGGACTGATTGAGTTCACCAAGGCGGAGCTGATGACTGCCCGGAGCGCAGCCAATGACAGCGCGGAGCGGAACCGATGACACCACGGAGCGCAGCCGACAGCACGGAGCGGAGCCGATGACTGCAGGGAGTGAAGCCGATGACCGCCGTTCGGCCGAGCCGGTGACCGCGCTGTTCAGCGGGGTCGGCGTGGCTCTGGTGACCGTCTTCGACGAGGCCGGCGACGTCGATCCTGGGTCTACCGGCAAGCTGGCCGCTGACTTGGCCGGGCGCGGCGTCAGGGCGGTGCTGGTGTGCGGGAGCACCGGCGAGGCGGCCACCCTGTCGGACACCGAGCGCACTGTGCTGATCGAGGCCGTGCGGGCAGCTGTGCCCGCCGGTGTCCCCGTGATCGCGGGAACGGGGGCGCCCTCGTCGCGGCAGGCCACCGCACTGACCAGGGCAGCCGTGCTGGCGGGCGCCGATGCGGTGCTGACCTGGTGCCCGGCTGGCGGCCCGGATCTCGCCGGCTACTTCGCGGCGGTGCATGAGGCGGCGGACGGCCGCCCGGTGCTCGCCTATCACAACCCCTGGATGTCCAGTGCCGAGATCCCTGTGGACGCCCTCGCGTCACTGCCGGTCACCGGGCTCAAGGACTCCTCGGGCAGCCCGGACCGGCTGCTCGACGAACTGGCTCACTACCCGGGCGAGGTCTACGTGGGATCGTCTGGTTATCTGGCGCTGGCCGGGCCCATGGGCGCCGATGGCGCGTTGCTGGCCCTGGCCAACGTCGAGCCCGAGGTCTGCGCGCGTGCCTTTGGCGGGGACGCGGGCGCTCAGCGTGAACTCGCGGACCGGCACCTGGAAGTGCGCCGGGGCGGCCCAGCGGCGATCAAGCGGATCCTGGCCACGACGCACGGCATATCACCGGCCGCGCGCGTCCGTTAGCGGCGGCCGATGACGGCCAGCTCGTCCCTCGCCCGCGGGTTGCGATCGGGGGGCGCGAGCAGGCATCGCCGGCCCTGCGCTGTGCCTTCGGCGCTTTTACGCGCCTGGCCGGCGATACCGCCGAGGCGAGAGATCAGGTAGAGTCCGCCCGCCATGATCGCCATGCCGAGCGCGACCGTCTGGTGTGCCCGCAGGAACCTGGAGACGGGCCCGGCGAGCCCCGCGAACAGCGCCAGGCACAGCGCCATCGGGACGAAGGCCAGGCCCGCCTTGGTCGGCGAGAAGCCGAGGATGTTCTGCAGGTAGATCGATGTGAAGAAGTAGATGCCGAAGACGCCGAAGGCCCACAGCATCATGGTGATCGTGCCGCCGCTGAAGGCCCTGGACCGGAACAGGCTCATCTCCACCATCGGGTGGGCGATCCGGGACTCGACGACGCCGAAGGCCGTCGCCGACACGGCCGCGAGCGCGAACGCGCCGAGGA
Organism: Streptosporangiaceae bacterium; assembly: GCA_036394075.1. Classification (GTDB taxonomy): domain Bacteria; phylum Actinomycetota; class Actinomycetes; order Streptosporangiales; family Streptosporangiaceae; genus JAWWPY01. The sequence continues at coordinate 2,557 of DASWFT010000627.1, forward strand.
TCAGGGTGGATGTCCAGCCTTTGTCGTGCCCCTCGATCAGGGCATAGGTCAGCGAGAACAGCGCGACTGCCGAAGCAACCAAGCCGGGCACGTCCAGGCGGCGGACCACTGAGGGGTCGCGCGATTCCCGCATCGGGCCACCGCGACGACGGCGTACGACCCGGAATTCCATTACCGGTTCGGGATCGACCTGTTCATCGCCGGCGTGGAGGCCGTGGCCGGGGCTGGCTGACGCTGATGCCGGCGGAGGTCTGCCTCGTTCCGCATGCGGAGGTCGTGGTGATCCAGCCCGCCTGTTCGTTAGGCAAACTCTGCGCCCTTGTGGCGGTCCGGCCGCGGAACGACGGTGTATTCCGTCAGGTCGATGCGGCGCGTGGCGCGCCGGAACCGTAGCGTGGAGCCGGGCCAGAGCGTCGGGTTCCGCCCAGCGGCGTTCAGGTACCAGCTGACGCACCCGCCGGTCGCCCAGACCGTGGACGCCATCCGGCGCTCGATGCCGGTCGACCACCGCTCCTGCGCGTCCGGCCGGGCGTCGAGCGCCGCGGCGCCCAGCCGGTCGAGAGTTGTGACGTAGTCAAGGATGTAGTCGAGCTGGGACTCGATGATGTGGATCATCGAGTTGTGCCCGAGACCCGTGTTCGGCCCGATCACCAGGCACAGGTTGGGAAACCCGGCGATGGTCGTGCCGCGCAGGGCGCGCATGTACGAGTAGAGGTGAGAAGGGACGTCGCAGGTGCAGCCTGGGTAGGTGTTGTCGCGCCAGGTGCCGCCGACGGAGGCGGCCCGTTCCAGAATGACGAAGTCGGTCAGGCCGGCATTCCGGAGCCGGATCCCCGCGCCAAGTCCGCCGAACCCCGCGCCGATGATGGCGACCCGGACGTGGCCGGGCAGTGGGTCGGCGCGCGGACCGGCGGCTCGGCCAGCCTCCGGGACCTCGCGCGCCACTGGTCCCGCGCTGTCATCTCGGGCACCCAACCCGGCCACCTGCCCTCCCTCGCCACCGTGCTTCAGTCCAGTATCGCGTTAACGTGATCTCACCTATGAGATATCGGACCCCGCTGAATACGCGCGCCGCGTTCATCCGGGGCAGCACCCGCTTCGCCGCGCCGCCGCTGGTGCCGGAGATCACGCTGCTCTTGGCCCGCGACGTGTTCGAGTTGTGGGAGAAGACCGAGCAGAACGCCAGCCACGCGGAGCTGCCGCCGCCGTTCTGGGCCTTCCCCTGGGCAGGCGGGCAGGCCCTCGCGCGCTATCTGCTGGATCATCCCGAGTACGCGGCCGGCCGGACCGTCCTCGACCTCGCGGCGGGCTCGGGCCTGGTGGCGATCGCCGCGGCGAAGGCCGGTGCGGCCGCCGTCACGGCGAGCGAGACCGACCCGCTTGCGCTCACCGCCATCGAGCTCAACTGCGCGGCCAACGGCGTCACCCTCCAAGCCACGGTGGGCGACGTCCTGGATGGCAATGCCTCGGGGACCGACCTGGTGCTCGCGGGCGACGCGTTCTACGAGCGGCCGATGGCCGAGCGTCTCCTGCCCTACCTGGAGCGCGCCCGGGCGTCCGGCGCCGTTGTGCTGGTCGGTGACCCGGGCCGGGCCTACCTGCCGCGCGACCGCTTCGAGGCGGTCGCCAGCTACGACGTCCCGGTCTCCCGGGTCATGGAAGACACCGACATGAAGCGCACCACCGTATGGCACCTGCGCTGAGGAGCGAGGCTCAGGCCGAACGGCGTTGCTCTGGAGCGAGGGTGACGGTGAGCTTGAGTCCCAGTGCGTCGCGGCGTCCAGCTCGGCGTGCGCATGCGGCGGGATGATCGCTTGGCCATATAGGCAGCATGCGTTCCGGCTCTGACACTCTGGTCTGGCAACGCGCGTTGCCAGACCAGTTGATGTGAGTGCTTGGGACAGGACGTGGCCCAAATGCGGCGCCAGGCCGCCGAGCTGGGCGGCACAGGCCGGGCTGTCCCGTCAGGTTCGTTCCAGGTGCGGGAGTCAGGGACTTACTCTCCCGTGCCCGGTCAGCTGGGGAACTCCGCGCGCACTCCCAGCAGCCGTATCGGGCGCCCTGAGCCTCCATTCGCCGGCGCGAACCGGTCGAGGGCCGTCAGGGCGGCCTGCTCGATCACCGCTGGCTCAGAGCCAGGCGCGGCCAGCTGCTGACCGTGTGTGTGGGTGATGAACGGCGCGTACCGCACCTTCACCACCACGCGGACAGCCGGGCGCTGCTCGGCGGCGACGTCGTCCGCGACCTGCCGGGCCAGCCGGACCACCTCGCGGCGGACCTCGGCCCAGTCGCTGATGTTCTGCTGGAAGGTGGTCTCCCGGCCACGGGAACGGACCAGGTAGGGCGTGTCGTCCACCTCCGAGCTGCCGTGGCCGCGGGCGATCAGGACCAGCCAGGGCCCGATCGTCGGGCCGAAGTGCCCAGCCAGGTGGTCCGGATCCGCAGTCGCGAGATCCCCGACCGTGGCGATGCCCAGCCCGGCGAGCCGTTTCGCGGTCTTCACCCCGATGCCCCACAACGCGTCGGTGGGCCGGTCGCCGAGCACCTCGAACCACGTTTGGTAGGTAAGCCGGAAGACGCCGGCCGGCTTGCCGAAGCCGGTAGCCAGCTTGGCCTGCAGCTTGTTCTGCCCTATCCCGACCGTGCAGTCCAGGTCGGTGGCGGCGCGCACGCGCTCGGCGATCTCGCGGGCGACCGCTTCCGGGTCGTCGGTATCCACGGCGAGGAATGCCTCATCCCAGCCGAGTACCTCCACCACGGCGTCAAACTCCCTCAGCGTGTCCATGACCTCGGCGGATACGGTCTCGTACACCTCCCGGTCGACCGGCAGGAAGACGGCCTCAGGGCAGCGCCGCGCCGCCGTTCGCAGTGCGAGCCCGGAGTGTACGCCGTAGGCGCGGGCCTCGTAGGACGCGGTGCTGACCACCCCGCGCTTGGTCGGGTCACCGTCGCCGCCGACCACGATCGGACGCCCGCGCAACTCGGGGCGGCGCAGCACCTCGACAGCAGCGATGAACTGGTCGAGGTCGACGTGCAGCACCCAGCGGGTCACACTGCCAGTCTCCCCCGCCCCGGTGGGCCGGGCGGCTGCGGGCCGCCAACGACTGGTGGTTCTGGTGCTGCGGCAGGGAAACCTGCTACTCGCGCAGAGTCCGGGGCAGGCCGAAGTGGGGGAAGACCCCGTTGTCGCCGAAGCGGGTGATGGCTGAGATCTGGTCACCTTCGAGGGTGAGCACGACCAGTCCGTGGGCGTGCCAGATCGGCGTCATGGGATCCCGGAGGTAGTAGCCGAACGCGGGCTGACCGTTCGCGCGCGTGGGCACGAGCCGGGCCTCGTGAACGCCCCACCAGCTGCGGGTCAGGTAGAACCTGGTGATCGCCGCGTGGCCCTGGTACTCCAGCGGCTCGGGCGGCATGGTCAGCCAGGCGTCATCGGTCAGCAGCGCGACGAGCCGGTCGATGTCGGCGCTCTCGAACGCCTCCACGAAGCGCCCGACGAGTTCGCGCTCGCCCGGCGAGCGCGGCAGCGGCGCGCGGTCGCGGTCGCGGTCGGGAAATTGGCTGTCCAGTGCCGCGCGCGCCCGCTGGAGGGCGCTGTTCACCGAGACCTCGCTGCTGTCGAGCATGTCGGCCGCCTCAGCCGCGCGGAAGCCGAGCACGTCGCGCAGCACGAGCACCGCGCGCTGCCGGGGCGGCAGGCGCTGGAGCCCGGCCACGAAGGCCAGCGCCAGCGCCTCCCTGGTCTCGTAGCGGGCCTCCGGCCCGGGCGAGGTGTCAGGGAGGTCCTCGAGCAGGGCGTCCGGGTAGGGCTCGAACCATGTTGGCTCGGCCCGGCGGGTGGGCTCGGGCGCCTCGAATGCAAGGGGTCGGCCCAGCTGATGCGGTCGGCGCCCGGTGTCGCGCAGCGCGTTCAGGCAACGGTTGGTCGCGATCCGGTACAGCCAGGCCCGCATTGAGGCTCGCTCCTCGAACCGTTCAAGCCCGCGCCAGGCCGCGAGCAGGGTCTCCTGGAGCACGTCTTCCGCGTCCTGCACGGAGCCGAGGATCCGGTAGCAGTGCAGTTGGAGCTCGCGCCGGTAGGGGTCGGTGAGCTGGCGGAACGCCTCCCCGTCCCCGGCCCGGGCCCGGGCGAGCGCTGTCTCGGTCACCACGGCATCCTCGCATCGCCTCTTCTTCCTTCTTCAGCTACTGCTGATAAGGACACCGTCCGCGGCAGAAAGTCACCGGTCAGTTCTTGCCGCCCACGGTGTCTCAATCAGTAACTACCGCGAGAACGGCGAACCGGAGGACACGTGGCTACCAAGGGCAGGCAGATCGCTCCGAGTTCCGCGCAAGGGTGGACCCTCGCGCTGGCCTCGGTGGCGTCGTTCATGGTGGTGCTCGACGCGCTGGTCGTCGCGACCGCGCTGAGCACCATCCGGCGTGACCTCGGTGCCTCGATCGAGCAACTGGAGTGGACGGTCAACGCCTACACCCTGAGCTTCGCGGTGCTGCTGATGACTGCCTCAGCCCTGGGCGACCGCTTCGGGCGGCGGCGCCTGTTCTCCGCCGGACTGGGGCTGTTCGCGGCGGCGTCGGCGGCGTGCGCGCTGGCCCCCAGTGTCAGCTGGCTGATCGCGGCGCGCGCCGTCCAGGGCGCGGGCGCGGCGATGGTCATGCCGCTCGCCCTGGCCCTGCTGAACGCGGCCTTCCCGCCGCAGCGCCGGGGCTGGGCCATGGGCATTTTCGGCGGCGTGACCGGGCTGGCGGCGCTGGTCGGCCCGGTGCTGGGGGGCGCCATCACGCAAGGGATCGCCTGGCCGTGGATCTTCTGGCTCAACGTCCCGGTTGGCGCGGTCGCCATTCCGCTGGTCTTTGGCCGCATCCGGGAGAGCTATGGGCCGCGCAGCGTACTGGATTTCCCCGGCCTCGGGCTCGGCACCTGCGCTGCGCTCGGGCTCGTGTGGGGGCTCGTGCGCGCGAACTCAGCCGGCTGGGGCAGTCCCGAGGTCGTCGGGGCACTCGTGGCCGGGGCACTGCTGGCAGTGGCGTTCGTCGCATGGGAGATGCGCGCCCGTGCGCCGATGCTGCCGATGCGGCTGTTCCGCTCGCGCGCTTTCTCCGCGGGCAATGCCGCGATTTTCTTCCTTAACGCATCGTTGACCGGGGCTCTGTTCTTCATGGCGCAGTTTCAGCAGATCACGCTCGGCCAGGGACCACTCGATGCCGGGCTGCGGCTGCTGCCGTGGGGCATCGCCCCGTTCCTGATCGCCCCCCGGGCCGGGGCACTGGCCGACCGGATCGGCGAACGTCCGCTGATCATCACCGGCCTGCTCCTGCAGACGGCCGGGATGGCCTGGATCGCGCTCATCGCCACGCCCGGCGTCGCCTACGCGACGATGATCGCGCCGATGGTCATCTCCGGCTGCGGCTTCGCTATCGCGATACCCGCGGTCACGAAAGCCGTCGTGAGTTCGGTCGAGCAAGGCGACATCGGCAAGGCGTCCGGCGCCTTCAGTACGATGCGCCAGCTCGGCGGCGCGTTCGGAGTCGCGATCCTCGTCGCGGTCTTCGCGGCGGCCGGCAGCTACGCCTCCGGCCATGCATTCAGTCACGGGTTCGCGCCCGCCATCGGCGTCTCCGCCGGCCTGTCCCTCGCCGGGGCCGTCGCCGGCCTGGCCCTGCCCAGGCGGCGGGTGCCGGCCGGGAGCGCCCCGGCCCACGCGGTCCCAGCGCTCGAGACCCAGGCACCGGGCCTTGAGTACGTCGCCAACGACGGTTGATGCGTTTTGCCGTCGTCCCAACGACGGTTGATGCGTTTTGCCGTGGTTGCTGTGCCTGCCGAGCGGCCGGTTCTGAGAACCTGTCCTCATGACGGGTGATCCCAGCAGGCGGCTGGTGCTATTGCGGCACGCCAAGTCGGCCTGGCCGGACGTGCCGGATATTGAGCGCCCGCTGGGCAAGCGGGGCCAGCGGGACGCTCCCCGGGCCGGTCGGTGGCTGCGCCAGGCCGGGTACCTGCCCGACCTTGTCGTGTGCTCGACATCCCGGCGCACTCGGGAGACCTGGCAGCTGGCGGCGGCCGAACTTGGCGCGTCTCCGTCAGTCCGTTTCGAGCCGCGAGTGTACGGGGCGGGCACTGCGGAGCTACTGGACCTCATCAGGGAGACCCCGGACGAGGTGGAAACCCTGCAAGTGGTGGGGCACGAGCCTGCGATGCGCGAACTGACCCTGCTGCTGGCCTCGGCCGTGGCCAACGGCA
>DASWFT010000628.1:0-6322 GCA_036394075.1 Streptosporangiaceae bacterium
GTCGAACGGCGCCGCCGGCGGGGCCAGCCCGGGGGTTTCCGCGAGCAGCGCCGGCAGTTTGGCCAGGTTGCCGGTGACGGTCCGCCACCAGCCCCAGTCCGTGCCCAGCACCTTGCCGAAGCGCGCCTCGTCAATCGACGCTGCGGCGCCCCCGCCCACTGGCACGCCGGACAGGAGATGGAGGGTGTCGCGGACGTCCTTTGCGTTCAGCTCAATGATCTGAAGTTTCGACAGCAGCAGATCGACCGCGTCAACGGTCAGCGGCAGTCGGCCAAACCCGGGCCGGAAGTCGAGCGTGTGGCACATGGTCAGCTGATCGACCATCACGTCGACCGGCCGGCCTGAGGGGGCGTTGAAGTACATCTGCCGCTCACCGTTGAGGTTGTTGAACCGGCGGTCCGGCTCACAGCCGTTGTCCGCGAGCCAGGCCGCCACCTTCTTGCGCTCTTTGGTCAGGCAGGCGAAGTCCATGTCCTGGCCGGCCCGCAGCCGCGGCGGGAACTCCGGGCAGAGCACGCGGATAGCCAGCCCGCCCAGAAGCTTGAGGCCCAGCCCGGCGGCCGCGGCGCCACGGGCCAGCATGAGAGCCTCGGGGAGTGGATCGTCCGGCGACACTGCGGCGGTCCCGGACTCGCCGGTTTCGGTCATCGGCGCCTGCTCTCGTCCTCGGCAGCGCCCGGACAGATCGGGCACCGCGGCACAACAATGCCTAGTCGGCACAATAGCGCGAGCGAGCCTGCCACGGCCGGATTCCATGATCACGGAACGTTCGCGGCCACATCGGGGGGCAGGTTCTTACGCGACCGCAGATCGCGAGTCAGCAGCACCGTGCCAGATAGCGCATAGCCGGACAGGAGGACCCTATCCCGGCGACCACCACCAACGAGCCAACGATGTTCCGCCCTGAGATGGACTCGTGCGTCCTGTACGTCGTTCGGGGTGTACCGAACACCGAACACCGAACACCGAACACTGGCAGCAGTTACTCTCGTGCTTGTGGCCCTGGAAGAGTTGGAGACCGCGGAGATCTTCGCTGAGCTGATAGAAAATCTTGGTCTGCCCGTTGTGGAAGGTCGCCAGCCAGACGAGCCTGACGCGGTTTTGATTGATACTGACGGACGTCACGTTCTTGTGGAGCTTAAGCGCATATCGACACCTAGTCCGGCGCAGGTGTCCCGCCTTGTCGCGGACGGAGAACGAAAAGGACATCCAGACGCGCTGTACGTTCTCGTCGCCGACAGGATCCCTGAGGCGGTTCGCGCGGAGCTGCGCAGCCACGGGTGGGGTTGGCTGGACTTGCGTGGGCACTTGCACCTGGCTGGCCACGGAGTGTTCGTCGATGCCGACGTACCGCCGGTGAAGGGCCGGGCTGATCGTAGGGATGCTTTCTCTGGTTCGGCTGGCCTGGAGGTAGCCTGCGCGCTTCTCCTGGAACCAGACATCCGGCATGGCGTCCGGGATCTCGCGCGAAGGCTCGCCCGGTCGCCTAGTACGGTTTCTGAGGTGTTGCACGCCTTTCGCAGCCAGGGTCTCGTGGGGTCAGACGGCGTTGCTGTTCTCCCGGATCTGTTCTGGGAAACGGTCAGCGCTTGGCGGCCCCGCGACGTTCCGCTTGCGGATCTGCCACGACCGGGAGCGGGGTCGGTAAATGCCGCGTTGCAGCTCGGGTTCGATGATGTCGAGGCACAGCCGGGCTGGGCGCTCACCGGCACGCTAGCCGCAGCTTTCTATGGCGCCCCGGTTGCGGCAAGATCAGACTATCCGCCCGAGTTCTACGTCCCCACCCCGGCAATACTACGGCGCGCTACGCGACTCCTGGGTATGGCGGTCGACGCTGATCACCGGCGGGCCAGCGTCCGCGTCGCGCCGGTCTCCGCGGTCTGCGAGCAGAGAATTGATCCTTCCGGCCAGCAGGCTAAGGCGTGGGCATTCACCAATGAGCCGTGGCCACTGGCGCATCCGCTGTTCGTGGCCCTCGATTTGGCACGTGATCCTGGACGTGGCCGCGAGATTCTCGAAGGCTGGCAACCTCCGCGACCATGGCGTCGAGTGTGGTGACAGGCGATAGCCCGCCTGACGACGTAGCCAAGATCCCAGCCGTGGACTTGGCTGGAAGATCCATGCTGGCTATCGTCCAGGCCATTCCCGAGCTTGAAGCCAGAACCGGGCGCAAGGCTATCGTCATCGGCGGCCTCGCTGTTCTCTGCCGGCTGGGCACCGCGTACCGAGCCACTAGTGACCTTGACACCGCCAACCGTCGGGTTGCCGGAGAAGCGGCTCAACTCGATGTGCTTCTGCAACATGACGGCGTAACACAAGCCGGCCCGGCCGGTGTTTGGATTCCTACATCAGCAGGCATGGTGCAAGTCGATGTCATCGAAGTCACTGATGCAGAGCTCAGCCACCTTCCCGAAGATGAAACCGACCGGCTTCACGTGCTCTCGCACGCCTGGGCCCTGATCATCGAATGGACAGCCCAACAGCCACACGCAGGCACAACAAAAGGGGGGCACCACAGACACCGCCATGCCCCTCAGCCTGGCGGACTCGACAGCCGACTTCAGGACAGGTCGAACTCGCCCGCCTTGATCCCGGCAGTGAACGCGCGCCATTCAGCAGGGGCGAAGGCGAGGATTGGCCCTTCCCGGTCCTTTGAGTCGCGCAGTAGGCACAAGGACGCGCCGTTGCCGTCGTGCAGGGCTACTTCGACGCACTGGCCCCCGTTGTTTCCGCTGTAGCTGCTCTTGCGCCACACCGGGCCTGTGGGGCCTGCGTCTGGAACGCAGGGGCTGTTTTCATTGGTCATGACAGTTCCTTCGCTACCTGGGCGATCAGGGCCTGGGACGCTGCGGGGGCGAGCGCCTGAGCCCGCAGGTAGTCAAACACCAGGCTATACCGGCGAATATCTGCCGTCATCTCCAGGTACAGGGCTCCGGTCTGCGCTTCCAGGTACACGACATCCGGGTGCGCTTCCTCGGGGAACTCCATGATCGTGAACGCGCCGTGCATGGCAGGGTGAGCGCCCGCCGCGTAGGTGAGCACCTGCACCGTGACGTTCCTCAGCCCGGCCAGCTCGGCCAGGTGCGCCAGCTGGCCGCGCATGACCTGCGGCCCGCCGACCAGGCGCCGTATGACGGCCTCGTTGAGCACGACCCACAGCGTCAGCGGGTTGTCTCCGGTGAGCCGCTTCTGCCGTTCCATCCGCACCGCGATCTGCCGCTCGGCCTCCTCGCCGTCGGGCTCCGGCGCGGTTGACATGATCGCGCGGGCGTACTCCTCGGTCTGCATCACGCCGGGCACGAACTCGGTCTCATAGCCCCGTAACGTGGCGGCCTCGGCCTCAAGGCCCACGTAGAACTGGAACCAGCCGGGGATCGCGCCACTGTACTGGTGCCACCAGTCCTTGCGGCGGGCCTGCCTGGCCAGCTCAAGAACCGCGTCCCGGTGCGCGCCCGTCACCGCGTACAGGTCAAGCAGCCGCTGCACGTCGCGCAGGAGCACGCTTACCTTGTCGCCCTCGATCCGGTAGACCTTCGAGGTTGACCAGCCCATCCGGTCGGCCACCGCCTCCCAGGTCAGCCCGGCCTCATCGCGGGAACGCCGCAACTCAGCGGCCAGCCGGCGGCTGCGGACGTTCGGGACATGCGAAGCCATGACGCCGAGTCTGCAGGATGATCGTTCCGGCTGCCAGCACAACGTGGCAGATGACATGTTGCAAATGAATTCGGCCAATGCCACACTTCACTGAAGATGCCAGGCCCGGACTCAGCCCAGTACCAGAACGCGGCCTCAGGGGAGGACAAGCGATGACCGCAGCAACCGCCCTGACACTCTCCTGGTCCCGCGTGTTCCAGGCCCGCGCCGATCAGGTCCGCGAGGCCCGCGCGTTCCTGCGCGCCGCCCTGGAAGGCTGCACCGCAGCCGATGACGCCATCATCTGCATCTCGGAATTAGCCACCAACGCGGTGCTGCACAGCCACTCCAGGAAGGCCGACGGCACATTCACCGTCCGCGCCGAAATCCATCAGGGCGACTACCTGTGGGTCGAGGTGGAAGACGGCGACGGCCCGTGGGACAAACGCGCACACAGCGACGGCCGCCCGCACGGCCTCGACATCGTCGGTGAACTCGCCTCCGCCTGGGGCATTGACGGTGACCCGTTAACCGGCTGGATCGTGTGGGCCAGGTTCGACGTGCCCTCGGCCGACCCGCCGCACTCCGCCAGCCGGGGCAACGTCACCGCGCCGGCCAGCGACCCCACCCGGGGGCCAGAGGCGACCAGCCAGGCACTTACCGGCCTGCGCGACGCCCTGACCGCATACGGCATCGCCACCACCGGCATGACGTTAACCCGTTACACCGGGAAGCTGCATCCCGCCCATGGCCCTGTCATCGGCTACCACGGTGGCTTGTACTGGTGGCCCGTCCGCCGGCTGCACGCCAGCAGGCCCGTCTATGCCGTTCACGACGCCCGCGATCCAGTCGGCGCTGCCCGCAGAATCGCCCCGCGCCACCAGCCAGCCATCCCAGCGAAGCACTGACCCATGCCAGACACCATCCCCAGCCATCCGCACACCGCCGGGCGCGCCACACGCACCGGGCGCGTCGAGCGGGACTGGTTCCAGCAGCTGCAAGCGCTCGAAGATGCGATCGCCTACCGGCGAGCTCGCGCCGCTGCCCCCTGCCCCGACTGCACAGCCAGCGCCCAGAAGTGCGACGACCACGCCTGCGACCTGAACCTGATCGCCGCATACCAGCGAACGGCTATCGCCATCCTGGACGGGTCTAGCCAGACCCTCACCAGCCGACCGGCCGACACGCTGCATGACGCCCCACGCGACGAAATCCAGCGCGCCCAGCCCAGCCTCCCCTGAACCCCGTGCCAGCGCCTGCGGCCCCTAGCTTCGGGCGGGAAAACGCGCGCACTGGCATGGGACCAACTCCCGGCCGGGTGCAGGACAAGATAACCAGGCCGGGCGGGGAGAGGGGGAGGCCTGCGGGGTGCGGTTGACGGGGGAAGGGCCCGTGGACATTCTTGTTGCATGCCCGAGAGCGAGGTTGCGGCCGGCGCAACCTATCAGTCGGCTGAGCGGGTGCTCGCCCTGCTCGGGAGCTTCGAGGACGGCCGGGTCGAACTCGGCGTCACGGAGATCGCCCGATCGCTCGGCGTCCACAAGTCGACCGCATCGCGCCTCGCGGCGACGCTGGAGCGGACCGGATTCCTCGCCCGCTCCGGCAAACGATATCGCCTGGGCGTGGAGATCATCCGGCTGGGCACCCTCGCGCTGCGGAGCGCCGACATTGTCGCCGCCATGCAGCCGGCCATGGAGAAGCTGTCCCAGCAGACCGGCGAGACGATCAACCTTGCCGTGCCGTCCGGCCTCGACATTCTGAACGTGGCCGAGGTGCCGAGCACCTATATCCTCAGCTGCTCGGGCGGCTGGATCGGCCGGCGCACGAAGCCGCACGCGGTGGCCAACGGCAAGGTCCTGCTCGCCTACGGCGCGATCCCCGCCCCACGGCACCTGGAGCGGTACACCGAGCACACCATCACCACCAGCGACGCGCTGAACCAGGAGTTGGCGGCGGTCCGCAGGGACGGCTACGCGACGGCGGTGGCGGAGCTCGAGGACGGGCTGGTCGCCGTCGCCGCCCCCGTCTTCGACGCCCGCGGCGTATGCGTGGCGGCGCTGTCGGTGTCCGGGCCCAGCTACCGGATGCCGCCGGTCACGACTCAGCGAGCTCGGCAAGCTCTGCGCTGAGTCGTGACCGGCGCGAGGAATGTCGTGACCGACGCAATAGAATAGAGACCCAAGACGATCGTCTACCGTTGCAGGTGAGTGTGCGGTATTTGCACGCTCATGCTGCCGTCGATTGCTCGGCGGCGGTGGCAGTCTGACCCGCGGGTGCGGTGCTGTCTTGACGGTTCTGCGAGGACCACCTGCCCGTGGGCATGGACTTGTCCTCTCCCCGTCCGGTAGCCAGATCGCTCTGGCCGGTTCCCGCCCCACTGGCGGTACCTGTCCTGGCCGCGAGAGCGGCCAGGTTGATGCTCGCGTTGTGGTCCCGGTCGATGACCAGGCCACATTGCTCGCAGTTGTAGGTGCGCTCGGCCAGGGGCAGTTTGGTTTTCACTGCCCCGCAGGCCGAGCATGTCTTCGACGACGGATACCACCGGTCAGCGACCAGCAGCCTGGACCCGGACCATCGGGTCTTGTAGGCCAGCTGGCGGCGCAGCTCACCGGGCGCGACATCGAGGATCGCCCGGTTCAGCCCGGCCTTGCCCCGCTTCGCCCGGCCGGCGCCTTTGGCGGTCATCCCG
>DASWFT010000629.1:0-8924 GCA_036394075.1 Streptosporangiaceae bacterium
GCAGCAGGCTGAAGATCGGCAGGACATGGCCTACAGTCCTCGTGCGCGCAGGGCCTTGGCGAGACGCGGGTACACCCGCCGGGCGTTGCCCGAGTAGACCCTCTCGGCGTCGGCCTCGGCCAGGCCGAGCGCGTCCACGTACCGCTTCGTGTCGTCGAAGTAGTGGCCGGTCTCGGGGTCGACGCCCCGGACGGCGCCCACCATCTCGGACCCGAACAGGATGTTGCCGACGTCGATGACCTCGAAAAGCAGATCGATGCCGGGCTGATGGTAGACGCAGGTGTCGAAGAACACGTTCTTCATGACGTGCTCGCTCAGCGGCGGCTTCTTCAGCATGTCGGCGAGCCCGCGGTAACGGCCCCAGTGGTACGGGACGGCACCGCCGCCGTGCGGGATCACCAGCCGCAGGTCCGGGAAGTCGGCGAACAGGTCGCCTTGGATGAACTGCATGAACGCCGTGGTGTCGGCGTTGATGTAGTGCGCACCTGTCGCGTGAAAGACGGGGTTGCAGCTACTCGACACGTGCACCATGGCGGGCACGTCGAGCTCAACCATCTTCTCGAAGATGGGGTACCAGTACCGGTCGGTGAGCGGCGGGGCGGTCCACCTCCCCCCGCTCGGGTCCGGGTTGAGGTTGCAGCCGACGAACCCGAGCTCGGTGACACAGCGTTCGAGCTCGACGACGGACGACTTCAGGTCGGCACCGGGTGACTGCGGCAGCTGGCAGACGCCGATGAACGTCGCCGGGAACAGCTCGACGACGCGCGCGATGAGGTTGTTGCACGCTCGCGCCCACTCACCGCTGACCCGCTCGTCGCCCTCGTGGTGGGCCATGGCGGACGCCCGCGGCGAGAAGATCGTCATGTCGGCGCCGCGCTCGCGGAGCAGCCGGAGTTGGTTCTGCTCCACCGACTCGCGGATCTCGTCGTCGGAGATGGCTGGGTAATCCGGTGTCGGGCGGCCCTCTCGGAACGCCGTGAGCTGGCTTTGGCGCCAGTCGTGGTGCGGCCCGGGAGCGGTCGTGTAGTGCCCGTGGCAGTCGATGATCACAGCGAAGCTCCCTGGTTCCACACCGACGATGGCACGAAGACCTCGCCGCGCATGAGCAGGCGGGCGGTACGCAGCAGCGCCGACCTGGTCACGGTGACCGTGCCGTCGGACACTCCCGGGGGGTTCCGGGGGGTCGCCCCCCCGGGCGATAGCGCCACCTCTATGGTGACGGTGAAGAAACCAGTGGGGTGCTCGACCACGATCTCGGTTGAGCCCTCGGTCTTCTGCGGGATGACCGCGACCGCGTGCGCCACTGATCCAGTCAGCAGGCACGCCGTGGCGACGGACACCGCGCCCAGGACCCCGATCGCCTCGTGCACGCGGTGCGGGATGAACGTCCGGGTCGAGACAGTGCCGCCGTGCGCCGGGGGCGACAGCAGGCTCATCTTCGGCACCGTCGCGTCCGTGACATCCCCGAGATTCATCAACGGCCCGGCGGCCAGCCGGATCGCCTCGACCCGCCGGATCAGGTCGGCGTCGCCTTCGAGCTCCGCTGGTGACTCGTGCCCGGACAGCCCGAACTCGGACGCCGCGATGCATACGACCGGCATGCCGTTGTCGATGCAGGTCACCTGCGTTCCTTCGACGACGTCCGTCACGTTCCCGGTGGGGAGCAGCGCGCCGCACGAGGATCCGGCGACGTCAGCGAACTCGATAGGGATGGGTGCGTGGGTGCCGGGCACGCCGTCGATGCGCGCGGGTCCGTCGTAGCGGACGCGCCCACCCGGCGTCTGGACCAGCGCCGTGGCGAGGGTCTGGGTGTTGCGCATCCAGATGCGGACGGGCGTCACCGGGTCACCCGCCGCCACGAGGCCCTGCTCGATCGCGAATGGTCCGACGGCGGCAAGCATGTTGCCACAGTTCTGACTGTCGGAGACCTCCGCCCGATCTGGCCAGACCTGGAGGAACAAGTACTCGACGTCCGCGTTGTCGCGGGGCGACAAACTCACCACGGCGACCTTCGACGTCAGGGGGTGACTGCCTCCCATGCCGTCGATCTGCCGTTCGTCTGGTGATCCCATGGCGGCGAGCAGCACCGCGTCGCGCGTCGCACGGTCGCCGGGCAGGTCATCGGCCAGGAACATCAGGCCCTTGGACGTCCCGCCACGCATGACGGCGCAGGAGATGGCGGTCTGGGTCACTGTGTCTCCCGCTCGCCTACGGGGCGCTTTGAGGCGCCGCCTTCCCTCGTCGCTCGTTCCTCGCTCCTCAGTCCAGGCATCGCCGCGCCCCGGCGGCTCGCTCACGCTGTGTCTCCCGCTCGCCTACGGGCGCTTTAAGGCGCCGCCTTCCCTCGTCGCTCGTTCCTCGCTCCTCAGTCCAGGCGGCACCGCGCCCCGGCGGCTCGCTCATGCTGTGTCTCCCGCATCCGCGTAGTCGACGTAGCGCAGTCCCTTGTCGGTGAGCCGGCCGCGCATGTCGTAGAGGTCGAGGCCGAGTTCGCCGGCCGCCAGCCGGGTCCGCTTGTCCGCCTCGTTGGCCTCGCGGGCCTGGGCCGCCTCGAGCACCGCCGCGGCCTGCTCACGCGGCACGGCCACGACTCCGTCGTCGTCGGCGACGATCACATCACCGGGCCGGATATAGACGCCAGCGCAGACGATGGGCGTCTGGACGTTCCCGGGCGTCTCCTTCACCGTCCCCTTGGCGGAGATCGCCTTCGACCAGACCGGGAAGCCCATCTCCGTCAACGTCACGACGTCGCGCGTGCCGACATCGAGAACGGCCCCCCTGACGCCGTGCGCCCGCAGGCTCTCCGCGAGCAACTCGCCCAGGTACCCGTCATCGCACGGGCTGGTGGGGGTGACCACGAGGATGTCGCCGGGCTGCGCCTGCTCGACGGCAATGTGGATCGACCAGTTGTCGCCCGGGGCGACCTCGCAGGTCAGCGCGTTGCCGGCGACGCGCACCGGCCGGAAGATCGGGCGGATGTCCGCTCGGAGCAGCCCCGTGCGGCCCTGGGCCTCGTGCACCGTCGCCACCCCTGCCTTGGCCAGGCCGTCGACGACCGCGAGATCGGTTCGAAGGGTGTTCCGTACAACTAGCGGCACGTGAATGCTCCTCTTAGGCGTGGTCTGGATTGAGAGCGTCGCTGAGACGCGAAGCCACTAGGGCGTGTCCCGCGGATCTTCAGCCTGCTGCACCGATGTTTGCCGCACAGTCGCCGGAGGGCGCCTCGCGGCGTTGTCGTCGTCGCCAATAGCTCCGCTATTGGCTCCTCCTCCGCCTTGCGATCCATCCCTCCGGACGGCCGCTCGCGACGGCCAAGATCCACGGGACACGCCCCAGGGGTACCGGCTTCAGACATCGAAGAAGACCGTCTCCCGCGCGCCCTGCAGCCGGATGTCGAACCGGAACCCGCCCGGCGGGCCGCCGGTTTCCACCGTGGCGATCAGCGTGGCCCGGCGGTCGGGGTCCGCGATCGCCGCCAGCACCGGGTCGGCCGCGTTCGCCTCCTGCTCGTCGGGGAAGTAGATCCGGGTCACCACCCGGTCGAGCATGCCCCGCGCGAACACGGACACGTCCAGGTGCGGCGCCTCGGTGCCGCCGTCGGGACTGGGCAGCGGGCCCGGTCGCAGCGTGACGATGTGGTAGCCGCCGTCCGGCCCGGTCGTACAGCGGCCGAAGCCGCGGAATGCCGCCTCGGCCGGCTCCGCCGCGCCGCGCGGATCGTCGGGGTGGTCGAAACGGCCGTCCGGGTCCGCCTGCCAGGTCTCGATCATGCCGTCCGGCACCGGCTCGCCAGCGCCATCCAGCAGCCGGCCAGTGATCCCGATGGCGCCCGGCGTGCCTTCGGGAACCACGAACGGGCCGTCCGGCCACGGCAGCGCGATTGCGAGGAAGGGTCCCACCGTCTGTGATGGCGTCAGCCCCGCGGTCACCGGTGGTCCTCCGCCCACTCGATCGCGGTCGCCGCAGGCCCGCGCAGCACGATGTCCCACTCGAAACCCAGGGCCCAGTCGGGCTGGGTCAGCCCGAGGTCGAACCGGGCGATCAGCCGCTCACGGGCCTTCGGGTCGGGGATCGAGTTGAAGATCGGGTCCTGGCTGAACAGCGGATCCCCGGGAAAATACATCTGGGTGACCAGGCGTTGCGGGAACGCCCGGCCGAGCATCGAGAAATGGATATGCGCCGGCCGCCAGGCGTTCGGATGGTTGTGCCACGGGTAGGCGCCCGGCTTGATGGTGACGAACCGGTACCTGCCCTCGGAGTCGGTCATGCACCGGCCAGCCCCGGAGAAATTCGGGTCAAGCGGCGCGGGATGGTTGTCCACCCCGTGCGCGTAGCGGCCCGACGCGTTGGCCTGCCAGATCTCGATCAATGTGCCAGCGACCGGCCGCCCGCCGCTGTCGAGTAGCCGGCCGGTGACGATGATCCGCTCGCCGAGCGGCTCGCCCGCGTGCTGCGTGGTCAGGTCAGCGTCCGCGGCCGTCACCCGTTCCGCGCCGAGCAGCGGCCCGGTGACCTCGGTCAGCCGGTGCGGCAGCGGCACCAGTGGCCGCCCCGGTGCCCGCAGCGCGGTCGCCCGGTACCCCGGGAAGTCCAGCGGCGGATGCAGCCCACGTGGCCGCTCGTACGACGGCAGCGTGAACCCCTGGACCGGCGGTGTCTGAGTGGTCATCAAGATGCTCCTTCGCTGCCTGCGCTGATCGCCTGGAGCCGACGCAAAGCGGTCAGTTCGGGTGGCGACGGTGGCTCGATCACTTCGAGGGAGCCGGAGACAGCCAGGTCCCAGCCGGTCTGGGCGCTGACGTCAGCGACGGAGACACCGGGATACACGCCGGTCAGGGTGAGCTCGCAGGTCGCCGGGTCCGGCTCAAGGACGCCGAGATGGGTGATGACCTTCCGCGGTCCCGCCCCGGTCAGCCCGAGACGCTCCCGCTGGCCAGGGCCGTTCCCGTAGCCAACGGACGTGACGAAGTCGACCCGCTGCACGAAGGACCGCCGGGTCTGCCACATCACCACGATCACCTCGCGGCAGGACGCGGCGATCTCAGGTGCGCCGCCCGCCCCGGGCAGCCGCACTTTCGGCCGGTCGTAGGTCTCGCCGATGACGGTCGTGTTGATGTTGCCGAACTTGTCGATCTGCGCCGCACCGAGGAACCCGATGCCTATCCGGCCTGGCTGCAGCCAGTAGTTGAAGATCTCGGGCACGCTCACTACCGCGTCCGAGGTCTCGGCCAGGATGCCGTCGCCGATGGACAGCGGGAGCCGGTCCGGCTTGGCCCCGATGGTGCCCGACTCGTAGATGAGGACGAGATTCGGGGCATGCGTGGCACGGGCCAGGTTGGCGGCCGCGCTGGGCAGCCCGATCCCCACGAAGCAGACCGTGCCGTCCGGCAGGGCGCGGGCCGCGCAGGCCGTCATCATCTCGTCGGCCGTGTACGCGGCGGGCTGCGCGGCTGCCGCAGGCGCCGCAGCCGCAGCCGAGCCGGTGGCGTTCATGCCCCGCATCCTCCCTCGCCGGTCCCGGCGCCTGCGAGGCCGGGGCTCACCCCGAACACATCCGTGTCCAGCCAGCGCAGGAATCGCTCCCGGTCCCGGCTGATCTCGTCCCAGGCCACGTAGAAGTGATTGTCGCGGGCCGAGTAGCCGAGCGCGTAGGACGGGTGCGCTCCGCCGGGCACCTCGGCCACGTAGTCAACAATCCAGGACGGCAGAACGACAGCCCCTGGCTGGGGTCCGAGCACATCGACAATCTCCTCGACAGTAACGACCGACCGCTGGGCGCCCATGACGGCCTCCTTCTGCACCCCGGTGATCCCCCAGAACTGGACGTTGCCCGCCCGGTCGGCGCGCTGCGCATGGATCACCGCCACGTCGGGCCGGAGCGCGGCCACAGCGGTCAGCCTCTCCCCCGTGAACGGGCAGGTGATGGGGCGGATCGCCGGATTGCCATCCAGGCCGGGCAGGCCTTCAAGGCCGGTGCCGCTGTACCCGCGCAGGACCGCGAACGGCACACCGGACGCCCCGGCCACATACCGGTTGGCCATGCCGGCGTGGCTGTGCTCCTCCAGCTGAAGTGGGCCCGGCCAGGCGTTTTCCACGGCGTCGCGGAACCGGTGCAGCGATCCGACCCCGGGGTTGCCGCCCCAGGAGAAGATCAGCTTGCTGGCGCAGCCGGCCCCGATCATCTGGTCGTAGATCACGTCCGGGGTCATCCTGATCAGGGTGAGATCGCGCCGCCGCTGCCTGATCACCTCGCGGCCGGCGGCGAACGGGATGAGGTGCGTGAAGCCTTCCATCGCCACCGCGTCGCCATCGTGGATGGTCCGCGCGACGGCGTCGGCGAGTGAGACGATCTCGGCCATTCCCCTCCTGCCCTCGGGCCGCGTGTAACCAGACCATATTGACGATTTGGTCGCGATAAGTACAGCCGTTCGTAATCCGGACATCCGCCCGTGGGGTGCGGCGTGGCCGGGCCGACGAGGCGTTCAGGTGCTCTCAGCCAGGATGCGCTGCGCTATGGCGAAGGCGCGGTTAGCGGCCGGAATCCCCGCGTAGACGCCGACCTGGAGCAGCACCTCCCGGATCTGCTCCGGGGTGAGCCCGTTGCGCAGCGCGGCCCGCAGGTGCATGGCCAGCTCCTCCTCCTGCCTGAGCACGGCGAGTGCAGTAAGCGTGATGATGCTCCGCTCGGCGCGCGACAGCCCCGGCCTGGACCAGATCTCGCCCCACGCATACCGGGTGATGAAGTCCTGGAAGGGCGCGGTGAACGGTGTGGCACCAGCCACGGCGCGATCGACATGCGCATCGCCGAGTACCTCGCGCCGGACCGTCATCCCCTGCACGGCGCGTTCGGTGTCATCCATCAAGCCTTCCCTCCATGATCACAAGTGGTGTCTCCCGCTATCTCGACCCGCGCCAAGCCTGCTTTGACATGGTGCTAACCGCCGCAATGCCCGGATCGTTACTGTTCGGCACATCAGGGAGCGAGCCGGGCGTGCAGGGCGGTGTGGGCGACCAGGGCCGCGTCCACGAATTCTCCCGCCGAGCCCAGGTAACCGGCCGGGTCCAGCGCGGCCTCGACCTGTTTCGGGGCGATCCCGGCCTCGTCGAGCCGCTCCCTGAGCTCCGGCGAATCCAGCAGGGTGTCCCGCAGGTGGCGGCCTTCCCCGGCCGCCCGGGCGCTCGCCTCAGCCACCAGATCGTGCGCGGCGACGGGCCCGAGCGCCGGTGCGAGCAGCGTGGCGACATGCTCGGCCATCGGCAGGCCGCGGGCCGCGGCCAGGTTCTCGCGCATCCTGGCCGGGTCCACCTCCAGGCCGGCCAGCAACTCCGCCCCCCAGGACGCGGCCGAGCCGGTCAGCCTCAGCAGGTCACTGAGCGGCTCCCACTCCGCGTGCCACGCGCCGGCGGCGCGCTGATGCTCCTGCTCGGCGGCCGCCGCCAGGGTAGCGAGCAGCCCGGGCACCTGCCGCGTGCAGCCGAGCAGGGCGACCGCGCCGACCGGGTTGCGCTTGTGCGGCATCGCCGACGAGCCGCCCCGCGTCGCGCCGTGGCCACCCGTGCCCAGGCCGCCCGTGCCCTGGCCCTCTCCCTCGCGGACCTCAGCCACCTCGGACTGCGCTAGCAGCGTGATGTCCCTGGCCGCCTTGCCGAGCGCCCCGGCCGCCCCGCCGCACGACCAGGCGATGTCCAGCACCCTGAGCCGGTCGGTGGGCCAGGGCAGCACCGGAAGGGCGAGCCCGAGTTCGTCGGCCAGCAGCCTGGCCACCCGGGCACCGGCGCCGCCCAGCGAGGCGAGGGTGCCCGCCGCGCCGCCGAACTGGACCGCCAGGCGCCCGGCGCGGACCCGGGCCAATGCCTCCCGTGCATCGTCCAGGCCGGTCAGCCAGCCGGCGGCGACCAGCCCGAAGGTGATCGGCACCGCCTGCTGCAGCAGCGTGCGGCCGATCATGACGGTGTCCCGGTGGGCCATCGCGAGCCCGGCGGCGGCGGACGCGGCGGCCGACAGGTCGGCGGCCACCGCCGACAGCGCCTCCCTGACGAGCAGCATCGCCGCGGTGTCGATGATGTCCTGGCTGGTCGCGCCCTTGTGGACGGCGCCGGCGGCGTCCGGCGGCACCATCCGGCTCAGCTCCCGCACCAGGGCCGGTACCGGATTGCCGGTGAGTGCCGCCTTCCGGCCGAGTTCTGCCGCGTCGAACGCATCCGCCTGGGCGACGGCGGTCACCGCAGCTCCGGCTCCCGGCTCGGCGAGGCCAGCCCGCTCCAGCGCTCGGGCGAGCGCCGCCTCGGTGTCCAGCATGGCCTGAAGCCACGCCTCATCCCCGGTATCCACCCCGCCACGGCCGAAGATGCCGGCGAAGAGCCCCTGGTGAGTGCGCACCGCCTGCTCCTAGTGGTCTGTAAGGGGGTCCTTTGACGTGCAGCCAAAGAAAGACTCCCCTTACAGACCACTGGTGCTAGTAGAAGTCCTCCGGGCTGACAGCGGCGCCCGCGCCCGCTCCACGATAGCCCCGCCTCCACCGACGCGGTGCTGTATGCGCTGCGAGCGAAGCCGACCAGCTGACCCCTCTTCCGGGGCGCCCCCTGGCAGGCTGAACCCCGCGCACAGAGGCACCCCGCCGGTCATTGACTGGTGAGGCGCCTGCGCTGGTGTACGCGCCGCTCCTTTGTGGTCAAGGAACTGGTCGATGCTTCGCAGATGCCGACCTGGTAGTCGTCGGCGCACGCAGCGGCAGCGGTCTCGCCCGGCTGCTGATTGGCTCGGTGAGCAGCGAGGTCGTCCAGCACTCGGCATGCCCAGTCGTGATCGTCCCGCACGAGAGGTGAACAGGTTCCGCAGCCGGCATCGCTGCCCGGGGTGCATGGCGGCATTGATGGGTCACAGGGCCGATCGGCCGGGCGGACGGACTTCAAGCCTGTTTCAG
>DASWFT010000630.1:0-2830 GCA_036394075.1 Streptosporangiaceae bacterium
TCGAACGCCGCGCCTTCTCCCCCGTCCTGCGGTCAGCAGACCTGCCACCCGCCACCCCGGTCCCCTGGTGGGGCGGCCGTTCCATCCGCTACGAGTTCGCCTGAAAGTTGCCCCGAACCTCCTGCGTGGAAATCCGCGTTAAACGACCGGCGGGCCACCCGGGCCGCTCAGGGCGCCGGATGGCCTCGCCGGGTGATCGCTGCCGAGCAGTTCAGCCGAGCAGCTCAGCCGAGCAGCTCAGCCCGAGCAGCTCAGCCGAGTAGCTCAGCCCGAGCAGCTCAGCCGATCAGCTCAGCCGCTCTCGCGGCGGGACAGCTCAGTTGTTGGCGCAGACGGTCCCGTTGATGTAGAAGACCGTCGGCGCGGTGGTCTGGCCGCTGTCGGTGCCGTTGAAGCCGACGCTGACGGTCCCTCCGTTCGCGGGGATGGTGGAGTTCCAGCTGGCGGCGTTGACGGTGACCGCCTGCCCGCTCTGTGACCAGGTGCCGTTCCAGCCGCTCTGCACGGCCTCACCGGCCGGGAAGGTGAACGTGAGCGTCCAGGGGCTGATGGCGCTGGTGCCCTTGTTGGTCAGGGTGATAGAGCCGCCGAAGCCGCCGGGCCAGCTGCTGTTCACCACGTAGTGCACGGCGCATGAACTGCTTGACGGTGGCGGCACCGTGAAGGTGACCGGCGGGGAGGGCAGCGACGGATTGCCGTGGCTGTCCACCGCCACCACGTTGTAGGTATAGGTGGTGCCGATGGTCAACCCGCTTACGCCGAGCGACGTGGCCGTCGTCGTGCCCACCAGCGTGCTGCTGCCGCCGCTGCCGACCTGGTACACCCGGTAGTTAGCGACCGGGTAGGTCCCGGCGGCCGAGGCCGGCCAGGACAGGGTGCCGGTGCCGGTGTTGTTGCCCGACGTGCTGGACGACAGGCCGGACACGGTCGGCTGGCCCGGCGCTCCCGGTGCGGTGACGCCGGTCCCGCCGCTGCCGGGGACCTGCACCACCGTGAGCGTGTAGGGCGCCACCGTCACGGACGACGTGGAACTCTGCGTCGTTGACGTGATCGAGGTGGCGTTGTTCGCCAGCGTGTACACGGTGGGCGTGCCAGACGGCGTGAAGCCGTTGTAGCCGAGGCTGACGGTGTAGGAGTTGTCCGGGTCCTCGTTCTCGATCAGCAGGGCCAGGCTGCCGCCCGCGCGGCGCACCGCATGAACCCGCAGCAGCGAGTTGCTTGACGAGGAGGTGACTATCTGATCGCCCGGCGACCCCAGCTTGGTCAGCATCTCGATGCCGTAATACGGCCCGAACGGCGTGTCGACCGCCGGTTCCGGGGTCCCGCCGGAGTTCGACGCGTTGGAGAAGATTCCCTGGTCACCATAGTCGGTGGCGCCGTTGACCGTGGTCACCGTGCCTTCTCCGTTGTGCTCGTTCCACCAGTCGACGTTGGCGACGCCGTTCTCCATCCAGGTCATGAACTCGTCCGCCGCGAACAGGGCACCGGGCTGCACGTCGTCACCGTTCTGGGCGTTGGTCTCGCTCACGATGATCTGCACGCTGGCCGGGTTGCTGATATGCGCGTACTGGCTGATCTCCGAGCGCAGCGTCGAGGTGATGGCCGGGATGCCGCCGGGCTGGGCCAGGTTGGCGACGACCGAGCCGCCGCCCGGGTAGTAGTGCACGATCACGCACTGGGTCTGCGCGCCCAGAGCGGTCAGCACGGTCTGGTTCCACGACTGCGGGTACTCCGAGTTCGTCACCCCGTCCGGCCAGCCGCCGGGTGTGGTGAGCACCGTGCAGACCCGGGCACTGGGATCTGCGGCATGAATGGCGGAGGTGTACTGCAGCACGTTCGCCGCGTACTCGGCCGGGCCGCAGTTGTAGGTCTGCGACGGCTCGCTGCCGAACGTCACCAGCGGCCCGTTCAGGGAGGTGTGGCATTTCGTGTCCGCTTCCCAGTTGGCGCCGTAGGTGCCGTTGCCGTAGACCTCGTTGCCGATCTCCCAGTACTTCACGTGATCGCCGTTGGCGACGGCGTTCTGGACCCAGGCGGCGCCGAGCGACGTGCTGCCCGTGCCGTAGTTGACGGTGATGACGGGTTCAGCCCCGGTCGCCTTGGCGGTGGTCATGAAGCTGGCGAAGTTGGTGTTCGGGGCGGTGTAGCCGCCCTGGGCGACGCCGGTCTGCCAGTTGTAGATGTCGGAGTAGGAACCGCCTGGGTACCGCAGCGCGTCGATCCCGGCCGCCTTGAGCAGCCCGGGGATGTCCGCGTTGTTCATGTAACCGTCGTAGACCGCCGTGCCGAGGCCGATCGCGTCCGAGGGGATGGTGCCGAGCCCGGCGGTGGCGTTGACCGTGACGTTGGCCGTCAGCGTCGCCCCCACGGCGGGCGCGGCGCCGGCGGCCGCCGCCATGGCCGCGGCGAGGGCGGCCGCGCCGAGCAGCGCGACAGCCCGCCGGGCCCGGATCGAGAATGACCTTCCTGCGGGCATGCCTGGTGGTCTGGCGAGCATGCTGATCTCCTTCCGCACGGGTAGTCGCGGCGGGCACGCCCCGTTGCGGGGGGTCCGTCGAAGCGCTTCGATCCGTGCGTACGGCAAGCACGATCGGCTGTCCAGCGCCGCCCGCCGCCAGCCCCCGGGGAAACCATCAACCAGCCACAGAACGTGCAGTTCACGGCTAGTCCCGCGGCTTCAGGCGGGGCAGCCGCCGAGCGCGGCGTGAAATGTAACCAAGGGGCTGCGCTGACCGCGGAACGCGGGGCCGGCTCAGGCGGACTCGCGCACGACCAGTTCGGTGTCCAGGACGACGTGGGTGGGCTCCTGGCCGGCCCGGGCGATCAGGGC
>DASWFT010000631.1:0-10940 GCA_036394075.1 Streptosporangiaceae bacterium
GCGATGGCTCCGTGGTGGTGCGGTTGCCGGGCGCCAGGGAGGCGCGGGAGTGGCGCGCTGCGATGAGGCGGGCGTGCCGGGCGGCTGGCCTGCGGGTGCGGACCGGCGTATCTGATGACGGCGAAGTGGCGTGGGCTTATCACGTGGACCATGTGGTCACCCCGGGCGTCGTCGCGCGCTGCCAGCCGCGCCATCGAGGCGGCCTTCGCCGGCCATGACGGTCCCCTTCCATGAACTGATCCGCCAGGAGCAGCGCAAGATGCTCCACGTAGTTCCCCCGCCACGGGGACAGGGGTGAGAGCTCTTTGCGCCCCGGCCACGAGGCGCTGCTACATGTAAAAGGCATATCGGGCCTGCGGCTGGATGTCGGCGGGGAGGCGGCGCAGGATATCCCCGGCTCTCTTGGAGGTCTCCAGCGTGATCGGCTTCCGGGTGTTGAGCTGGGTCTGGTTCCAGTTCATCTTCGTCAGGGCGAGGAGTTCCCCGGCGAGCTGGCCTGGGCTGGACTCGCAGCCGATCGTGCGGAACGCCAGCGGCACGGGAACGTACAGCCCGGGGTAGGTGCTGTAAAACGGCACGCTGCCATGGGTGTACAGCAGGTGCCGCTGGTCATCGAGGCTTAGCATGGTGCCGCGCAGCGGTGGGTGCTGGCCGCGGCGGAACAGCCGGATCGCCTCACCGTCTGGGATCCAGAGCAGTTCCAGTGAGTGCAGATGCTCGCTGTCCGCGGCTGCCCGGAATCCCTCGATCTCGGCTGCGGTGTAGGACGAGGACTTGTGCAGAACCAGGCGCGCCGGGCTGGTGTGGTGCTCCTTGCGGTAGCGGCTCAGGCAGTCGGCCAGGAGCATCTTGGCGTGCTCGGTGGTGAGGTGCGGCTGGCGGTCGTCGCGGGAGACCTGCGCTGGGCCGCCGCGGATGATCATGCCGTCGCCGCGCTCGTTGAATACCTGCGCCACGCTGGTCTGCAGGGTGTCGTCGCTGATGCTGCGGTAGAAGGAGACGCCGACGTAACAGGTGGTCAGGTCAGCGGCGCGGCGGACGAGCCGCCACGGCACGCCCCCGGCCTTGTAGTACAAGGCGGTGTGGAGATTCCATGCCCTGGTGGCCTCATCCTGGAGGCTGCGTTCCTTATCGTCGGGGGGCCGGTAGGAGGGGTCCCAGGTGGCGCGGCGGATGAGTTGCAGGGGGTGGCTGTGCCGCATCGCCTCAGCCTTGAGCTGCGCCCGGAAATCCTCGGCGACGCAGGCGTTGCCGCGTGCCCGCCAGCCGTGGCGGGGCTCAGCTTCCTGGGCGCCCTCGGGAAGCTGATCGGGCCGTGCGACGAGGACCACGTCGCATCCTGGTTCCTCGTTGAGGACCGGCAGATCCTCCATGTACAGGTCCGCGGCGGAGCGGACGGCCCTGGCCGGGTTCAGGGAGGCGAGGTTCTTCAGCGCCCGGTCGCTGAGGGGGCGTTCCAGCCGGGAGCCGAAGATGAGCGTGGAGCGGAAGCCGGTGCTGGTATCGAATCCCGGGAAGGGCATGAACAACCGCCCCAGGCGGCTCTTCTTTCCCGGGATCGGCTGACGGCACCGGTCAAGCCAGCGCCGCAGGCCGTCGATGGCCTGCGGGGTGCCGACCACGCCGCAGCGGATGGTGCGCACAGCGGTGCTGGCGGCATCGGCGGGCCCGTAGCCGGTGATGCCGTGCCGGGGATCGACATGGCGGGAGCCGGCACCGAACTCCAGGTCCGGCTCGTCGAGCTGGGTCAGGTTCATTCGTCCTCGAACAGCGTCCAGTCATCGGCGTCGTCCTCTGATGGCGCGACTGCCTCCGGATCGGTGCTCCACGCGGCGTCGTCGATGCCACGGCCGGTCCCGAAGGTCACAAGCTGCCCGAACTCCAGGACGCGGCTGCCAGTCCCGAGGAGGTCTTCCTCGCGCCCCAGGTATGCCGCCCACATGCGAACCTGGCCGCGCACGGCGGCGTTCTTCTCGATCCGCTTGATCCCTGACCGCAGGCTCGCCGAGAACCGCGATCCGGCCTGGCCGTCGCGGGTGTAGTGGTATTCGGGGACCAGCGCGCAGTACCAGTCACCAGCGACGCTGACGAACCGGTAGCGGAGCGCACGATGCATGTAATAGCTGATGGCCCCAGGGTCTCTGGCCTCGTCAAGGGCATCTCGGTGCGTGGCCGCCCCTGCGGGTCCGCATGGTCCAGCAGCCGCTGGGCAGCATCACCATCGAGGCGCTGGTCGCCTTGCCGGACTCGATCCGGCGGGAGGCGCGGTGAGCGGGATCACAGAACCAGGGCTGGACATGCATCCACCAGGCTTGGCCGGCGGACGGGTGAGAGCACACGAGCAGTACAGGGCGCGGGCCGCGCTAGGGCCTGGCCTGTGACAGGCCAGGCCCATTGGCTGACCGCGCTCAGAACCCGGTGCCGAAGTCCGAGCGTGGCACCGTCGCGAGCACCTGCTGCTGGTAGTACACCGGCCCGCCGCCGTCGGCGGTCACATCGGATGGATAGTGGGTCGAGACGGACAGCGCGTAGATGTTGCCGGCGGAGACCGCTAGGCCGAAGTAGTCGCCGATGAATCCCACCGCGCAGTTGGCGTCGGAGCACGGAAGCTGGCTCAGTCCGCCGACCGACTGCCCTGGCTCCTGCGGATCCCAGCTGTTCTGAGAGATCCGGACGTTGCCGCCGATCGGCACCGCGCCGCTTCCCGAGTCCTTGTACGGCTGCAGCGAGACATCGATGCAGAAATTCGTCCGCCCGACATCCTGGGGGAGCACGCTGGGATCGTTGGGGCAGGAAGCGCGGCGATCGTAAAACGCCACGGCGACAGCCCCGTTCGGTCCGGCCGCAATCTGAGGCTGGAACTCGTCGGCCGGGTTGGAGTTGTCGTTGACCTTGACAGGCGTCGACCAGGTGAGCCCGCCGTCCGTGGACTGGGTGAAGTAGACGTCCATGTTCGTCCCGTTCCACGACTCGTAGGCCACGTAGAGGTGCCCCGGGTAGGTCGGGCTCGCGGCGAAGCTCTCCGGGATCCCCAGCCGGAAGGTGGTGTTGGGGAGGTTGCTGAGGGTGAAGTTCGCGGCGCGGACAAACGGGCCCCAGTCGACACCGTCGTCGGTGGAGCGGGTGACAAACACGCTCGACGGCCCGACGCCGTTCGCCGGGTCCGACTCAAAGCCGAGATAGACGTTCCCGGCGGCATCGACGGACGGATAGCTGTTGCCGCTGATCGTCCCGGTCTGCGATGGCGAGGTCAGCGTGATGGCCTTGGAGAAGGACTGCCCGCGGTCACGCGACACCGCCACCCGGATCTTGACTATCCCCCCGTCGATCACGTCCCACGTGGAGTAGACGTGGTCCTGGTACGGGCTGCCGGCGATGTCGTTGACCGCGATCCACTGCTTGTCCTCGATGTACGCCGCCTGCATAACCGAGGCGTCCGGGGACTGCTCCAGGTCCCGTCCGCCGTTCCCCTTGACCCAGTGCTGGCCCATGTCATCGGAGTAGGAGACGTCTATCGCCCCGTCAGGGTGCAGCATCGAGCCGCCCCAGAAGGCGTTGAACGGCAGCGTCGTCTGATAGGCGCGCCCCTTGGTGTCGAAGGCGATGTTCGGGTCGGTCACGTTGGTCCAGCTCGGCGGCATCGCCTGTGTCCCGGTCGAGACGCAGTCATAGCCCTGCACCTGGTTGTCTGTGATCGGCTCGCCGGGCACGATGCGCATGGCGCCGAGGTAGAAGTCGTAGAACTTCGAGTAGTTCTCGAAGAAGAACTTCGCGTTGCCGACCAGGTCCTCGGTGCCCGGCTTAACCGCGATCCACGACTCGGAGTGGTTGGAGTCGAATGTGCCGGCCCGGCAGGTGCCCGAGTTCGGGAACGTCTGCCCGGGCGGCACCGGATATCCGCCCCCCGTCGTCGGCGAACTCGCCACCTGATTGGTGAACGAAACGCTCGATGCCCAGCCCCCGACCGGCGCGGTGCCCTGGCCAGCAACTCCGGCTGCCAGCGTGGCTGGCGTGACCGCCAGTCCAGCACCGGTCAGCACCGCAGCGGTCATGATTGCTAACCGAAAGCGGAACATGCCTGCTCCTTTCCGTTTGTATGCCATAGAACGCTACGCCGGGTGCCCTCGGCATGGAAGGGCCTGCGCGCGAGTCACTCGGCCAACTCCTGAAACAGGCCCTTAGCCGTCAATCTTGGCGAGGAATTCACGCACGCGGGCGTTGAATACGTTCGGCCGGTCGACATTTGACACATGACCGGCGTGCTCGATCACCGTGAGCGTCGCATCCGGAATCCTGGCCGCCCTGTAATTCGCAGCCCCGATGAACGGCGCGTCATCGGCGCCGACGATCACAAGGGTCGGAACCGATACGGCCGGCAGTGACTCGATCACGCTGCCGTCGCGCTGGGCGAGCATCCCGCGAGCCGCCTTCGCTACTCCGTCCGCTGACCGGTGAAGCCATCGATCAGAGCCGAGCGCCGCCAGGCCATCCCGCTCGAGCCGGTCGGCCTGGGCGAAGGCCCACTCGTTCCACCGCTGGCGCGCCTCGTCTCTCGATATCCCTGCGCAGATCCGTGAGGTCCTCCGCAGCCCGATCGCCTTGCATGCAATTGCCTGCTTTCACTCGGTGCCTCGCGCCCCCGCCGCGGGACTGATTTCCTTGCCCGGCGTGCGCTCCCCAGGTGCCCCGGCGCCGCCGGGGCCCTGGGCGGCGACCTCGGCGCGCCCGGCGGCCCGCCGTGCCGGGCGGACGTGGCCGTCCCGGCACCGGGCAGGGCTGGCCTGCCGCCCAGGGCCGGATGCATGAACGCTCGCCTTGGCACAGGCTGTCAAGCCGGCGGGCGATCAGCCGGGTACCGGCCAGGCACGCCCGAACGCTCCGGAAACGCGCCGCCGGGGAAGGCAGGACGCCACCGCGCGGACCGCCCTAGGACCGCCCCCGTGCCGGCCCTCGGGCGGCGAGCACCTGCACGATCGCGTGCCGCCGCCACGCTCCGCAACGCGCTCGACCAAGAAAAGGACGCCCCGGCGTCAGCGCGTTCCCCAAAGTCATGCCGCCGGTCCGCCGGGTCACCGCGGGTCAGCCGCCCGAACGGCCCCGTGTGCCCCTGCGCAGACCGGACGGTAGTCCCGGTGCACCCGGGCCCGCCCGTGGCCGTCGTGGGCCGCCACGGGGCGCGTCGCGGGCGGGAACGGCGGACGCCGCGGGCGGGGAGCCGGCGGGCGCCCATCGTGGCGGCCGGGCGGCGGCAGGGATGAGCAAGGGGGCGGCGCTGGGCGGCTGCGCGCCCTTTCTCGTGCGGTGGTCTAGCCGGGGATCACCCGCCGCTTCCGTGGCGGGGCGGTATGCGATCAGCGCAGGGAAGCCGGTACGGCGGTGCGGGCGGCGGCGCCGAGGCCGAGGGCGTCGAGTTCACGCGGTGCTGGGGAATTCCTCGGGCTCGGCAGGTACTCGGAGACGAACAACCGCTGGGCGATCGCCTTGTTGGGCCGCCCTTCGGCCATCAGCGCAAGAACTTCCCGCTCGCGGCCGGTCAGCAGCTCCAGCGGATCATCGCGCTGGCGCCGCCGCCCGACGAGCTGGCTGACCACCGCCGGGTCGAGCACAGAGAGCCGCCCGCGCCGACCCGCTGCACGCCCGAAGCCAGCTCGGCCAGGTCGGAGACGCGCTCCTTGAGGAGATAGCCCACACCGTCGGTCCCGGCCGACAGCAGCTCGACCGCATAGCCCGCGTGCACGTGCTGCGACAGGACCAGGATGCCGGCCTCCGGCCAGCGCTCGCGGATCGTCTTGGCTGCCTGCAGGCCCTCGTCGGTGTGGGTCGGCGGCATCCGGATGTCCACGATGGCGACGTCGGGGAGCACGCGCTCGACAAGCTCGAGCAGTTCGCTGCCGTCGGCGGCGAGCCCAGCGACCTCGAAGCCCGCCTCCCGCAGCAGGCGCGCCAAGACCTCGCGCAGGATGACCGCGTCATCGGCGACCACTACCCGCATGCAGACCGCCGTACCACCTCAGGGACCGCTGGGGGAAGCGGGCGCCGTCCCCGGGCCGCGCCCGAAGCCACCAGCTCGGCAGCCACGACCGGATTCCAAACCCCGCAACGTGAACCGGGCGGGCCGGGCTGGCCGTAGCACATACCGGTTGCAGCCCTGCCCGGGCCACGCACGGCTCGGGGTTCACGCGCAGGCGCCCGGGCAACGGGCCTGGCGCAGCAGCGGGAACCGGCCAGGCTCCCGGGCGCGAGACGCGGACCAGGGCTGCCTGATATGGGACTGGAGGTTCGGGCATGGAGCCGCGTGCTGGCGTGGGCACTCCCGGTGCCGGGAGCATCGCTGCCGGGAGCATCGGCGCCGGGGGCATCGGCGCGGAGGCGGAGGCCTTTCTTGAGCAACTCAGGAGTGAGTGGGGGGAGCGTGGGTGCACGCAGGCCCGGCTTGCCGAGGTGCGGGCCCAGATCGCGGCGACTGGCACCTACCGGCACACCACACAGGAACTGGCCAGTGGCTGCAAGATCGCGTGGCGGAACACGCCCCGTTGCCTGGGAAAGTTCTACTGGAAGGCGCTCGTGGTACGGGACATGCGCCATCTGCCCACCACCGGCGAGATATTCGACGCGCTGGTGGAGCACTTGGAGCAGGCAACCAACGGGGGCCGGATCAGGCTCATGATCACCGTTTTCACTCCCGAGCAGGACGGCCAGCCGCCGATCCGGATCTGGAACTCCCAGCTGCTCCAGTACGCGGGATACCGGCAGCCGGACGGCACCGTCATCGGCGATCCGGCCACCGCCGACTTCACCCGCGCCGTCGAGGCGCTTGGCTGGACCGGCCGCGGGACACCGTTCGACGTGCTGCCAATCGTGCTGCAGCGCGGTGGTGAGCCGCCCACGGTCTACCAGCTTCCCTCCGGCGCCGTGCTCGAGGTCCCTATCACCCACCCGCAGCTCCCCTGGCTGGCCGGCCTCGGCCTGCGCTGGTATGCGTTTCCGAGCATCTGTAACCAGCGGCTGGAGATAGGCGGCGTCTCCTATCCCCTGGCACCGTTCAGCGCCTGGTACACCGCAGCCGAGGTCGGCGCCCGCAACCTGTCCGACGTCTCCCGCTACAACCTGCTCCCGGTCATCGCCGAAGGGATGGGCCTGGATACCAGCTCCGACCGCACCCTGTGGAAAGACCGGGCGATGGTCGAACTTACCGCCGCGGTGCTGCACTCCTTCGACGCCGCCGGCGTCTCGCTCATCGAGCACCACTTCGCAAGCCGGCAGTTCGTCAATCACGAATTACGGGAGGGATTGGCCGGGCGCGCCACCCCGGCCAACTGGGAACTGATCGTGCCGCCGATCGGGGGCTCCGCGACACCGGTCTGGGAGCGCCGGTACGAGCCGACGATCCTGCGGCCCAACTTCTTCGCCCAGCCGACACCGTGGGCGGCGTCGGCATGAACGCGATCTGGGACCAGGCGATCCAGCTCACCGGAGCGGTGCTCATCCTGGCCGCGTTCGCGGGCACCCAGGCGGGCTGGCTCAGCCACAAGTCCCCCGGCTACCTGCTGACCAACATGGTCGGCTCCGCAGGCCTGGCCGCCGTCGCCGTCCCCGCCCACCAGTGGGGCTTCCTGCTGCTTGAAGGCGCCTGGTCGATCACCGCGCTGTCCGGCCTGGTGACCGTCCTGGCCCGCCGCCTGCTGCGCGGCGACCCCCCCGCTGCGCCGGGCGGACATAGGACCCGAGTTGGGCCACGTTAGCGCGTTAGCGCCGAGGCGTGCCAAGAAGATCGTCCCCTGCAATGAGCTCGGGAATACGGGTCAACGACCAGAGATTCTTCGGTGACAAGCGGATCAAGGCGGCCCAGGCAGGTCCGCATGCCCGGGCCGCCACCGCGGGTGCACAGCCGGCCGGGACTATCACCCTGACCTGCCACAGCTGTTGCGCAGGCAGGCATTTCTGAGGCTCCGGGAGGTGCAGGCACTTGGCGTCGGTCCACGAGGTCAGCTGCGCGGTGCCGGGCCTGACCGCCTTGAACACGGCGCGGGCGGGAAGGCTTGACGGATAGCCGCCGCTCGCGCTGACCCGGACCGCGGCGCCGCCCTGCGCGGCCGGCTGGCCCCACAGCATCATCACGCTGGAAGACTCGAGGACGACGGTGACCTTCTGGCCGACCGGCAGCTGGATCGTGATCCCGGAGTCAGCCTTGGTGAGGATGCTCCTGCCAACCACCGGCGGCCCCGGCGGCGAGCTCCCTATCGTTGCCAAGGCCGTGATCGGCGGTGCCATGACCGGGGTGACCGTCCCGCCTGTGGTTGGCAAGGCCGACGTCGTGGCCCGGCTGGCCGACGTGGATGAAAGCGGAGATCCGCCAGGTGCCGCGCTGGTCCCGCAGGCGGCCAGGCCGACGGCGGCGAGACTAGGGGCGATCATCACGGTGAAGGCGTGCGCTCGCGTAGTTCGCCGCATGCGTGTTGGACAGGTAAGGAACTCCGGCGCTTGATCAGCGCAGGGGTTCCAGGGTTCGCACCAGGTGGTCAAAGTAAACTTGATCGCAATCGACGCCGCCGGGCTTGGCCAGCAGCAGCTCCAGATCGTGTGGGGGGTCACGCCGGGCGGCGCGCCGCCGGGGCTGCGCAGGCCCGCGCTGGCGACGGCCTGCCGGAGTCCCTGCCGGAGGCGGAACCCGGTGGGCCGGGCGCCGTGCTCCAGGAACAGGAAATTCACCGGCTGCCCGGTCCGCGGGTGGGGGATGGCCCGCTGCTCGCCGCGGTGGGCCATCCATGCGTCTATGACGGTGAGCGTGGCGGGTTCCAGCGGCACCATCCGCTCGGTGCCGAGCTTGCCGACCGGGACCTTCAGCCAGGCGCCGTGGCCGGCGAAGTCGATCAGGCAGCCGAGTTCGAGGTCGAGCATCTCCCCGACCCGCATGCCAGCGCCTGCCGGGCCACCACCTCAGCTCGGTCCATCTCCTCACCGATCCCGGCAAGGACCATCGCGTGCAGGGCACGCAGCCGCGCCATGTGCGACTCGGTCAGTCCCGGCCGGGCCAGTCCCTGCGTTACCTGGGCCATCGCCTCCGCTATCCGGCCGGACCGCAGCGTCGCGTAGGCCACCAGCCAGGACGTGTCCGCGACCCGCTGCGGGTCGGTCTCCCCGGCCAGCAGCCGCACCCCGGCCCGCTCCGCCTCCTGATACCGCTCCAGCCGGAACAACACCGCCACCAGGCTCGCCTCCAGCCCCGCCCGCCGCGCATCACTGCCCGGCAGCTGACCCAGCACACCCCGCAGCAGCCCCTCCGCCACCTGAGGCGCCCGGTAAATCAGCACCGCAGCCGCCTCCGCCAGCCACCCCACCACCCACTCATCCACCGCCACCCCCGCCTCCTGGCCCGGCACCACATCCAGGCCGCTGTCCCGGCCCAGCCCCCGCGCACCGCGATCCGCCCCGGGCCCCAGCCCGGCAGCCCGGTCCGGGACCGGCCCCGCCGGGGCCGGCCCCGCCGGGGCCGCCCTGGCGGCGGCGTTCGTGGCGGGCACCGCCGCGCTCGTCCGCAGCTACTACCCGCAGCTATCCGCGGCGGGCGTCGTGCACAGGCTGGAAGTGACGGCCGACCAGCCCGGGGCAACGCTGCCCGATCCGCAGGTCGGCTACGGCACCGTGGACCCCTACACGGCGGTCACGACCGTGCTGCCCGAGGAGTCCGGCGGGCTGCCGCCGAACGTCCCGCCCGCGCGGCCGCTGCACCTGCCGCCGCCGAAACCACCCGACACCTGGCCGGTCACGGCCGCCCTCCTCGTCTGCCTCGGGGTCGCCGCCGGGCTGCTGGCCGGCGGCGACGCCGCCCACATCCGCCGGCACGGCCGCCGCCGCGGCTGGCAGCCGGCAACGACAGGAGTCTGGCAAAGGCCCGCGGCCGGGCCGGCGGGTCCTGCGCGGGCAAGCCAGCCGATGCCCGCAGAGCCGCCTGGTAACGGCACAGCACGATGACAAACGGACGGGTGCCCGCCGGGGCACCCGTCCGTCCGCCTAACGCAGGTCTCAGGTCTGCTTACCGCTGCCCAGGTGGCCGAGCTTGGCGGTGCGGGCCAGCGCATGGCGCAGGATGGCGCTGGGCGACGAGGGCTGGCACGAGGTGCCGAGCTGCGGGTTGCTCATGACGGGGCTGATGAACGTGCCGGCGAAGCGGGAAGTGTCCGGCGCGCCGTACTCCGCTACTCCGCCGAAGCTCTGCACCGTCTGGCCAGGGATGACGTTACCGAAGTTCCACGCGCAGCCCGCCTGGCTGCTGCCGAGCGTCCAGAACGGGTAGAAGGTGGGTCCGCTGGGGCCAACTGGCGGCACGGTGCAGCCCGCCCCGGTCACCACGTTGCAGAGAATCTCCGACGCTGGCCCGTTGGTCTCGAACTGTATCTGCGGATACGTACCGGTGCCGTTGGTGAACGGCCCGATATAGGCGAACGACGTGGGATGGTCCGGTGAGCCATCCGGCCAGTCGTTGATGTAGGAACTCCCGTCGAAGTCGAGATCTCCGTTCTGGAAGAACTCCGTCTGGCACTCGGCTATAGGTCGGCTAGCCGTTTGCTGGATCCCGTTGACAGTGATCGTCCGCGGTCCGGCGGGGAAGCAGAGCGCGTCTGAGTACTCGCACTTCGCGCCGGAGGTGAAGCTGTCGCTCGGACACGCCGCTCCGCCTTCTGTCGTGGCATTCTGGCAGATGCCCGTGCTGCGGTCGCATGGGCCTTCACCTGTCTTCCCGGCCCCTTCGAAGCCACCCACACAGGTCTGCGAAACGGCGGGGTCGCTGAAGTTCTGCCCGTCCCGGCCGGTGAAGCTGAAACCCATGGTGTTGGTGACCGAGGAGCACGGCTCAATGTGCCCTACCTCCTGGGTCATCAAGACGCCACCTTCCAGCGAGGCCCAGGGCACGTTGTTCTGCTGCTGGGCGCTGCTGTACT
>DASWFT010000632.1:0-10694 GCA_036394075.1 Streptosporangiaceae bacterium
TCCGGCCCACCCCGGGTTGGTGAACTCGCCAGCACCCCGAAGGCCGTCGAACGCCGGATCAGGATGCTGCACATAACCCAGCAAATGATCGAACGACCGGTTCTCCAGCATCAACACGACGACATGCGCCACGTCCACCACAAGCCTCACCCCGATCACGAGCCGCTAATCGCACCACGCTACGACGACTCGGACGCGTTCGACCAGCATGAAGCGTAAGCACCGCCAGTCACTGTGGATCTGACCGGCATCGTGTCATGGTCAGCCGACAATCGCGTCGATCTCGACGGCCGCGCCGAGCGGAAGCGCCGCGACGCCGATCGCGGTACGGGCCGGGTAGGGCTGGGCGAAGGACT
The DNA here is from genome assembly GCA_036394075.1 of Streptosporangiaceae bacterium. Classification (GTDB taxonomy): domain Bacteria; phylum Actinomycetota; class Actinomycetes; order Streptosporangiales; family Streptosporangiaceae; genus JAWWPY01. Next base: position 357 of record DASWFT010000632.1, read on the forward strand.
TCCCGTACACGCTGTTCATGGCCGCGAAGTCGTTCATGTCGGTCAGGTAGACGCCGACTCGTACGACATCGCGGGCCAGCTTGCGGACCTGGGCGAGCTCGGCCAGGTCGGCGCGGACGGTGCGGGGACGGTCCACGCCATGAGCGGTGCCTATGTCATCCGCCGTGAGCTCAAGCTGGCCGGCGTCGCGGCCGTGCAGGATCAGGTTCGCGCCGTCGGCTGCGAGCCGGTGGGCGAGGGCACGGCCGAGGCCGTCGGTGGCGCCGGTGATGAAGATCGTGGGTGCGTCGGTCATGTTCACTTCCCTGGTGCGGGGCCGGGCGAGCCTTGTCGTGAGGTGCGGTGGTCAGGTAAACGGGACTCGTAGGAGTCCTTGGCACATGGCCCGCGTTCGGCCTGGAGCCTGCCCTTCGGGTCCCAGCGGGCGACATGCGCCGGACCTCCCCCGTGGTCTGGCCCGCTGGGCTGGAGAGTACCGCCTACATATGACGCAGGCGCGAGCCGACGTGAGCATTTCGACGATTGTGGCGTTCTCTGTAGCTTGATCGGCTGGTACTGTCACGCACCCGGTAATCCTCGCCAAGGAGCTGGCCAGCGTCGATGTGGTGTCCAAGGGGCGCCTGATCGCTGGGTTCGGGGCAGGCTACGTCCGCCAAGAGTTCGCTGCTGTCGGGGTGCCGCTGGCAGGCCGTGGTGAGCGGATGGACGACTACATTCGTGCTCTGCGCGCGCTTTGGTCGATGGACAACCCGGAGTATCACGGCCGGTTCGTCTCGTTCGCCGGGATCGACGCCCAGCCCCGTCCCCAGCGGCGCCCTGGCCCGCCGGTCGTGGTCGGCGGCGAGGCACCTGCTGCCCTCCGCCGCGCCGTGAGCATGGCGAACGGCTGGTATGGCTTCAGCATGGACCTGCCGGAGACCCGCCGCCACGTCGACGCCTTGCGGCAGCTAGGCAAGGAACATGAACGGCCCGATGAACTCGGTCGGCTGGAACTCACGGTCACCCCGGCCGGGCCGCTCGACCGGGCTACGGTCGATCAATATGAGGAACTCGGCATCGACCGTCTCGTCCTGCTGCCCCAGCCCGACGCCGACCGGACGCAGCGGCACACCCCAGTTCCAGTCGACCGCATTCTGCGCAACATCGACATGGTGGCCGAACAGATCATTGCTGTCTGACTGCGCAAACGCATCGCCGCGCGGCCAGGACGTCGAGCCTGTGTCGAGTCGCCTCGGCGCATTGGTCAGACCCGGCGCAGCACGGCGACCACCTTGCCGACAATGGCCGCGTCGTCGCCAAGGATCGGCGTGTAGGCGGGGTTGTGCGGCATCAGCCAGACGTGACCGTCAGATCGCTTGAGGGTTTTGACCGTGCCTTCGACCTCGACCCCGTCGATCGTCGCGGCGACAATATCGCCATTCTCGACGTCCGACTCCCGGCGGACGACGACCCAGTCGCCATCGGCAATCGCGGCGTTGATCATCGAGTCGCCGACGACCTTGAGCATAATGAGCGTCCCCTCACCGACCAGTTGTCTGGGCAGAGGGAAGATGTCCTCGATCGACTGCTCAGCGAGAATCGGGCCGCCCGCCGCGATGCGCCCGACCAGCGGCACATGGGCGACTCCTGGCAGATCAATGTCAGCCCGCGGCTCGTCGGCTTGCTGCTGGATGACCGGATCGGTGGGCGTCCGCACCACGGCCGTGCGCGGGCGCCCCGCACCGCGGCGCAGGTATCCCTTCTTCTCCAGCGTCGACAGCTGATAAGAGACACTCGACGTGCTCGCCAGCCCGGCCGCCTCGCCGATCTCCCGCATGGTGGGCGCGTAGCCGTAGCGCCGCATGGAGTCCGCGATGGCCTGGATGATCTTGCGTTGACGCAGAGTAAGGTCCGAGCCGGTCATGTCAGGCGGGTCCGCACGTCTCATCGTCAGGCCTCCGGCCCCGGTAGCGGTCGTTAGGCCATATTAGCAGTCTGAACTTATTTATCAAATACATGTTCGAAGGCCATGGCGACGCCGTCAACCACCTTCTATTCCTGAAGGTCCTCTGCATGTGCTGCGAGACAGGGCTCGCGGTCAGTGCACGCTTCCGAGCTTGCCGACGTGCGCGACGGCTACACCGGTCCGGCCCGCGACGAGCCTGGTCAGATGCGGCATATCGGAGGTGACGATCAGCACCGATGCCACCCGGTCGGCCGCTTCTGCCTGCTCCGCGGCCGCTATCGCGGTCGCGGACACCATTGCGTCCACGGCCTGCTCGGATGACATTCCCGCAGCACCGATCAGATGGCCGGCCCGCAGGCCGATTGCTTCGCTGACTGGCTCCACGCCCACCCGGGCCAGCACGCGGTGCACCTCAGCGTCGCGGCCGCTCCCCCGAAGGATCTCGGCCAGAATGGCGGCAGAAGTTACCACCCGGTGCCCTTCGTCATAGGCCACCTTCAGCCGCACATACATCGCACGGTCCGTGGCCGCCTTCGACACTCCCTCGTTGTCGAGCACCATCACGCCGGCCGCACGGGCGCGCGCCCGACTTCGACGGCTCACGCTTAGGGCCACTCTGACCGGGCCGCTGCCACCTCATCCTCGCTGACCGGCCCATGTACCTGCTCCAGCTCCGCGACCAGATCCCCGAGGCGATCATGCTCAAGCTGGCGCAGGAGGGCATGCGTAACGTAGGCCGACACGTTGCCCCGACCGGCACGTTCGCGGATCTGGGCGGCAAGCCCCCTGGGAACGGTGGCGGACAGCTTCTCAGTCCCGGGCGATTCACTCACGTCGCAATCATACCAATGGTGGGATCACTGGCCGCACCTTTGCTGGCGCACAGCACGTATTCCTGGCGTGCGATATTCGTCCTGTGTGCTGCGCGGCCCGCGGTGCTTTGCCTCATCCGTTCAGTTGGGCCTCCACCAGGGTCTCGCCGGTGGTCGTTCGGTAATAGAGCACAGATCGCCCGGCGCGTCTCCGCCGCACCAGGCGGGCGTCGTGCAGAACCCTGAGGTGGCGGCCTACCGATCCGAGCCCTTGGCCGGTCAGCGCCACAAGCTGCGTGGTGCTCTTTGGAGTGTCGAGCAGGACGAGGACGGCCGCCCGCGCGGGCCCGAGCAACGCCCCCAGCGTCTCCGGCACCGACGCCCGGTCCGCCTCGGCCAGCACGCCCGAGCATGGGTACGTCACGGCATACCGGTGCGGCGCGTCCCACGAGACCCAGCCCTGGCGTGGGGTTGCCGGGACGAACAGCAGTTGCGCTCCGGAGATCTTTCGCGGCGGGTAGTTATAGGCGTTGATCTGCAGCCGGCTCTCCCCCAGCCAGCGCATCCCTGGACGCATGTCGGCCAGTGCCGCGGCCCAGCCGCCTTGGCTCAATGTTCTGATCCGCGCGACTACATCGGCCTCGATGATCCGCCGTCGTCGCGGCCAGTACGGCAGCACCGTCTCCGTCCATACCCACTCCAGCAGGTCCGCGGCGCGTTCTGGCAGATCGTCCCGGTTCAGGCAGGCGGGCAGCGGGGCGCCCAGCGACACCATCAGGTCCGCGCGGGCGATCTCGGCCGGCCTCTCGCGCATCCGCGCCAGCTCCTCGCCGAACGTCGGTTCGCCCTCGCCCGTCGGCGTGAGGGTGAAGAAGTCTGCGATCCAGGTGCGCCCCAGCGCAGCCTGCACGAGCAGCGCGGTGACCGGATCACCAGCCAGCCGCTCCTGGTAGGCGGGCTGGTGGGCGTCGAGCCATGTGCGCTCACCCGGGTGCGCGGCCGCTCCCCTGGCCAAGGCGATCAGGCTCGCGGTGGCCTCGGTCAGCGCGGAGATGACGAACCGGCTCCCCGCGAGCGTGTCCGCGTTGATCTGCCACCAGCCCATTGTTTCGCCTCCCGGCGAAACAGTAACGCTCGCGCGCTGGGGCCCTTGAGACTCTGCCCATGCGCACCTATCGCAAACTCTTCCGGGCACCAGAGTTCACGCCACTCTTCCTGACCGCCTCGGTGCAGGTGGCGGCCACCACGGTGACCGGGCTGGCCCTGGGGACATTGGTATATGCGGCGACTCGCTCGCCGCTGCTGTCCGCCCTCAGCATGTTCGGCCCCTCGCTCGCCCAGATGGCCGGCGCGGCAGCGCTGCTGTCAGCGGCCGACCGGCTGCCGCCGCGCGCCGCGATGACCAGCCTGGCGCTGATCTTCGGCCTCGGCACTGCCGCCCAAGCCATCCCTGGCCTGCCCGTGTGGGCGATCTTCGCCATCATTGCGAGCCTTGGGACGATCGCCTCGCTAGGCGGCGGAGTGCGCTACGGACTGCTCAACGAGATCCTCCCCGGCGAGGGCTACCTGCTCGGCCGCTCCGTGTTCAACATGTCTGTCGGCATCATGCAGATCTGCGGGTTCGCGGTCGGCGGCGTGCTCGTGACCACCCTGTCACCTCGCGGCACGCTGCTGGCCGGCGCCGTCCTGTACCTCGGCGCCGCGGCCGTCGCAAGGTTCGGCCTCAGCCGCCGGCCGCCGCGCGCCGCCGGGCGGCCGTCGATCACCGAGACCTGGCGGAACAACGCGCAGCTATGGTCCTCTGCAGCCCGCCGCTACGTCTATCTCGCTCTATGGGTGCCCAACGGGCTGATCGTCGGCTGTGAATCCCTATTCGTCCCCTACGCACCCCGGCACGCGGGGCTCCTGTTCGCCTGCGCGGCACTCGGGATGCTTGCCGGGGACACCCTGACCGGCCGGTTCGTCCCTCCTTGCTGGCGGGAGCGGCTCAACGTCCCGCTGCGCCTGCTTCTCGCCGCTCCGTACCTGGCCTTCGCCCTGCACCCTGCGCTGCCCGTCGCGGTGGCCGCCGTCGTGCTCGCCTCGGTTGGATACTCGGCGAGCTTGCTGCTCCAGCAACGCCTGATGGCCCTGACGCCGGACGAACTGAGCGGGCACGCCCTGGGACTGCACTCCTCCGGCATGCTCACCATGCAAGGCGTCGGCGCCGCCATCGCGGGTGCCATCGCCCAGCAGACCTCACCCTCGACGGCGATGGCCGTGATGGCGGCGGCCTCTGTCACGGTCACCTTGATCTTGGCCCCGGGGCTACGGCCCGTCCCCCGGCAGGCAATCGCTTCGCTCTGATGAAGCATCAGGCCCTTGATTTCGGGCCGCGAATTCCTCGATGAGCCGCCGCGTGATCGCCGGGGCGAGGAGGGCCTCACCGGCGCAACGGTACGGACTGCGGCCACGGGCTCGGTCAAAATCCCAGCTCTGACCAGGTACTTAGCCCAAGCCTCTCAATTACTGGGGCAGTGCACTTATTCGGAGGGTGCAGCGTTCTCCAGCCGAGTCCAGGTTGCGGAGCGGCCGGTGCCGTCGGCTCGCACTCTGTTCTCGCTTCTGAGTTGTTCGAGGGCAAGCCGGATGGTCTGGTCGCTGACACCTGGCACGGCCGTCCTGATGTCCGCGAGGCGGAACGTGACGGGTGCGCGGTGCAGGATGTGATCGCGGACACGCTGCTGCTTGGTTCCGGGGGTCGTAGCGGCAGCCGCACGGTCAGCAAAGACGGCGTAGGCAGTGGCGAGCACGCTGGTGAAGTAGCCGAGCCAGGGCCACGGGTCGAAGGCACCCTCGTGCCAGTCCCGGGTGGACTCGAGCAGCGCCTGGTAGTAGGCATCCGCTGACTCGGAGACCGCTTGCTCGAGGCTCACGTACCGTCCGACGGTGTATCCGTGGTCAATGAGGATGGCGTTGGCGAGTACACGAGCCACTCGCCCGTTGCCGTCCTCAAAGGGGTGAATAACCAGCAGGTCGAGGATGAAAAGCCCAGATAGAAGCACTGGATGGTGTTGGCCCGCAGCAACCGCGCTCTCGTAGCGCCCGATGAGGTCGTTGATGGCGAAGGGCGTGTCTGCGGCGGGCACCGGCTTGAAGCGAACGGTCGTTGATCCGTCTGGCGAGCGGTCCACGACCAGGTTGTCTTCGGTCTTGAACGCTCCCCCGGGCATGGGTGTGTGAGCGAAGAGCAGCCGGTGCAGGTGCAGGAGCAGGCCAGCATTCAGCGGACGCCAGTCCTGCTGGAATAGGTAGTCCTGGGCGTCGCGGTAGCCTGCGAGTTCCTGCTCACTCCGGTTGCGCAACGTCGTCGTGCGCCGGTTGATGATCCGCTCGGCGCGGCCGACGTCCGCGACGACGACGCCCTCTATCGCGGACGACGCGGTGATGCTCTGGACACGGGTCCGATCGGCAAGCTCGGTGAGCAGGCCCGGCATCTGATCGCGGTAGAGCGCCTCCGAGCCCCGGCCGAAGTCAATCGCGCTGAGTCGAGTGACGACTTGGGCTGGCACCCGCCCGATGAGTGCGTCCAGATCGGCGAAGCTGCGCAAAGAACCTCCCAACCCAACCCGCTAAACATGCTAATCGTAGCTCCACTTAGCATGTTTAGTAGGTTCACTTGGTAAGTTCACGGCTTTAAGCATCCGCTACTGCTCTCAGCAAGCTCAACGACGGGCCAGCGCGAAGCCCGGCAATCTTGCCGGGCCCCGCACTGGGCTGAAAAACGCCCTTGTACGTGCCTGAATACTGGGGCAGTGCACTTATTCGGAGGGTGCGGTATTCTCCGGCCGCCGCCGGTGCTTCGCCGCCCGGTAGGCGTCTACGGCTTTCCGGGAGCTCCGCCAGATGCCATCAGCGCCATGGACCGCATCCAGGCGGCCGCGCTGGGCTGCCTGGCGCAGCGCGGGCAGGGTAAAGTGCTCGTCCACCAGGGCGGCGAGGGGCACCAGGCGGGCTGGTCCAGCTACGTTGGGCACGATGAACCGGTTGAGGTTGTCATACATCGCCCGGGCGATCAGCTCGCCCAGCCCTCCGTAGTCGCCCCGATCGGCCCGTTGCATCGCCGCCAGGTAGGCGTCACGCTGCCGCTTGAAGATCACGACCGGCGGGTAGCCGAGCCGGACCAGGATGAGGTTCAGGACAAGACGCCCGGCGCGGCCGTTCCCGTCGATAAACGGATGCACGCGCTCGAACTCGTTATGCAGCCGGGCCAGTTCCTCGACGAGCGGACGGCCAAGATCGTCCCCCGAGTGAATCTTGTCTCCTGTGATGCAGGCAGTCTCGACCCAGCGCTGTACCTGTGCTGCCACCAGCGGCCACGACGGAGGTGTCATCCCGCCGGGAAAGGGGCGGATGTCGTGCTCACGGAAGCTGCCGGGTCGTTCGCGATCAGTCGCGTCAGGGTGCGGGGCCACGTCCCAGACCGGAGTCATAGCCGTGTGGTGGATCTGGCGCACTTCAGCGATCGTGAGAAGCCTGCCGTCGTGCCAGTCACCTGGCTCCAGTGCCTGTCCGTAGACCCACTGAGCCGCGTCCGCGTATCCCTTTACCTCGTTGTATTCCTTGAGCGGCTTGGCGCCGACTGCACGACCCTCGTCTAGCAGCGCCTGGACCTGCCGCAAGACCAGAGTGTTGCCCTCCAGGGCAGTCGAGTGGTGGGCTTCCTGATGCCAGATGTCTTCCCAGATGGCCTGGGCTTCCTTCGGAGTGGGAAGGCCTCCGTATCGCTGGTTGAGCTCGGCCAGGGCCTTGTCTAGACGGTCGTAGACGTTCGTCCTGCTCGGGCGGCCTCTGCCTACCATGACTACCTGCCCTCATCAGCGCGGCCCGGCGGGCCAGGAATTTGATACACCTACGCGATACCTAATTAAACTTATCAACTAACCGCTCGCCCACCGCATCGATTGGCCAGTGCGGCATGAGCGGCTCCGCTCGTCACCGCAACGTCTCTATGCGTGCGGCCGGAGCCTCGGCCTGGACGTCAGCGGCTCGCTGGCCGATGTAGAAGATCCAGTCTCGTTTGGCCCACTGAGACCAGCGTTCGGCTGTGCTGATGCCGATGCCGGTGAGGTCGGCCAGGACCGAGGCGGGTAGCTCAGCGGCGAGGGCGAGCCGGGCGGTGTTCCGGCCGGAGTGGGCGGCGATGCCGTGGCGCTGGAGCCGGACGTCGAAGAGGACGTTCACGGCGGGGCGAGCCGGGCTCTGCCCGGGGAACAGCCACGGCGCGGGGGTTCCGAGGCGGGCGAGTGTCCATCGCTGATCGTCCTGGTCACGGAGCTGGCGGGTGAGGCGGGCGAGCCGGGAGGCAGCATCAGGCGGTACGTGTCGATGTCGAGGTAGGTGACTTCGCCGTCGTCGGACACGTCGTTCCTGGTCAGCTGCATCACCCGGCTGACCAGCAGCCCGAACAGCAGGACCAGGGCTCCGCCGACCCGGAGGTCCAAGGGCATGCTGTCGTCGCTGAGGCAGCGGTCAAGCTGGTGGATGTGGTCGTCTTCGCCGAGCAGCCTCACCGGATCGGAGCGCGGTGGAAGCGGCACCGACACATCGCCGGCAAGGTGTCGGGCGCGTCCGGCCAGCACGCAGCGGTAACAGCGCCGTTCACTGTGGATCTCGCCACCACGGCCGCATTCGCGGCAGGTGTAGTCGAGTCCGGGAGTTCCGGCGCAGGGACCGCAGATCAGCTCGCCGTGCTCGTCGCTGCCGATGAGGGGCCGCACGATCCGGCATAGGGCGCAGGGTGTCGACGGACATCCTCGTAGCAGCCGACGCAGACCGGCCCGATGGGCCATTCTGCCTGGCCGGGGCGCGTCCGGCGGCACCGGAAGCACGGACGGGCCGGCCGCGGCCGACAATGGCGGCAGATCGGGCTGCCCGAGGATATCCGCTGGCAGGGCCTGGTTTCCCCGCAGACCGAGCAGGTCGCCGACGCGCCCTTGTAGCAGCTGTGGCACAGGTCAGGGCTGGCGTCGGTCGCCCGTTTGGCGATCTTCCGGAGACGCCCGCAGCGCCCGCACGGACGCTGCGGCTGCTGGTAGCACGCTGCGCAGACCGGGCCCGCATCGGTGGTTCCGGCGATGGTACGTGGCTGGCCGCAGGCCGAGCAGGTTCGCGCCGAGCGCGTCGCACAGGACTGGCAGCGGGCACTGCCGTCGGGCATGCGCGCGGCGGGCCGACGGCGGCGGGCGCATCCGCTGCAGTCTTCAAGCACCTGCTCGTCCTTGGCGTAACAGGCAGAGCAGATCCCGCCTTCAGGGCGCCGGGCATTGATGCGCCTGAGCTGGCCGCAGCGGGCGCATGTGCTGGTGCTGCGGCGGGCCGCGCAGGCTGTGCAAACCCGGCCAGAGGCGGTCTTGCGCCGCAGATCGGTGGTGATCTTGCCGCACCCGGCGCAGGCCGGGAGGGCAACCGGCGGGTGCCCGGTTCCTACCAGCGCGTGCGCCACCCGGATCAGCACCAGCGGGAACTCAGCGGGGGTAGCGGCGAGCGCACCGGAATGCTCGCGGAAGAGCGCATCCAGCTCGCGTAGCGTGCGCCCTTCGCCTGCCTTCGCCCCGACGAGAACATCGCGGGCGGTCTTCACGTCCAGGCCCGGCAGCGTGGCGCCTAGATGGGCAATGACCCGCTCACGCACCGGGCCGGGTGGGTGGGCGGTGGTCATGACGAATCGGGGCGGCGGATCGTGCTGCGCCGCACCGGCGGCGGAGCCACCCGGCGGGACTCGCCGGCGGCCTTGCGGACCTGCTGGCTGACCATCTCGACCTCGATCAGGTCATTCGGCTGGCAGCCGAGGATGTCGCACAACGCCGCCAGCGTGTCGGTCGACAAGCGCTGCGGGACCTGCGTCACCAGCCGGTAGACCTGCTCGCGCGATAGGTGCACACCGCGCTCGGCCAGCAGCGGCACCAGATCCGAGGTCCGAGCCGGGCGCAGGCTTTCGCTGGAATCAGGACGGTCAAATCGTCGCTCGCCAGATCGACGGGCACGTCAGAACTCGTCAGTTCGCGACTCTCATTGCCGGGGCGTACTGGCCTGGTGCTCCAAGGTCCCAGTAGGTCCAGGTCGGAGGCATGCGGTCCCATGCGTTGCCGAGTAGTAGCGCGCAGGCCCCCGGCATCGCCAGGAAGAGGTGCAGCTCAGGAGGGCGGAGCTTTCTCCGGAGCGCCCGCAGTTCGTCGCGGAGCTGGAAGATGACGGCTTGAGCGTGCGGGAGACCGGCCAGCGCTTCCCGTCCTGGGACAGGGAGTCTTGCCCTGATGTGGTAGGCGTCAGGGTGCGCTCCTGCCAGGAACTCGTCGACGTCCTCGGCGATATCGGTTGCGAAGCTGACGCTCACCGCCCAAGGTCGCCCGGCCGGCGCGCTGGCCGGGGTTGCAGGGAGGTGGATTTCAAGATCCTTCTGCTGGCTTGGGGCGGTGCTGGAAGACCAGATGCCTTCGCGGGCGCGGGCACTAACGGCGAAGCCCGCGGTGCTGGAGAAATGAGCGCCGATGGCGAACCACAGCGGCAGGCGCATCGGTCCGTCGACTTCGAAGTCGTGGA
>DASWFT010000633.1:0-2725 GCA_036394075.1 Streptosporangiaceae bacterium
CCCGGCCATTCGTCATTTCACGCTCTCCCTGAGGTTGATGCTCTTCTGCAAGGAGCGGGCCCCGGCGCCAATTGCTGGAGCCACGCTGATCATGGCTACGAGGCAGCATTTGCTGAGGTTCAGCCGCCGGATGTAAGTACGACAGTTCGTGAGGGGTTCCCCATACGCCCGGGGCACCGCTGAGGAGGTGCCGGGGCGGTGACCGGCTGGTCAGAGGAGCCCAGGACGGCACGCTGGCGGGGCGCCCCCAGGGCAGGGGGCAGCTGACGGGCTGCCACGGCTGCTCGCACCGGCTAGCCAGGGCTTGGCCGGCGTGAACACCGGGGCAGGCGGCCGCCTGTGACGGCGGCCGCGCGTCCCGGGCCCCGAGGGCCGGGATGCGCTGACGTAGAGCCGGGCGGCGGCCGGGGCACGGCCAGCCTCGCCATTACCAGGCAGCCTGCTGTCCTTCGCCACCTCTGGTGACCCAGCGGGCAGAGACAGGGTGTAGGCCTTCCCCTCCCTGGCATTCCACAGGGTCAGGTTGTAACCGGCGCGCAGCTGGGTGTCGAAGTACGCGTACCAAGTGAGCGCGCAGGTGGCGAGCTCGGTCTTAGACAGGCCCGTGTTTTCCTGGAGCCGCCCGAGGCTGTTCCTGGCTGCCGAGTCCAGGGCGACGGTGATGCGTATGAGCAGCTGAATATTCGCCCCAGCACTAACCAAGATCATTCTCAGCGCTAACCGCTGTTCCATTGTTCCTCGACCCCGAGGCCCCGTGACCCCCCTGGCCCCTGCGTGATGTCCACGGGCGGTGGACGTCCGGCGCGCGCTGGCAGGAGGAGAAGACAGACACGCCGGCACAGATCACCTGCACCGTCAGGTGATCGAGGAGGCCGTCCGCGACGTCGCCGACGCCTGGGACGGGGGGCCCTGGCCCGCCGTCCAGCCAGTCTTGACCCGGTAAAGCAGATACCCGTGTTGTCTAGTTGTTGCGGTCTTGGCTGCCGCGTGGCACCCTCTTGGATAGCTGTATACCCGAGCAAACTAGCCCATGGAGGGCCCAGCGATGCTGCACATCACGCTCACGACCAAGACGCTCGCCAACGATCCGACCGATCCGCTAGAAAGGGCCTTCTACGGGTGGGGGCAGCAGGACAGTATCGAGGAGAACTGGAAAAACAACCGCGGCTACTGGGTACTGGGCGCCCGTGCCCACCGCGAGTCGTACGTGCTGTTCTCTCATAATGAGCGGCACGAGGTCGTCATGGCCGCCAGGATTGACAAGATCATCGACGCGCCAGGCAAGCCCGGCCGGAAGATCATCGTAGGCAAGCCGCTGCCCGAGGACCATGCCGTGCACCAGGCGTACGTCGGCCAGCCGACCCCGCACAGTGCGCGCGTCCGTAACCCGGTCACCTATTTCGATTCGACCGTGGGTGGCTGGCTGTGCGGCTGTGGTTGCGGTGAGGAGATCTTCGCCGGCGAGTTCGTACGCGGCCACGAGCAGACCGCATTGCACCAGCGCGTCGCTCAGATCGGCACCATCCCCGAGTTCCTGCGCTGGTTCGACGCCGTTCGAGCTGGTACCGAACCGGCGGCCAGGGCAACTGCCCCCGCCCCGGTAAGCCGAACCGGCCAGTTCGACCTCTCGATCGGCGAGGACGGCAGTGTCCGCATCCACTTCACCCCAACTGGTGAGCTGGCAACTGATCTCCGACCCGGGGCGTAGGCCGCAAGGCGTGGGAGCGTGAGCGAACCAGGAATCGAGTCAGCCGGCACCGCCGCGCAGCCACCAGTGGCAGCGGCAGCGGCCGACGGCATGGCGCGGGCCAGGCCGGCCCGCAGGGCCGTGTCGGCGGGCGGATGGTGCACCCCCGGCGGCGCGGCCGGCTACGTGCTCGGCGGACCGGCGGTGGCCGCCGCCGGGCTGGCCGCCGCCGCGGTAATGGCGTGCGCGATCGTCGTGGTGCTGCGGTCAGTGCTGTTCGGCGGCAGCGACCCGCGCTCGCCCTTCGTGCGCTTCATGCTGCTCACCTGCGTTCTGACCGGGCGGCCGCCAGGCGATTACCTTCCGCCGGGTCCTGGCGAGCGCTGACCAGGCAGCATGTTCGCGGGGGACTGAGCAGGATCATGTACTCTGAGAGCATGAAGTTGTACTCAAGAGGCATCTCCGAGCGCGAGGTGGTCGCGTGACCGAGTGGAGCCGAGAACATGCAGAGCAGGAACTGGCTGCCTGGGCCGCCGCTAATGAGTACCGGGACGAGATCATCAAGGGCGCGTACCGGGCCGGGGTGACCAAGGCGAGGATCCACGCGATGACTGGGGTCGCGCGGACCACAATCGACCGGGTCGTTCAGGACGCCGCCTCACGCACGGGACTCATGGATGCTGCCGCCCGACATGAGGTAACAGGGTTCCTCAGCGAGTTCATTGACGGCTGGCCGAGGCAGCCCGCATCGGTCGAAGGGCTATATCCGATGCGCCGGCCGCCGGTGGCTCAGCAGTTCACGCCAGAGCAGATCGCCGAGCAGATGCTCGCCTCGGCGGCGTTTCGTGCATTGAGGCTTGGCACCTGGCTGAGCACTCCCAAGGGCGAGTTCATCACCGCTGCTGTCGAGGCGCTGACGCCGCCTTTGTATCAGATGGACATCAACCTGCTCATCGACGCCGTCAAGCTCGCCGCCCAGGCGCAGCAACGCGAGGCGCGCGAGAAGGCAGTCGGCATTGGCCTGGTGGTTGCTATCGG
>DASWFT010000634.1:0-7984 GCA_036394075.1 Streptosporangiaceae bacterium
ATCGAGAGCCGCACCCTGGAGGACGTGTTCCTTGAGCTGACCGGACGGGGGCTACGGTCGTGAGCGAGCCGGAGGGGCGCGGCGCCGCCTGGACTGAGCAGCGGAGCGTGAGCGAGCCGGAGGGGCGCGGCGCCGCCTGGACTGAGGAGCCGAGCGTGAGCGAGCCGGAGGGGCGCGGTGCCGCCTGGACTGAGGAGCGAGGAACGAGTGACGAGGGAAGGCGGCACCTTAGAGCGCCCCGGCGGGCGAGCGGGGAGCAGAGCACGAGCGACGAGGGAAGGCGGCGCCTTAAAGCGCCCCGGCGGGCGAGCGGGGAGCAGAGTACGAGCGACGAGGGAAGGCGGCGCAGTGAAGGGGGAATGGGGAGGCGGGCGGGGCCCCGCAGGCGAGCGGAAGACACAGCCAGCGCGCTGGAATCGGTGATCTTCGCGGGACTTCCGCGGACGTCCGGGACGTTGTGGTCAGCGGGGCGGGAGGGCCCGCCGGGCCTCCCCGCGACCGGCTGCCAACCTGAAAGAACGAGGATATGAACCTTCACGACATACCGCTGCACACCCTGTCGGGCGAGCCGGCGTCGCTTGGCGACCTGGCCGGCCAGGCCTTGCTGGTCGTCAATGTGGCGTCGAAGTGCGGCCTGACTCCGCAGTACGAGAAGCTCGAAGAACTGCAGCGGACCTACTCCGGCCGCGGGTTCTCCGTCGTGGGTTTCCCGTGCAATCAGTTCGGCGGCCAGGAGCCCGGCTCGGCTGAGGAGATCGCGGAATTCTGCTCGGCCACCTATGGCGTGACATTCCCTCTGTACGAGAAGATCGAGGTCAACGGGCCGGGCCGGCATCCGCTCTACACCGAGCTCACTGCGGTCGCCGACGCGGATGGCGAGGCCGGCGACATCCAGTGGAACTTCGAGAAGTTCGTCGTGGCACCCGATGGCTCGGTTGTCAGCAGGTTCCGGCCGGGCACGCAGCCGGACGCCGCCGAAGTCATCAGCGTGATCGAGGCTCAGCTGCCCAGCGTCTAATACGAGACTGGCAGTCGGCCATCCGGGAGGTACTGAGATGTCGGCCGAGTCAGCTACCGGGCGGATGCCCGCGATCTACCTGAGCCACGGCGCACCACCGCTGGCCGACGATGCGCTGTGGACGGAGCAACTCGCCAAGTGGGCCCGGGCGCTGCCCAAGCCCAAGTCGGTGTTGATGGTCTCGGCGCACTGGGAGGCCGCGCCGCTGGCCCTCGGCGCGACTGCGACCGTGCCCCTGGTCTATGACTTCTGGGGCTTCCCCGAGAGGTATTACCAGGTCAGCTACGCGGCGCCGGGTGCACCTCAGCTCGCTGACGATGTCCGCAAGCTGCTGCGGGCGGCCGGCACCCCCGTGCATGACGTGCCCGAGCGCGGCCTGGACCGCGGCGCCTACGTGCCGCTGGTCGAGATGTACCCCGACGCCGACGTGCCGGTGCTGCAGGTCTCCATGCCGACCCTGGACCCGCAGAAGCTCTACGAGGTCGGCCGCAAGCTGGCTCCGCTGCGTGATGACGGCGTGCTCATCGTTGGCAGCGGCTTCTTCACGCACAACCTGAACGCCCTGAGCGCCGACGGCAAGGTCACGTCGGTGATGTCCGACTTCGACCACTGGGGCCGGGAGGCACTCGCCGACGGCGACCTGGATGCGCTGCTGGACTTCGAGCACAAGGCGCCGGCCGCTCGGCAGGCGCATCCCCGCACCGAGCACTTCGCGCCCCTGTTCGTCACCCTGGGCGCTTCCGACGGCGATCTCACCGGCGCCCGCACCGTGATCGACGGGTTCTGGTACGGCTTGGCCAAGCGCTCCATCGAGGTTTCCTGACGCCAATCCCATGATCGCGGTGCCCTGCTATCCCGTGGGACAACCCCCGGACCCCCCCTGGCACACTCCAGCTCGATGATCGCGGTGGATTGCTGGCTGCCCGCGGCGCGCAGAGGAACAGCCCGCCGGCTTGACGCCCCAGGCGCCCAGGCCACGGCCCGAATTCGTGAATATGAACAACGCTTTGTTCCGAGGCGGGTCCCCGCGGCCAGTGATCCACCGCGATCATGGAAAGCGGGGTCGCGCGGGCTACTGTGTGGTCCGTGAGCACGCTGATCACCAACATCGGCGAGCTGGTTACCAATGCGCCAGACTCCAGCGGCGACAGCGGGCGGCCAGGTCCCGGTGCGTTCGCGGTCATCGAGGACGCGGCACTGGTCATCGAGTCAGGCCGAGTGGCCTGGATCGGGCTGGCCGCGCAGGCACCTGCTGCGGATGAGGTGACCGACTGTGAGGGTCGTTCGGTATTGCCTGGGTTCGTCGATTCCCATGCGCACCTCGTCTTCGCCGGGGAGCGCGGCGCGGAGTTCGCGGCCCGGATGGCAGGCGCCGCCTACCGCGCCGGCGGCATCAGGAGCACGGTCGCTGCCACCAGGGCTGCCCCGGACGCGCTGCTGCGCGCAAACCTGCGCAGGCTCACCGGCGAGATGCTGCGCCAGGGCACGACCACGCTGGAATGCAAGTCCGGCTACGGGCTGACGGTCGCCGACGAGCAGCGCAGCGTGCGGCTCGCCGCTGAGGTCACTCCCGAGGTCAGCTATCTCGGGGCGCACGTCGTGCCGCCGGAATTCGCCGACGACCCCGCGGCCTACGTGGACCTGGTCTGCGGCCCGATGCTGGACGCCTGCGTGCCGTACGCCCGCTGGGTCGACGTGTTCTGCGAGCAGGGGGCATTCGGCGCGGATCAGGCCGCTGCCGTGCTCGCCGCTGGTAAGGCCGCGGGGCTGATTCCCCGGGTGCACGCGAACCAGCTCGGCCCGGGGCCGGGCGTGCAGGTCGCCGTCGAGGCTGGCGCGGCCTCGGCGGACCACTGCACGTACCTGAGCGACACGGACGTGGACGCGCTCACGTCGTCCGGCACGGTCGCCACGTTGTTGCCGGGCGTCGAGTTCTCCACCCGGCAGCCCTACCCGGACGCGCGGCGGCTGCTCGACGCGGGTGTCACGGTAGCGCTGGCGACCGACTGCAACCCGGGATCGTGCTTCACATCCAGCATGCCGTTCTGCGTGGCGCTGGCCGTCCGGGAGATGCGGATGACCACGCAAGAGGCCGTCTGGGCGGCGACGGCGGGCGGTGCCCGGGCGCTGCGCCGGAGCGACGTCGGCCACCTCGGCGTAGGCGCCCGGGCCGACCTGGTGCTCCTCGACGCGCCGTCGCACGCCTACCTCGCCTACCGGCCCGGGGTCCCGCTGGCCGCCGCCGTCTGGCAGGCCGGGAAGCCAGTCCCTGGCGGCCGCCTGCCGTCGTCTCCGGCTGTGGAAACAAAGAACAGTTAGGTTCTTGGCCCCGCGCGGGGCCAAGAACCTAACCACTGAGTATCCACTGGGCCGGGAACTCGCGGCACCGGCGAGATGGTCGGGCGGGGCGGGCTGTCCCGGGTGAACCTGGCCGGCTAGGACAGGCTTGAGGTCGGCTGGACGGTGCGCGCAGACCTGTGGGGACGTGGTTACGCCACCGAGATCGGGAGGGCCGGCCTGGCATTCGCATGGGACGATTGTGGCGCGGCGGAGGTTGTCGCCTTCACCGAGAACCACAACCGGCGATCCCGTGCCGTCATGGAGCGCCTGGGGATGAGCTATGCCGGGCCGCTCGACTATCGCGGTGAGCCGTTCGTCCGATACGCGATCACACGTGCCGCAGCGCAGGGTAGCGGCCAGCGAACCTGATCAGCGGCTCGCCCGAGTCGGCCACGTACAGGACGCCGAGCACCGGCGCTATGACAAGCAGGTGATCACCGGCCTCCAGGCGCTGGCTGGCCTCACACTCCAGCGCGGCCAGGCCACCCTCGGGGATCAGCGCACCGGATTGGGCGCCGCGGAAATGCGGCACGTCGTCGAGCAGCAGCCGGGCGCCCGGCCGGCCCTCAGCGGCGAACCGCCCGGCGAGCGCACGCTGGGTCGCGCCCAGGATGGTCACCCCGAACCGGCTGACCCGGCTGAGCACCTCGGCCGGGTAGGAATCGGCGATCAGCGAGACGAGCACCAGCGGTGGCGCCAGCGATAGCGGGCAGAACGCGCTGACCGTCGTCCCGATGTCGTCCCGCCCGTCGCTGACGGTGACCAGGGTGACTCCGGAGGCGAACACCGACATCGCTTCCGCTAGCCGCCCGCCGGAGTCATCCCCGGTCGTCACGGGCGGCGGACGAGCTCTCGGTCACTGGATTGTCCAGGGGCCGGGGAGAATCAGCGGTCCGTACGGCGTCAGGCCGGCGCTGGCCGCGAGCCGCCAGACCGGGCCCCAGCTCTCGGCGAACAGCCCCGCTTGCGCGGCGGACCGGTCCTCGCTCGACTCCGGCGGTCGGACCCGGTCCAGCGGGCGGGTGCGCGGGTACAGGCGAAGCGGCGCGGCATCCG
This sequence comes from Streptosporangiaceae bacterium, assembly GCA_036394075.1. GTDB lineage: Bacteria > Actinomycetota > Actinomycetes > Streptosporangiales > Streptosporangiaceae > JAWWPY01. The sequence continues at coordinate 4,415 of DASWFT010000634.1, forward strand.
GCAGGCCTGCCTTCTGCCTGGCCAGTGCCACCGCGGTCGCGAGGCCGCCGAGTTCGTCGACCAGGCCGTTGCCGGCGGCGTCCGCGCCGGTCCACACCCGTCCCCTGGCGATGTCATGCACCTTCTCGGCGGACATGCCCCGCCCGGCGGCGACCTTGCTGGTGAAGTCCTCGTAGATCCGGTCCAGCCAGGTGTTGACCTGTGCCCATTCGTCTTCACTGAACGAACGGCTGGTGCTGAACATGTCCGCGCGAGCGCCTTCGCGGACCGAATCAGTACTCACCCCAGCGCGGCGGAGGAGGTCAATCACGACCGGCTTGCCGGCGAGCACGCCGATCGAGCCGGTGATGGTGCCGGGCTCCGCGACGATCGCGTCGGCGGCCATGGCGATGAAGTAGCCGCCCGAGGCGGCCACGTCACCCATCGAGACCACGACCGGCGTGCCCATCTCGCGGGCCCGCACAACTTCGCGCCAGATCGAGTCGGACGCGACGTACGAGCCGCCCGGGCTGTTGACCCGGAGCACGATCGCCCGTGCCCGGTGGTCCGCCGCGGCGGCGCGTAGCGCGGCGGTCATCGTGTCTGACCCCATGGCGCCGGAGGTCAGCGGGCCACGGCCACTGCGGCCGCGCCGGATCGCGCCCGTCGCGTAGATGAGGGCGACGACATCCTCACCCGGGCTCGGCAGCTTGCGCGCACGCTGCGCGAACGCGCGTGAGCGCTGGTAACGGCCGAGGTAGAGCAGGTAGGCGTCCGGGCCGACCTCCTTCTTGACCTCCGCGTACACCTCGTCGCGATAGCCGAGTGCGTCGACCAGGCGGGCCTCAAGCGCATCGGTGGCCAGGAACGGGCCCCGGTCGATCAGCGCCCTGGCCTCCACCGCCGGGATTTCGAGCCGCTGCCCGATCGCCTCCGTGATCTGCTCGATGATCGAGGCGGCAAGCCGCTCCGTGGCCTCCCGGGCCGGCGCCGTGAACCCGTGCTCGGTCAGCCGTTCAGCGGCGCTCTTGTACTCGTGCCGCTTGCCGACCTGGTAGTCGATGCCGAGCTTGTCCAGCGTGCCGCGGTAGAACCAGTTCTCCACGCTGATGCCGGTCAGGCCCACGTCACCCGAGGGCTGGAGGTAGATGCGGTCGAACGCGGTCGCCAGGTAGTACGGCACGTTGCCGGGCGAGAAATCGCCGAAAGTCTCCGCCCAGGCCACCGTGAGCTTGCCCGTGCCGCCGAATTCCTGGATGGCGGTGCGCAACTCCTGGACCCGGGCCAGCCCGATCCGCCGGCCGCCGACCTTCACGATCAGGGCCCTGACCCGGTCGTCGTCGCGGGCGCGGCGGAGCCCGTCGAGCACGTCGGCCAGCCTGGTCCGCCGCATGGCCAGCACCGCCGACACGGGATCGGTCGGTGGCTCCTCCGCGATTCCCTCGGTCAGGTCCAGTTCCAGGATCAGCGGGGCCGTCCTGCGCTGGCGCAGCCTGGTGATCCGGTCCGTAAGCATCGAATTCACCATGCAAGCCAGCTTACGGGTCGCGGCTACCCCCCCGTCAGCCGGAGGCAATGTGCGGTGCGCGGGCCCCGAGGCACGCCCGGGCCTGCGCTATCGTCGGTCGGGATGGCCGAAGGGGATGGGAATGGCTGGGCCGAGTGCGGTCTGGGCCACCGACATTGGGGCAAGTACGGGGCCGCTGGCTTGCTGACCTACGCGAGCAACCGGGCGGGGCAGCCATCCGTGCTGCTGGTGCGCCGGGCTAGCTGGACCCAGCACGGCGGCACCTGGGGACCGCCCGGCGGCGCGCGGGACAGCGACGAGACGGCGGCGGCGGCAGCCCTACGCGAAGCCGCCGAGGAGGCTGGCGTGCCCCCCGGCGCGGTGCGCATCGAGGGCGTGCTGATCGACGATCACGGCGGCTGGTCCTACGAGACGCTGATCGCGAGCGCGGAGTCGGCGTTTCCGGTGCGCGCGGCGAGCCGGGAGGCCACCGAGGCCCGCTGGGTGCCGGTGGACAGCGTCGAGTCGCTGCCCCTGCATCCCGGGTTCGCGGAGGCATGGCCGGTTATCCGGGACGCGCTGCAACCTGTCACCGTGATCGTGGACGGCGCGAACGTGATGGGCGCGCGCGCCGACGGATGGTGGCGGGACCGGGCCGGCGCTGCCGTGCGCCTGCACGACGAACTGGCCAGGCTGAGTACCCGTGGCGTGACGTCATTTCCCGACGGGGCGGCCGGCGCCGCCCTGGATCGCTGGTTCCCGCGAATCGTCTTGGTCATCGAGGGAGCGGCCCGCGCAGCCGCCGACCGCCTGGCGGCACGGTCCGGGGCCGGGCCCAAGGCCGGCGACGGACCGGAGCCCGGCGACGGCGTCGTGGTGGTGGCCGCCCGCGGCAGCGGCGACGACACGATCGCCGCTCTGGCGGCGGAGACTGACGGCCGCCGCCTGGTGGTGACCGCCGACCGCGAGTTGCGCCGCCGGAGCACGGCTGCCGGGGCGGCCGTCACCGGCCCGCGCTGGCTGCTCGGCCTGCTCTGACGCCCGATCCAGCACAGCCCAGGGCAACCTGCAGGCATCCGCCCCGGCCCGATGCTTGCAGGTCGCCAGCGGCTGGGCCGGCCGCGACGGCTACATCGGGACGAGTTCGAATATCTCGACGCTGAACCGGCCCTTGCCCTCGGACAGGAACGGGTGGCCGTCGGTCAGCGCACGGGCGGCGTCGAGACTGTCGGCCTCGACGATCGTGTAGCCGTTCTGGTCGCTGGGCGCCGGGTTTGTTCCGTCGTCGCTGACCGCCAAGCGCGCGCCGAACGGCGCGCCGCCGTCGACCAGTGCGGACCCGACGCGCCCCATCCATTCGCCCCAGGCTTGCATCTGCTCGGCGGACTGCTCGGCCGTGAATTGGTCCATCGGCGGCGCCGGGCCACGGTACAGGTACAGGTACTTGGTCATCTGCTACTCCTCTCGTGGTCGGAGAGACTGGCGGCCATAGCGCCCTGCCTCCCCGGGGTGCGCGCCCTGCGCGCCCGTCTCACTTACCCGACGAACGGCGCGGCGGAAATCGACAGCCAGCCAGTCGGCCGAGTCCGAGCAGTACCGTGGTCTGCGATGGATCGCGGGGGTTGGGTCCCTGCCGGGCGAGGTTGGGGCGGTTTGCGGTGCGGGCGGGCGTGGCTGGCCTGGCCGTGGCGGTCGATGTGAGATCGAGCACCCCAGAAAGGGCTCGTTGTCACATCGACCGTGGCGGTCCGTGGTAGTACCGGGTGCGCGGAGCGGAGGTAGGGCGGATGCAGGTGCGGCGGGCGTAGCTGGCCTGGCCGTGGCGGTCCGTGGCAGTACCGGGTGCGCGGAGCGGAGGTGGGCGGATTGCTGGTGCGGACGGGCGTGGCTGGCCTGGCCGCTGCGGTCCTCGGCGTCACCGGGTGTGCCGTGGCCGGGGGCGCCCATGGGTCGGCCGCGCCGACGCGGGCGGCCTCGGTGTCAGGCCCGGCCCGGGCCGCATCTGGCCCAGCGACACCCGATCCTCTGGCGACATCTTCCGCCCAGGGCACGGCTGGGGCCCAGGGGACAACTATGGGGGCCCA
>DASWFT010000635.1:0-1600 GCA_036394075.1 Streptosporangiaceae bacterium
CACGGGAGCCGGGTCGCCAACGCCCTCGCCCGGCGCCTGGTCATTCCTCCGCACCGGGAGGGCGGGCAGGCCCAGTACATCGAGCAACCGCTGCCCATCGACGGTTCGCCGAGCCTCGGCCCCTGCCTGGACTGGGCCCGGGAGCACCTCGAACTGCCCCTGACCGTGGAGGATCTCGCCCATCAGGCTCTGATGAGCCCGCGCACGTTCGCCCGGCGATTCCGCGAGGTGACCGGGACCACTCCACTGCAATGGCTGTGCGCCGAACGGGTCCGCCGTGCGCAAGACCTGCTCGAGAACACCGAAGACACCATCGACCGCGTCGCGGTCATGTGCGGTTTCGGATCGGCGCAGAGGCTGCGCACCCACTTCACCCGGATCAACCACGTGACCCCGCACGAGTTCCGGCGGACCTTCCGGGATCGCGCCGCAGCCTGATCGATACCTGTGTTCGTGTCCGTGGGGAATCTAGGGCACGTCATCGCTCGCGGGGGCCGCGGGAACGACTGTCTCGTGGCCCGCCATCTCGAGGCGTGTTTTCTTGCCCATCCTCCAGAACAGAACGCCGATACCGATGAATACCAGTACGGGGGCCAGTTCGGTCGCCAGGTAGGTGACCCCTTGGGACGCCGACCAGCCAGCGGGCCGGAAGCTGCTGCCAAACCAGGAGATCCCCGCGCCCGGGGCCATCAGCTGGACGACGGTGATGGCCAAGAGGACCATCAGCACGATCGTCAGGATCCGGAACGCCGGCATAGTGAAGCGGGGCCGGCTCCGGTGTGCTAGGCCCGGGCGGTGGCGCCGCGGCCGTTTCCTGACAGCGAGGCGGACTCCTTGGCTTGGTCTTACGCCGGGCGCTGTGGCTGTTGGGCCTCGACGTGTCGCTTCAGGGCTTCGACGTTGGCTGGCATTTCCTTTTGTGCTTGGCGGCGGACGATGAGCGGGACGAGCAGTTTGCCGATGCCGTGCCCGTCGAAGTCGACCGCTATGGTCAGCCGGGAACTGGTTTCGGTCAGGGGTTCCACGGTGACGTCGACGGTGGCGCGGATGGGTCCGTCGATGCCCTGCACGCCCCATGTCCTGGGTGCGTCGATGTGGGTTAGCTCGGAGGTGACGGCCCGGCTGGCTCCGCCGATGCGCCGGGTGGTCAGGCACTTCGTGCCCACCTGCGCGGGGCCGGGCTGGTCCAGGTGACCGTCGATGACGCCCTGCTGCCATTCGTGGAAGCGCGTGGGGTCGGTGGCGTAGGCGAACACCTCTGCTGCGGGCCGGTCCACCACAGTGCTGGCGATGGTCGGTGCCATGTCAGCGGCCCTCGAGCAGGGCGGCGTACCGGGCCAGGTAGAGCGGCCATCCCTGGTCGCCGTCGACGCCGTCGCTGACCGACTGCCAACCGGGACCGTGCCGGTCGAGGTGGCGGTGCTCCAGTTCGACCCGGGTGCGGTCCGGTCCCTCGGCGACGAACCGGACCTCGACCTCGCTGGTCAGCTCCGGGTCGGTCTCGACCTGCCATTGCGGGCTGATGTCCCAGCTGAATACCACGCGGGCTGGTGGCTCGTAGGCCAGGATCCGGGCCCACCGGCACTCGCTGCCGTCGGCG
>DASWFT010000636.1:0-2380 GCA_036394075.1 Streptosporangiaceae bacterium
TTCGGGCGGTCGTCTGGCCTTGTGAGTGTCAGGGGCCGGGGGTCGCCAGCTCCAGTGGTGTTGGCCGGATCGGGGGGCGCGGATGCTGGAAGGGGGCCGTCGGGGTTGCGGTCGTGGCCGGTGAGCACCGCGATCGAGGCGATGATGCCGGTGTCCCTGTCCCCGACGAGTTCCCACGCCCGCGCGATTCCGATGATCAGCAATGCGACCAGCAGGTTGCTGACGAGCCCTGCAGCGCCGGCGCTGTGAGGATTCATGATGAGAACGATGCCGCCGGCGAGCTCGAATGCGAACGTCAGCAGAAGCAGGGCGATCAATCCGAGCTGCCGCGGGACGTGGCGCCGCGGCAAAGGGCCGGAGAAGATGGATTGACTGGACCCAGTAGCGGGTGCCCTTGCTGGGTGAGTTTGCCGAGACTTCGGCCCTGCTCTCGTGAATGGGGTGAAGCCCTGACTAACGCGGGTTTCCGCACCGGTTATTCGCCCCTTGGATCAGGCGATATCTGAGCCCAGCGGCGTCCGGGCCAGCAACTCCTGGCCCGGCCATGGGGCCGATACAGCGGACGTCCCGCTGCTCTGTCACGGGACCGATCTTGCAGCCAGCGCCCGGTTAATCCCCTCTCGTGACTGGCCTGCGTTCCGCGTAATTCCGGGGTCCTGGAGATAGTGGACGGGTAAGTTCGCAGGTCGGGGGCGTGCGGCCTGGTGGAACGGCCGGATTCTCATAGAGACACGGTTACCGGCTAGTATCCTTTGTGGGCATGGGTTTTCCGTGTGGTCTCTAGAGCGATGTACGTGAAGACGTCGGTCCGGAAGACCAAGAACGGCGAGGTCCGGTACCTGCAGCTGGCACACAACGAGTGGGACGCCGCGTCGCGCCGGTCGGTGCCGAAGATCGTCTACAGCCTCGGCCGTGAGGACCAGCTCGACAAGGACGCGGTCCGGCGCCTGGTCGCCTCCCTGTCGCGGCTGCTGGAACCCGCCGGGGCGCTCGCGGCCAGCGCTGCCGGGGACCTGGCGTTCACCGAGTCGCGGCCGTACGGCGGGGCGTACGTGCTCGGCCAGCTGTGGGGCCGGCTGGGGATCAGCAAGATCCTGGCCGGGCTCGCCTCGTCCGGCCGGGGCCGGCCGCGCGACGCCGGCGCGGCGGAGCGGGTGCTGTCCGGGCTGACCGCCAGCCGGGCGCTGGCCCCGTCCTCGAAGCTGGCGGCGGCGGAGTGGATGAGCCGCGACGTGCACATCGACGGGCTCGGCGATGTCAGCGACGACGCGTGCTACCGGGCAATGGACTGGCTGCACCAAGTGCGCGGCGAGCTGGAGAAGCAGGTGTACCACGCAGTTGCCGGCCTGCTGAACCTCGAGGTGGACCTGCTTTTCTTCGACACCACGCCGGCGTACTTCGAGCTGGGGGACGCCGACGAGGAGATCGCCCGGACCTGGCGGGGCGAGAAGCCGGCCGATGGCGAGGACGCGGACCCGGATAAGACGTCGGGGTTCCGGACGCACGGCAAGTCCAAGGACAGCCGCGACGACCTGCCGCAGATCATCATCGGGATGGCCGTCACCCGGGACGGAATCCCGGTCCGGGTCTGGTGCTGGCCCGGCAACACCGCCGACTCGGCGCTGATCCGCCAGGTCAAGGCCGACATGCGGGAGTGGGTGCCCGGCAAGGTCATCTGGGTCGCCGACCGCGGTTTCTCCTCGGCCAGGAACCGCCGGTTCCTGCAGCAGGGCGCCGGGGGCTACATCATCGGGGAGAAACTGCGCTCGGAGTCCCCGCACGTGAAGACGGCGCTGTCGCGGCAGGGCCGCTACCAGCAGGTCGCCGGGAACCTGCAGGTCAAGGAAGTCCGCATCGCCGATGCCGGGGACCGGTTCATCATCTGCTGCAACCCTGACGCCGCCGAGCGTGACGCGGCCATCCGTGCCGAGCTCATCGGCAAGCTCGAAGAGCTCATCGCCGGATCGGACAAGCTCACCGCCACCAAGCGGGCGGAGCTGCGCGGGAAGATCTCGACGATGCCCGGGCTGAACCGGTTCCTGCGCGTCACCGGCGGCGGGCTGCTGCGGATCGACCGGACGAAGGCCAAGGCCGAGGAGAACCTGGACGGCAAGTACCTGCTGCGCTGCGCCGACCCGAAGATGAGCGCGGAAGACATCGCGCTCGGCTACAAGCAGCTGCTCGAAGTCGAGCGCGGCTGGCGCGACATGAAATCCGCCCTCGACCTCCGCCCCGTCTACCACCGGCTCGAAGAACGCATCCGCGCCCACGTCATCCTGTGCTGGCTCGCCCTGCTCCTGGTCCGCGTCGCCGAGAACCAGACCGGGCAGACCTGGCCCGTCATGCGCCGCGAACTCGACCGCATCCACATCGGCACCTT
>DASWFT010000637.1:0-3321 GCA_036394075.1 Streptosporangiaceae bacterium
GGGCGCGAGCAGCCGGAACAACACCAAAGGGATCGCCACCCCGACGATCGCGCCGGTCACGACGCCCGACAGGTCGCCGCCGCCCGACATCCGGGCCACACTGAGCGCGGCGAGCAGGATGCCGCCGCCAGCAAGCGCCAGGCGGCGAGCGCGGCCCGGTGTCACCAGCGCATAAGCGATGCCGACCACTGTCACCGCGAACCCTGCCACGGCCGCGGACGGGCCCAGGGCACCGGCCACCACACCCACACCCGTGGGTAGGGGTGTCCCCGGCGTCCCTGCCGGGGTGGTCGCGTGGACGACCCACCCCACCACCAGCACCGAGCCGGCGAAGGCCAGCAGGTGCTGCCACCGCCGGAAGACGACCAGCACGGCGCAGGTCGCCAACCGCAAGATGCCCAGGGTCCAGACCGAGCCGAGCAGGCTCACCGCCCCGATCAGCGCCGTAAGGCCCGCGGAATGGGCATGCTCAAAAAGCTTCCGGGCAGCGTCGTTGATCTCGCCCACGTAGCTCCCGCTGCCGGCCGAGGCGCCCAGCCCGAGGAACGGAGCCACCACAAGCAGCGAGATCATGACGAGCCAGAAACGCGCCGCCCCGCGCAGGTTCTTCGGAAGCGGCGGCCGCGCCCCGGACGGACGGCGGCGGATCACGCCGGCAGCCAGATTTGGCACGGCCGGGGGTCGTTCGCGGTGGATGGCCGGGCGATCCGGATCAATCCCGGCGCCGATGCGAGGATGACCGTCCTCGCCAGGTGTGCTCATTCCGCCACACTTCCAAGCGTCCAGACAATCATGCGCCGCCCGTGACCGGCGGACAAGCCGCAGTGTGAGCCAGGACGCATACCCGGCCGCGGACAGCGATAGGGAGGTGGGGCGACGCCACCCAGCGCCGCCCGCAACCACGCCACGACGGAACCAGTGACTAACTGAGCGGCAACGCTCCCGCACATGCCGGCACGTCTGTGCACGTCCCTGGACACTGCGACCAGCGCTGCCCGAGCCTGATCGCTGCGTGGCCGCACCCAACTTTGGCTTCAGGACGAAGAGGCGACCGGCTCGAATCCGGGTCATCACGACCCGGAACTGAAAATCGCTGGACCGGCTCAGCGGGCACACAGAACGACGCCTGAGTTGGGCTGTGGCCAGGCCAGAACGCGCGCACGAATCGGCGATCTGGTCGTTCGCCGGTCGCAGAGTCATCTCTCACGAGATCACTCTAAGTAGCCCGGCGAGTGTTGCTGATAGGCCAGCGAGCACAGCAATGCCAGCCAGCCGCCGTCCAGGTGATCTCGCCGGTCCGAGGATCTCCCGTTTTCGCGGTGGCGTTGACGCCAGTGGCGATCACCCTGGTGGCAATCAGTGCCGGGTCCCCTGGCGGGCCTTGTGGGTCAGCGCGCCGGCCCACCGGTAGGTGTCCGGGCCGACGTTCAGCGGCTAGGTGCGAAACGCCTTACGTCAGGCTGATTCTTATGGCCGCTCGGATTACGGACCAGGGCCACGGCAGCGTCGACGGCGAGGCCGAGTGCCGCCCCGCCCGCAACGTCCAGCGGGAGGTGGGCGCCCACGTAGATGCGGGAGAGGCCGACGATCGGCACGGCGGCGGCAACGACGGCGCGCCCGGACGGGCTCAGTCGTGGGAAGGCAGCCGTGCCCAGGGCGACCGCCACGCCCGCGTGCCCGGACAGGTACCCGAGCCCGGAAGCATCGCGGCCGCGGGTGTGTGCGCCGCTGACCAGTGCCGCTGGCCGGGGCCGGCGCACCATCTGTTTGACCAGCTTGGACAGGGCCCAGGTTCCCGTGCCGCTCGCGAGCAGGCGGCCCGCCAGCGCGCGGTCGTGAGCCAGCAGCGCTGCGCCGGCTGCCGCGGGCGCGGCGCCGAGCGTGCCCAGCTGCATGATGACCCAGATGGGACCGTAGAGCGAGTCGGGCAGGCCGTTGACAGCCCGGAACGCCTGGGCCTCGCCGTATCCCACCCGGTTTCGGCGCGCCGACAGTGCGGTGACCAGTACCGCTGCCGTGCCCAGGCCGAGTCTGACCCGGAGATCGGCCAGCCAGCGCATGGGAGAGCGCTTTGGGGTCTTCCTGGCCCGCTGCGGCGGTGCTGGCATGGTGGGCCGTTTCGGATCGCGGGTACCGGTGAGTCGCTTCATGGGTTGAGCTCTACGCCAAGCTTCTTCAGCCCCGTACAAGAGTCGATCGCCCGCCTCGGGCGCACTGGAATAGCCGTCTTCAAGAATGTTGCGGCGGCCAGACGCCACAGACCGGGCACCGCAGTGCCCGTGCTGTTCAGGGACACCGGATTGCAGAAAGTGCGGGTCCGCGCGCATATTGACAGGAAAGCAGCATCCACGCGGTCTCGACGAGCCGTGCACGCGAACTCACCGTAATCCGTTGGCGCGGGCAGTGCTGGAGCTGGCGCTGGGCACGCCGAACGCAAGGTTCAGCGCGCCCCCGATGAACATGCCCAGACCCGCCCCCGCGACGACGTCCAATGGGAAGTGCGCACCGAGATACACACGCGGCAGGCAGACCGCGCCGGCCAGGGCCCAGGGCAGTACCTTCCACCAGCTTTTGAAGTAGGGGGGCCACCCAGAGCGGCGATCGCAAAGATCACCATGGCGTGACCTGAGGGAAGCTCAGCCCGTGGGCAGCGGCCTTGCCACGCAAGATCACGTCCGATACCGTCTCCGCGGGCCGGCCATGCTGCACGAACGTCTTGGCCACCGCCTCCAGCGATACCTTCAGCAGCGTCGCTACCGCCAGGGCAGCGGCCAAACGCAGCCTCCTCAAGAGCGCGGCTGCGGCGGCCACCAGGGGAAGAGCCCCGATCACTCCCGACAACCGGACTGTCCACATTGGCGGATACAGCCACCCTGGCCAGTGATTGATCCGGCGGAACACGGCCACATCTGTACCCACGACCAGCCGATTCGCTACGAGCACCCCGCACACGACCACCACGCCGAGCCCGACGACGACCACAAGTGCGTCGGCCCGTCTGCGCTGGTAGGTCCTGCCATCGGGGGGCCCGGAACCACCACCGGGTCAGCTACCTGCCCAGCTTCCGATGCAATTCCGCCGCGGGAAGCCGGCGGGCTCGGTGGCAGCCCGTCCTGGCCCCGCGCTGACAGGGGACTTCGGTCCCTACCGCCGGGCTGGCGCCGGGTGTTCGGTGAGGGGAGAACGGGAAGGGAGAGCAGGGGGTGTTATGCCTGGGCGACCGGTGTCTGCGCAGCTCCTGGGCGGGATGGATGTGCTCGTCCAGGACGACGCCGGGCTGGGCGACGAGGCCGCCAACCTGGCGCTGGAGGAGGCCCTGGT
>DASWFT010000638.1:0-2268 GCA_036394075.1 Streptosporangiaceae bacterium
AGCGGGCGCACGCTCCGCTGTCCCTGGTGGAACGCGAGCGTCTGCACCCACCACTGCTCGGCCTGCCGCTGCGAGCCCACAAGTTGCTGCACTGTTTCACTCAGCAGCTGCTCGGGCAGGCTGTCCTGAATACGTGAGTTCACTGTGTGCCCGCTGACCAGCCGCGACTGCCAGTCGGCCCGCTCGTGCTCATCGACGATCATGAAGGCCCAGCCCTGATCCTCGCCGGCCCCGATCCGCCCGGCCCGGCCGAACATCTGCTGGACCGTCCCCACGTCAAGATCTTCCAGGCCGGCCAGCGTGTCCTGGACCACCACCGCGCGGGCCGGAAGGTTCACGCCAGCGGCCACCGTCGAAGTCGCCACGAGGACGTCCGCTTCCCGGCTCCGGAACGCCTGCTCAGCTTCCTGGCGGTACTCCCATCCCTGATAGTGCAGCCTGATCCGGGCCTGGCGGCAGACCTGCTGCAGCCGTGCCAGGTTGTCCGGGCGCACGCCCGAGACGTCTGCTCCCCGGCTGGCCGCGATCACCAGGGCGGTCCGGCGCACGTTGCGCTTGCTGCCGCAGAAGATGAGGACGCTGCCCCCGTCCTGGGTGACCTCGGCCGTGATGGCAGACGCCAGCCGGGTACGCGCCGCCTCGGTCACCGCAAAGTCGGGGTTGGCCGGGATAGCCGGCAGTTGCCAGGTGAGGCGGCTCGGCCTCCAGGTGACCCGCAGCAGCCTGGCGCGAAGCCAGCCGGCGATTTGCCCGGCATTGGCGATGGTGGCCGACAGCCCGACGATCCTGGCCGGAGTCCCGCCGTCGCGTACCCGGGCCAGCAGCGCCTCCAGCACCGGCCCGCGGGCGGGATCGCCCAGCATGTGGATCTCATCCACCACCAGCGATCCAACCTCGGCCAGCGCTTCCCGGAATGCGGACGCCCGGCAGATGGCCTCGAACTTCTCGGTGGTGGCAATCCATAGGTCAGCATCGTGAATGCGGGCGATGTCCACGGCGCGCTCGCCGGACAGCCGCTCGACCCGCAGCCCGTGACCGCGCCAGCTGGCCAGTTCGCGGTCCAGCTCATCGGTCAGCGAGCGCTGCGGCACCAGCCATGCCGACTTGCGGCCCTGCTGTACTACGGTGCGCAACGCGGCAGCCATCCCGATCACCGTCTTGCCCGCCCCCGTAGGCGCGACCACCAGGAGGTTCTCCTCATGCCCGAAGACGTGTGGCAAAGCCTCGGCCTGCGCCGGGTTCAGCGCCCGGAACGGCAGGAAACGCACCAAGTCCGGCGGGACTGTTCCCTCGACCGGCGTTCCATGCGGGGGCAGCGGAGCAACAGTCGTGTGGTCCTCCCAGAGGATGTCGAACGCGTCCCGCGCGGCCGCGGCGGCAGCGCCAGTCACCTCGGTCAGCGAGCCCCGTGATGGCTGGCTCAGTCGGCAGAGGCGGCTGCTGGCCACGAGCTTCCGGTGGCCCGGCACACCAACGGGGGCCGTGATGGCCTCGTCCTCCACAAGGTACCTAGCGCGCCGTACCTGGGCGCCCATGCCCTCCAGTTTCTCCGCCAAGATCGCGAACCGATCGCCCTCGGGCAGCAGCACGCGCAGGTCAGTCCCGGTCCGGACCTCGGGAAGCCAGTCGTCCGGATCGGTGATCTTCAGCCAGGTGAGCGCGGGCACAGCCACCCGGTCCCGGCCGCTCCGCGGGGCAGCGTCGCTGGAGGGCATCAGGGCACTAAGGCCACAGTAAGCAGGATCTGACCCGCTGGAGCCAGTGCCATCACCACGCTCGGCGAGATGACGATGACACCGCACAGTGTGCAAGCGCGTGCCGCGAGCGAAATGGAAACGCCATCAGGCAACAGATCCGATGCCGCTTAAGCAGCGGCCAGGGTGGGCTCATTAAGCTATCTTGCCCACTGGACCCCTGCAGAGGGCCAGGTTTGGGCCTTTCGCCACTATGCTGCCCGTGAGGCCGCAGCGCTACCCGCCTGTCAGAATCTGGACGTGGCACCGCCGCGGCGAGGAGACGCTGAGCGACCCGGACGTCCGCGACACGTGGGAGATCCCGAAACACCTCGTCGGCGCCGAGTGGAACGACGGCATGCTGAAGGTCATCCTCGCGACGGTAAAAGAAGAGCTAGTGCAGGCCCGCGTAAGTTTTTGAGGGGTTCGCGCGCCGGGTTTCATAGTGGTCACGCGGCTGCGGGGAGGGCGCTGGACGTGGCGGGCCCGGCGGCCACGCAATCGTCGTGGCGGGCAAGATAGGCGGCGTGGTCGG
>DASWFT010000639.1:0-3439 GCA_036394075.1 Streptosporangiaceae bacterium
GCCGAAGCCGAGGCTCTCGATCTCCTCGACCATCCCGCAGAACACCCCGGGGGCGTCCACTCCCTGCAGCACCACCCCGGACCGTGGCTCGTTCACTGGTGTTCCTCCCCGGTCACCGCGATCCCCTCCTCGACCAGGCGGTCGATGTCGGCGGAGGTCAGGCCGGCCTCCGTCAGCACGGCCCGGGTGTCGGCGCCCAGGGCCGGAGCGGGCGACGGGTAGCCGAGTGCGACCCGGTCCACCCGCAGCGGCGGGCCGATGAGCCGGTACGGGCCGGCGGTCGCGTGCTGGAGTTCCTGCACCGAGCCGAGCGCGCCGATCTGGGGCCCGGCCAGGACCTGGGGGACGTCCTGCACCTGCGCCGCCGGCACGCCCGCCTCGGCCAGCCGGGCCAGCCAGTGGGCCGTGGGCCGGGTGGTCAGCACGGCCTCGATTTCCCTGGTCAGCTCGTCCCGGTGCGCCACCCGGCGGGCGTTGTCGGTGAACCGCTGGTCAACCAGCAGATCATCGAGGCCCAGCACGCGGCAGGCGCGCAGCCACATATCCTCCGAGCCGGCGCCGGCCAGCACCACCCAGCCATCCGCCGTCCGGAACCCGCCGTAGGGCGCGAACGTCGGCGAGTGCGTGCCGAGCAGGCCAGGCACCGCACCGGACGCCATGACGCTGGCGGCCAGCGTGCCGAGGCTGGCCAAGGCGAATTCGAGCAGCGAGGACGACACCAGCCGGCCCACGCCGGTCCGCTGCCGCTCGATGCACGCGCCGAGCAGGCCCAGCGCGCAACTGAGCCCGGCACCGACATCCAGCACCGGGACGCCGACCTTCACCGGGCCCGACTCGGGCGTCCCGGTGACGCTCATGACGCCGCTCTCGGCCTGCAGGATGAGATCGAAACCGCCCTTGGCGGCGTCGGGGCCGACATCCCCGTAACCCGAGATGGACCCGTAGATCAGCGACGGGAAGCGAGCGTGCACGGAATCCCAGTCGAGCCCGTGCGGCACCAGGGTTCCCGGCCGCGAGTTCTCGACGAGCATGTCCGAGGTGGCCAGCAGCCGCTCGATCACCTCGCGGCCGGCCGGCTTCCTGAAGTCGATGGCCACGCTGCGCTTGCCCGAGTTCAGGGCCATGAACAGCACTGACTCCCCGTGGCTGGGTTCATCAATGGGCCCATGGATGAACCCAGTGCCCTGCCAGCGGTAGGGATCCCCGGGCGGCACCTCGATCTTCACCACGTCGGCGCCCATGGCCGCGAGCAGCATGGTCGCCTGGGACCCGGAGACGAACCGGGTCAGGTCGAGCACCCGCAGGCCGCCCAGCAGCCCGCTGGGCAAGCCATTGGGCGGGCCGCTCACCATGGGGATGGCTCCCGGAACTCGCCGAACGCGGCCCGGAAGACGTCGGCCATCTCCCCCACGGTGGCGCCGGCCCGGGCCGCCTCGACCAAGGCGGGCATCACGTTCCGCCCCTCGTCGGCGTCATGATGCAGGCGACGGATCGCCGCGGCGCAGTCCCCAGCGTCCCGCGCGGCGACCCGCCGCCTGGTCCTTGTTATCTGTCGATCCGCGATCCCGGGGTCCAGCCGGAACAGCTCCATGGCCGGCTCCGCGCCGGGCTCGCCCTCGTCCTCAGCGACGTACACGTTCACGCCCACCTTGGGCCGGCGGCCCTCGGCGATGTCCCGCTCGGCCCGGTAAGCGGCCTCGGTGATCCAGCGCTGCGGGATGCCGCGCTCAAGCGCGCGGACCGCTCCCCCGGCGTCCTCGATCTCCCGCAGCACCGCCTCGGCCCGGGCCTGGATCTCGTCGGTCAGCTTCTCCACGAAAAACGAGCCGGCCAGCGGGTCCGCCGTCCTGGTCACCCCGGTTTCCAGGGCGACGATCTGCTGGGTGCGCAGCGACAGCGTGACCGCGTCAGCGCTCGGGAGCTCGAAGGCCTCGTCATAGCCCATGACGTGGATCGACTGGGCGCCGCCGAGCACGGCGCCCAGGCACTGGATGGTGGACCGGATCACGTTGTTCAGCGGCTGCTGGGCGGTCAACGTGGTTCCCGAGTTCCCTGAGAAGAACCGCAGCCGGGCGGAGGCGGGATCAGCGGCGCCGAAACGTTCGGTAGCGATTTTGTACCAGAGCCGACGGGCGGCCCGGAGTTTCGCTATCTCCTCGAACAGGTCCAGGGTCGTTGCGAAATGGAAAGACAACCGAGGAGCAAAACGATCAAACCTCAGCCCGCGGCCGGTCAGCTCCTCGCAGTACGCGACCGCTGATGCCATGGTGAGGCCGAGTTCCTGAATCGCGTCGCAGCCCGCCTCCCGCGCGTGGTACCCGGTGATCGAGATCGGATTGAACCGCGGCAGTTCCTGGGCGGCGTACTCGACCACATCCGCGGCGAGCCGCATGGACGGGCCGGGCGGGAACACGTACGCCTTGCGGGCCAGGAACTCCTTGAGGATGTCGTTCTGCAGGGTCCCGGTGAGCTGGCCGGGCGCTACCCCCTGGCGCTCGGCGGCCACCAGGTACGTGGCCAGGATGATCGGCGCCGTGGCGTTGATGGTGAAGTTGACCGAGACCTCGTCCAGCCGCAGCCCGGCGAACAGGTCCGCCATGTCCTCGGCGGTGTCGATGGCGACCCCCACCCGCCCGACCTCGGCGCGGGCCAGTTCATGGTCGGAGTCGTAGCCGAGCTGCGTCGGCAGGTCGAACGCGACGGAGAGCGCGGTCTGCCCCCGGCCGAGCAGGAAGTGGAAGCGGGCGTTCGTCTCTTCCGCGGATCCGTACCCGGCGAACTGGCGCATGGTCCACAGCTGTCCCCGGTACATGGACGGGTAGGGGCCCCGGGTGAACGGCGGCTGGCCCGGCAGCCCGAGGCGGTCGGCCAGGCCGGCCGGCCCGCCCGCCACGTCGTCCGCCGTGTAGACCGGGGCGACCGGGATGCCGGAGTCCGTGGTCAGGGGGTCAGCGTCGGCCATCACGCGGCCGTCCCGCAGCGGGCCAGACGGAGCACGCCCTCGACAACACGGGGCAGCGGGGTGCCCACGGGGAAGACAGCGGCCACCCCGAGCTGCCGCAGCAGCGCCACATCGTCCACGGGGATCGTGCCCCCGACGACCAGGGGCGCGCCGAGGCCCGCGCCGGCCATCGCGGCCAGCAACTGCTCGGCGATCGGCAGGTGCGCGCCCGAGAGGGAGGAGATCCCGATGATGTCGGCGTCCTCATCCACGGCCGCCGCCGCGATCTGCCCGGCCGTCACCCGCAGGCCCAGGTAGATGACTTCCGCGCCGGCGTCCCGCAGGGCCATGGCGACGACCTTGATGCCCCGGTCGTGCCCGTCAAGGCCGGGCTTGGCGAGGAGCACCCTCAGTGGCCTCACTGTGACCTCACTACGGGGCCTCACCACGGGAGCCTCACCGCAAGTCTCCCTCGGTCATGACGCACCGGCCGTCGAG
>DASWFT010000640.1:0-5713 GCA_036394075.1 Streptosporangiaceae bacterium
CAGCAGGCGGACATCGAGGTGATCAGGCGGATCTGGGGACCCGGCTAGGGATTTCGAGCTTGCTGAGGGTAACAGTCAAATCTAGACGCGCGGGTTCCTGCCTAGCTGCAACCTTGACCACCATTTGATTGAATCACCGGCTCAGGTGAGGAGGAGGCGGCGGCGGCCCGGGCGATGGGGGCGGACGCAGGCGGGCCGGGCGTGACGCTCAGGTGAGGAGGAGGTGGCAGCCCGGGCGACGAGGGCGGGCCGGAAGGATGCTCAGGTGAGGAGGAGGCGGCCGATTCGGGTGCCAGCGAGGCTCAGGCCGGCCACGCCCATCACCGCCAGGTAGAGCACGTTCCACAGCACGACCGGGGTGACCGCGCCCAGAGTCAGATCGCGCAGCAAGTTCACGCTCTGGTACAGCGGCGTGCACTCCACCACGATCTGCAGTGGCCGCGGGTAGACATCCAGCGGGTAGAACGTCGTGGAGAAGAGGAACATCGGCAGTGACGCGAGCGTGACGAACTCGAAGTGTTGCCAGCTGCGCATGTAGGTGGTGGCCGCCATGCCCGCTGCCGCGAAGGCGAACCCGGTGAGGACGGCAGCGGGCAGCGCCAGCACCGCCCAGGCCGAGTGCACCAGGCCCATCGCGAGCATGACCAGCATGAACGCCAGCGCGTACAGGCCGCCCCGCAGCAGCGCCCAGCTGATCTCACCGAGCGCCACGTCGCCGGCCCGCATCGGCGTGGCCAGTGCCGCGTCGTAGAGCTTCTCGTACTTGAGCCGGAAGAACACGTTGAAGGTCGAATCGAAGATGGCCCCGTTCATCGACGCGCTGGCCAGCAGGGCGGGCGCGACGAAGGTGGCGTAGGTGACCGGGTGACCGCCGGGCCCGGTCACCGTGCCGACCAGCTTGCCGAGGCCAACCCCGATCGACAGCAGGTAGAACAGCGGCTCGGCCACGCCCGACGCGAGGATGAGCCAGGTGTGCCGGTAGACCCGTGCGTGTCGTTCCACCAGGTGGATACTGCCGCGCCCGCCCATGCCCGCGCGGGCCCGGGCAAGCAGCCCCGGCACCGGGAGCACGCGCAGCGGCAGATCATGAACGCTAGACATAGAGCCGCCGCCGGTAGGTCCGGTTCCCCGCGGCGATCCCGGCCGCGGCGATGGCAGCCAGGTAGCCGACGTGCGCGAGCGCGCCACCCAGGTCGGCGGTGCCCAGGCTGAGCGCCCGGCAGAGCGACACCCCATGCCACAGCGGGGTGAGGTAGGCGAGCGGGCGGATCCACGCCGGGAGCTGGGTGATGGGGAAGAACGTGCCCGAGAACAGGAACAGCGGGATCAGGCCGAATCTGAAGATCACCGCGAACGAGGTGTCCTTCTGCCGGGTCACCGCCCAGGCCTCGACGGGCGCCGCGAAGGCGAGCCCGGTCAGCACGGCGACCGGCAGCGCCGCGATCACCCATGCGGATTGCAGGGCCCCGAACGCCGCCGCGACCGCCAGGAACAGCGCCGAGTTCATGGTCAGCCGCATGGTGACGAAGAGCAGATGGCCGTGGAACACGTCCGAGGGGCGCAGCGGCGACGACACGGCGGCCTGGTATGTCCGGTTCCACTTGACCGACCCGAAGACCGGGTAGGTGGTCTCCGCGACGGCGCTCTGCATGGCCGCGGCGGCCAGCAGGCCCGGGGTGAGGAAGGCGAGATAGCTCACGCCGCCAAGGCCCGCCCGGCCGTGTTTGTCCACCAGCGTGCCCAGCCCGAGCCCCATCGCACCGAGGTAGAGCAGCGGGGTCAGCACGCTGGAGTAGATCGAGCCGCGCCAGGTCCGCCGGTAGTCGGTCAGCCAGAATCGCAGCTGGCGCGCCGCGAAGACCCAGCGACCCGCGGGCACGGGTGATCGCGCGGGCGGGGGTGCGCCCCCGGGCGGGGATGCGGGCCCGGGCGGGGATGCGGGCCCGGGCGGGAGTCCGGGCCCGGGTGCCGGGATCGCGCTGGAGGCCATCAGTCCTCCAGACGCCGGCCGGTCAGCCGGAGGAAGACGTCCTCCAGCGTGCTCCGCCGGACCAGCGACGTCAGCGGCTCCAGGCCCAGGCCGCGGACGGCGGCGAGCGCAGCGTCCCCGTCCCGGACGTAGAGCAGGACCCGGTCAGCCAGCACCTCCTTGCGCTGCGACACCACGCCCGCAAGCTTCTCGGCGGCCGTCTCGTGGACGGCCGGGTCGAACCGGAGTTCAAGCACCTCGGGGGTGGAGTACTCGTCGATCAGCTCGCGGGGTGAGCCGCCAGCGACGATCTTCCCGGCGTCCATCACCACCAGGCGGTCGCACAACTGCTCCGCCTCGTCCATGTAGTGCGTGGTCAGGACCAGCGTCACACCCTGCTGCTTGAGCCGGAACAGCCGGTCCCAGACCACGTGCCGGGCCTGGGGGTCCAGCCCGGTGGTCGGCTCGTCCAGGAGCATGATCTCCGGCTCGTTGATAAGCGAGCGGGCGATCGTGAGCCTGCGCTTCATGCCGCCGGACAGCGGCTCGACCCGGTCATCCTGACGGTCGGCGAGCTGCACGAAGTCCAGCAGCCGGGCGGAGCGCTCGCGGATCACCGCGCGGGGCAGGCCGAAGTAGCGGCCATAGATGAGCAGGTTCTCGCGGACCGTCAGCTCCACGTCGAGGGTGTCCTCCTGGGGCACTACGCCGAGCCTGGCCCTGATCGCGGGGCCATCTGCCACCGGGTCGAGGCCGAGGATGGACAACTCGCCCGCGCTCGGCGGCGAGACGCAGCCGATCATGCGCATGGTGGAGGATTTGCCCGCGCCGTTCGGGCCGAGGAAGCCGAACGCCTCGCCGCGGTGCAGGTCGAAGTCGATCCCGTCCACTGCCGTGAATGTTCCGAACCGCTTGGTCAGGCCGCGGGCACGGATGAGCGCAGTGACGGCAGACACGCCCGCGACATTACCTTGATGGTCCGTCTTTTCCCGAACGAGTATTCGCCGCTGCTGGCGTGATCCGTCCAGAGACTGGCCCAGTGGCCACGCGACCGGGCCAGGGCCGGTACTGTCACATGCATCGGGATTCACTAGCGCGGGGCTCGTGAGAGGAAGATGCCCAGGTGACGTACGCCCGCAAGCTGTATGAGCGATTCCAGCAGCTGATCCACGAGCTTGCCAAGTTCGGCGTCGTCGGCGTCATCGCGTTCCTGGTCACCGAGGTCGGCACTAACCTGCTGCATTTCCAGGCCTCACTGGGCCCGCTCATCTCCAACGTGATCGCCACCGTCGTCGCGACGTGCGTGTCGTTCGGCGGTAACCGCTACTGGACGTTCCGGCACCGCGACAGGGCCGGCCTCGGCCGGGAATCGGTGCTGTTCTTCGTGCTGAACGGGGTCGGTCTGGGCATCCAGCTCGCATGTCTGAGTTTTGCGTACTACGTGCTCGGCATGACCGACAAGCTGTCGTACAACGTCGCGTTGCTCATCGGGATCGCGTTCGGCACGCTGTTCAGGTTCTGGTCCTACCGGACCTGGGTGTGGCGCGCCGCGCAGCCCGCGGCGACCGCCGCAGGGGCGGGACCGGCTGCGACACCGGGCCTGGCTACGCAGGGACTGCCGCAGGCCAACGGGCACGCTGGGCAGGTCCTGCCGCAGGCCAACGGGCACCTGGTCGGCGGCACGGGTACGACGCTCCCCCCGATGCGCGGCGGGACCGGCGTGGCGCCAGGGCACGACGCTCCCCTGTAACGGACCCGGAGTGGCTGGACGGCATTGAGCGGCGGCCAATCGTTAAGGATGATCTGAGCCGTGTCTAGGCGGCGCAGCCTGTCCCAGGCCCGCCAACCAGGTGCAGCGGCTGGGCGAACGCGGCGTCGGCCTGCGCCTGGCTGAGGGTGTGCATGGCCACGAGCCGGCCGAGGACGTGGTGTTCGCGGGCCCGTGCCTGCGCGTAGTGCAGGAGCGGGTCGTCGCTGGACGGCCCCTGGACGAGGCCCGCGAGTATCGCCGCCTCCGGCCAGGACAGGCCCGCTGACGTGGTGCCGAAGTAGCCGCAGCTCGCGGCGGACAGGCCATAGTATCCGTGGCCGAAGTAGGCCACATCGGCGTACATCAGCAGGATCTGGGGATGGCTGTAGGACAGGGAGAGCTTGACGGCGAGTCCCACCTGCTTCGCCTTGGCCATCGCTCCCGACCCGCCGGGCGTGTACAGCATCTTGGCCAACTGCTGGTCGATGGTCGCCCCGCCCTGGTCGCCCTTGCGGGTGATGGCGGCCTCGATCACGCGCCCGACGGCAAATGGGTCGATGCCAGGCTCGGCGTAGAACCGGTGATCCTCGGTGGCCACCAGGGATGCCGCGAACCGGGCTGGCACCGGCGGGCCCGGGTAGACGGAATGATGCGCCAGGGCCTGAGCCTGGGCCAGCGCCGTGGCGTTGCTGACCGACGGCGTGACCAGCAGCAGGACGCCGAACGCGAGTACCGCAAGCGCGACAACCAGGACGACGAGCAGGGTGACGCGGCGCAGCAGCCGGCGCCCGCGGCGGCGAGGACGAGGAACCCGGAAGGCCTGCGGAGGCTGGTAGGTGGCGGGAGGCTGCCAATCGAAAGGCGCGAAATAGTTAGGGCTGACATTGCCCCAGTAGTCCACCTCCGGCAGAGGTGCCGTGGGTGGATCGGGCGGCCCGCCGTCCCAGGCCGATTCGCGTGCCGTCATGCGCGCTCCGTGGTGTGCCCCCGGCTCAACCTCGAACTGGGTGTGGTCAGGCTATGCCCGCCCCACCCCGCCAAACGAACAACTGACCCGTCGAAGTGCCCGGCTCAGCCGGAAACGTACGCCTCTCGTAATAACTGCCCGGGGTCGTTCACAACCATGTACAGCAGGCTTGATTAGGCTACTGAATCGGCAGCGGCCTCCTCGTCGCGTACGAGGTGGGCCGGCGCACAACAAGGCTTCGGGGCCGGGGTCGTCATCGCCCTTAGTGAGAACAAGCACCCGACCGTGGCCGGCAACATCGTCGTCGCAACACGATCTTCGGCTGGCCTGGCCCGGGGCTGGGTGACCGGTCCGGGCTGGGCGAGCGCCCTCGGTTGCGCCGATGCGCTGCCAGCCACCCCGTGCGCTATCCTCGTCAGGTCCGGCAAGTACGGACGGGACGTGGCCCAGCTTGGTAGGGCACTTGACTGGGGGTCAAGGGGTCGCGGGTTCAAATCCCGCCGTCCCGACAGGTGTTTCCGCAGGTCAGGGTCGTTTTCTCGGGTGTGAGAGACGGCCCTGACGGGTGTCCGGGGAGCCAATCTCTCACAATCTCTCACAGGTTCTAAGCGATCTTGTGAATCTTGGCGAGCGTCCTGGTGCCCTGCTTCAGGTCGTCGTCGCTCGCGTGGACGTACGTCCGCATGGTGAAGGCCGCGTCATAGTGGCCCGCCCACTTGCTGATGATGGAGATCGGCACGCCGGCCTTCTCCATCAGGCTCAGAGTTGTATGTCTGGAGTCGTGCAGCCTGATCTTGCGCAGGCTGGCCCGCTTGAGTAGGCGAGCGAACTCGTCGGAGTACCACTCAGGGTGTACCGAGATGCCTAGCTCGTCGGTGATCACGTACTCATCTCCTGGGGTGTACCAGTCCAGGTCCGCCAGCCCAGCCTGGTAGGCCGTTCCGGCGTCTTGGCTCTCTTTGGCCATCTGCTTGCGCAGCGCGGTGAGCGCCTTGACGAGCACGTCATCGAGCGGCAGGGTCCGCTT
>DASWFT010000641.1:0-4638 GCA_036394075.1 Streptosporangiaceae bacterium
CGCCGTCCTGCTGGACGGCAGCCTCACCGGCCACCCCAGCCTGGCCCTCGACACCGCCTGCACCCTCTATCTCGCCGGCACCGGCGACCACCCTCAGTAAACGCCACGAACCCCTCAAGGACTTCTGCGGGGCTGCACTAGCGTCAGGGAACGCGCCGAGCAGCGTGTTCAGGCCGAAGAAGTGATCGCCATGGCCGTGGGTGATGTAGATCGTCGTGAGGTTCTTCCCGGTCGCCCGGATCCACTCCGCGACCTGCCCCGCGTCCTCGGGGGTAAGGACGGCGTCGATCCGTATCGCGTCGCGTTCGCCGCTGATCAGCGAAACGGAGGTGGCTGGCCAGGTCGCCTCGCCCGTACCCATCGGGGGTATCAGCCCAGTGATCGGCTTGTACGGGACGACGAGTACGTCGAGGTGCAGCTGACTGGGCATGGCAGTTCCTTTCAGCGATATGGACGTGCGGGCCGCAGAAGACCGGATTCCTCCGGTCCGACCCTGCTCACGGCGGCGTCTTCCCGCCGTGAGCAGGGCCGGGCAGCAGCCTGGGCGGCTGTGGCCGGTTCAGTTCCGGATCAGCGGTCCGCAGCGCGTCAGGCGGCCCGGCCTCGACCGCGACCAGCAGCCCGAGTGCCTCGTCTAGCGCGTCGGCGTCACGTTTCGTCCTGGCCGCCGCGAGCAGGCGCTGCGCCCGGCGACCTGGTGATCCCGCCCGGATTCACCCGCACGCCGGGTGCGGGTGGAGGATAGCCGACAGGTACGAAGGCTCAGCCCCGCGTGGATCGCATGGCCTCGACTGCGATCGCCGCTGCCGGGCGCCTGTTCGAGGCCAGTGGAACGCAGCGCTCTTGACCATGAGATCGGTCAAGAGGAGAGAAACACTGTGCTGTCGAATCCATCTAGCACAGCTAGTGAACGCCCAGGAGTCTCGCACCGATTTCAATCGACTTAAGGAGACATCAATGTCAGCCGCGGATGACCGGCCCATGACCCCTGACCCGGCTCTGGCTTCAGCCGCGGTGGCGGCGGCCGGGGACGCGATCGTAACGACTGACAGCCACGGGTATATCACGTCATGGAACCACGCAGCTGAACTGCTGCTGGGCGTCACCGCTGAGCAGGCGATCGGGCAGACGCTCGCCCTGATCATCCCAGAGGCCCTCCGCCCTCGTCACGCCGCCTGCTTCCGTGCCGCCATGAACAACGGGCAGCTGTCGCACGGCGGCCAGCCTGCGCGCGTCGAGGCCATCACCCCTGGCGGAGACGTCATGCCGCTGGCGCTAACGCTAGGCCTGCTTGCCGGTCCTGACAGCGCGCCAGCCGGGGCGGTAGCCGTGCTGCGCCGCGCCGACGCCAGCCTCGTCCCGTTCGGGAACCCGGCCGGCCAGTCCGGCCAGTAGGCCATCCCGGCCGGTCAGCCGCGCCGGCTCCGCGCAGGCAATGCGGTGGGCCTACGTCCTGGCGGTGATAGAACACGCGACCCGGCGCATCCGCATCCTCGGCGTCACGCTGCACCCCACCGGGGAGTGGACCACCCAGCAGGCACGCAACCTCCTCATGGACCTCGATGAGCAAACGCACCGGGTCAAGTTCATGATCCGCGACCGCGGCTCGAACTTCACCGCCGCGTTCGACGCGATCCTCGCCGACGCCGGCATCCGGACCGTGCTCTGCAACGTCCGGACGCCCCGGATGAACGCGATCACCGAACGCTGGATCGGGGGATGCCGTCCCGAGCTACTGGACCGAGCCCTCGTCTGGAACCAGGCTCATCTGCTACGGATCCTGCGCGAGTACGAGATCCACCACAACCAGCACCGGCCGCACCGCTCTCTGCATGGCGCCGCGCCGCTGAAACCGCTAGCCGAGCCGGTCGATCTCGGTCAGTACCGCGTCCGAAGACAGACGCGCGTCAGTGGCCTGATCAACGAATATCGCCTGGTTGCATGACGTGGACGAGGTTTTCGGCACGCACACCTCGCGGTGTGGCATCAGCCACAGATCACCCCGCGGATCTCGCTAGAGTTGCCTGGCCATCAGTTGGATTTCCGTTGTACGCGAATGTGTAGAGTAGATGATTCTTATCCAAGTATTTCAACGTGATCTGGTCTGGAGTTCCACAGCCCGGCTGGCCAAGGCCAGGCCAAGGCCCTGACTGGCGCCAACGGTAATGTACTCTGTTATTACCACCGTATCAGAGGAGACTTCATTAAGCCGCAGCATTCCCTCACAGTTAAGCGTTGGGTACGATGATGTACCGATCGCCGCCCCAGGCATTTGAGCCAATTTAAGGATTACCGGATACGTTTGCGAAGTGCTTGCCTGAAGCACTGACCCTTTCCACGTGCCCGTTAACTGCTCTGGCAGCTGGCCGCTCCCCGGTGTGAACGGGCTAGTGGGCGCTGAAGGTGAGTTCTGCGGTGTGGATAGAACAGAATTTGACGTCGTGTTAGTCGGGGTCGGCCTGGTATTGGGGCTTTGGGTGTTGTCGGAGAACAGGAAGTGACCCACCGCTAGCACTATCAACCCGCCGATAACGGTGATGACCCACAGGTTTGAGAACCAGCCCCCCCTGCCGCTCATTAGGTTATGCCTCGCTCCTTACGTAAGGATGAATGGCTCCCAACCTAGGATGAAGAAAGTGCCACGCTGCTTAGCCCGCTGTCTGGTGCTATCTTTAGTGCCGACATTGACGTGTTCAGCTTCCTCAAGAAGCCCTGTCGTGGCGGTGCCTGACTTCCAGTCATTGATCCAGCCTTGCTGATGCATCAGGACTGCCAGCCTCATACGTCGGCTCACCTGCGTGACGGTCTTCCGTGCTGTGCCACTACCAAGCGGTACAGCGCGAGTCTACTCGAACCGCGTGGCATGGGCGGTTATCCACCTGTGCGTGCCGAGAATTCCGTCCACGGCTCTGACCAGCAGAGTTGCTCTCCCAGCCGCCCGCCGTGATGATCACCGATCATGTGCCTGCGGTTCGCCTTCCTCCTGATCACGCGGGTGGCTTCATGGCTGCGGCTGTCCCAGCGCAAGGAGACGTGGAAGACCGCCGAGATCTTGATCCCGCGCCACCAGCTCGCGGTCCTGCAGTGGCGGCAGCCGCGCCGCCCGAACCTGAACTGGGCGGGGACCGGGCCCTGATCGCCGCCCTGCTCGGCGTGATACCAAAAGCGCGCCGCCACGGGCTACGGCTGCTGGTCAGCCCCGACACGATCCTGCGCTGGCGCCGCGACCTCGTCCGCCGACGCCGGGCAGCGCGGTCCAGGCGCGGCAGGACCGGCCGCCCAGTGACCCGCCGGAACGTCAGGGCACTGGTCCTCCGGCTGGCCCGGGAGAACCCCGGATGGGGCTACCGCAGGATCCAGGGCGAGCTGGCCGGCCTGGGAGTGAAGGGAGCGGCATCGATGGCGCGGGAAATTCTGTCCTCCAGTCACGCTCCGTAACTATGGTCGAGGGCAACTGAGCAGCAATATCCGCCGATATGTACAGTCCTTCGCCATGATCGATTAAGAGTCGACTGGTGGCCAGCCGCCTCGCACGCCATCGGGTCAGATTCGAACAGTTGAGCGCCACAAAATTCACGCGTGTTAT
The DNA here is from genome assembly GCA_036394075.1 of Streptosporangiaceae bacterium. GTDB lineage: Bacteria > Actinomycetota > Actinomycetes > Streptosporangiales > Streptosporangiaceae > JAWWPY01. The sequence continues at coordinate 3,587 of DASWFT010000641.1, forward strand.
GTCCGTTTCCGGCGGCTCGGACCGCTGGCGACCCTGACTTTTCTCTGACCTTGAGGTGTCCCCGGCCAGCGAAAACGCCAAACCGGGGCCTGTGCCCTGACGGCGGTCACCGTAGGTAATCTGTCCAGGTTGGCGGGCGACGTAGCGGATCGGTCAGTGGCTGATCACGATTTCCGAGCAGGACGCCCCCACACCAGCGCGCACGCCTAGTGCCGCGTCAGGCAACGTTTGCCTCGTTGGTGGCGTGACTCTGAGCCGGGCGTTAGGGGCGAGTCACTCGGCGTCCGATCAACCGTCGTCGGCTTCCACGTGGTCGGCGTCCAGACCGTCGAGGAATTCCCTGACCGCCCGCTTGGATCTGAGCACGTGAAGGGCCACATGCTGACCGTGCTGCGAAATGATTTCGTGTTCGTGCTCCGGCTCTGACCGGCGTTTTCGCCAGATGCGGACGGCCAAGCGCCACTCATCGCGCAGCCGCAGCCAGGCCGAATAGTCGCACCCTTCGGGCAACTCGCTCGGCATTCGGAAGCCGCGCAGGAACGCGCGTCCTGCGCAAAGCCACCAGGGCTGGTCGAGAAACACTACGGTGTCCGCGCGTTCGAGCCGGAGATCGAGTGTCTCGTGGTAGTTGCCGTCAGCGATCCACGCGTTGTCGGCGAGCACGCCACATTGCTTCTCGCGCCACTCGGTCTCCGACGGTGCAACCCAGCCGGGCTTCCAGAAGTGGAGGTCAAGATGAATGACCGGCAAGCCGGTCTTGGCGGCGAGCGCGAGCGAGAACGTGCTCTTCCCGGACCCGGCCAGCCCAGTTACGATGACGCGGCGTCCCAGCGCCGACGGGGCTTCACTCATCGCAGTCAGTGTCCCTCACGTGCCGTTGTAGGGGAGGGCAAAGGTTGCCTGACACGGCACTAGCCCTGATCATTCATCGGGGTTGATGGCTGGCGCTTGGCGGTGCTGGACCGCGTTGCTGGGCATGAATTTTAGTGCCGGGGTATGACTGTGGCCCGGCTGGCGGGCCGGGTGGCCGGGGGTTCCACGGGCCCCGGACG
>DASWFT010000642.1:0-6011 GCA_036394075.1 Streptosporangiaceae bacterium
GATGGGGCGGTCACAGCGGTCCGGGCCGGTCGCGCCTCGCTGCTCCCGGCCGGGATCACCGGCGTGGAAGGCGTATTCGACGCCGGTGACCCGGTGGACCTGTGCGACTCCAGCGGCCACGTGGTCGCCCGCGGACTGGTCAACTACGATGCCGCGGAAATCCCCGCGCTGATGGGCCGGTCCACAAAATGGCTCGCCGCCGAACTCGGCCCCGAGTACGAGCGGGAGATCGTGCACCGCGACGATCTCGTGGTGCTCAGGAGTCCCCGCCGCCGTCGCGGGGGCGAGTGAACATACTGAACAGGCGTTCCGCTCCGCCGGCGGCCGTCTCCGCGACTCCCTTGACCATCCCGATGAACGGGTCAGATGAGCGGCTCCACGAATCCTGGTAGGACCTCGCGGCGGCCTTGACCTCTTCGCTGATCGAGGTGTCCTCGTCGTCCTCGCGGCGCGGATAGTTGCCCGCCAGGATCGGCTCGTAGTCGCCCTCGGCCACCCAGCGGTCGAGTTCGGCGAAGCGCACCACCGCGAACGGGTGCGTGGTGCCCTGCATCTGAATCATCTTCAGCAGGCCCTCGCGGACGTCGGGAACCGCGTCATACTCGTGGGCCTGCTGGAGGAACGCGTCCGGGCTCAGTTCCGACAGCTGTGATCCGCCGGCGATCTTCATCAGCGCGCGCCGCGCCGCCGCCGGGTCCTGGCTGGCGAGAACGCCGGCCCGGTCGCAGGACAGCTCGGACTTGCGATACCACTCTTCCAGCCCGGCGATGATCACCCGCAGGCCGATGTAGCCGATGGCGAACCAGGCCAGGCGGGTAGCCAGCCGGGTCAGGTGGAGCAGCATCGTCCGGTAGACCGCGTGCCCGGACAGCACGTGCCCCAGCTCATGCCCGATCACGTACCGGTGCTCTTCGGCGTCTAGCAGGTTCACCAGACCGGTGGTGATCACGATGAACGGCTTGTCGGAGCCGAGGGTCATCGCGTTCGGCTGCGGGTCCTGGGTGACGTACAGCTCCGGCACCTCAGGCAGGTCGAGGATCGCGGAGCCGTCCAGCACCAGCTCGTGCAGGTGCGGGAACTGCTCCTGCGACACCCGCACCGCGCTGGCCAGGAACAGCAGCCGCAGGCTCCGGTCGCTGAACAGCCCGGCGAGCCGGCGGAGCAGCACGTCGAAGCCGGTGAGTTTGCGCATGGCTACCAGCGCCGACCGGTCAGCGGGGTGCTCGTAGGCACGCGAGCTGATTCCCGGCAGGCGGACGCGGGCACGATCCGGCACAGTGGTCATGTCAGCCATGCTAGGTGCCGCCGCGAGCGCACCCGCATGATCGTCGTTGATTTTCCGCAAAAGGCACCAGAATCTGCCGGCGAGGCCGTCCGCCGGCGTGAGAGGCGAGACCCATGTTCGAACCCGACGCGGAGTCGATGCCCGCCGAGCAGCGGGCGGAAGTCCAGCAGGAACGGCTGCGCACGCTGGTGGACCGGCTGCTCGGCGCCGACGGGGTGCAGGGCCAGCGGCTCAAGGCCGCCGGTATCACCGGGGGGCGCGACGTCACCCTCGGCGATCTGCCTTCTCTCCCGATGACAGTTAAGGAAGACATGTGGAATGCGTATCCGTTTGGCATGCTGACGGTTGAACGGGAGAAGGTGGTCGCGTTCCATGGTTCCAGCGGCACCGGCGGCAAGCCGACGCTGGTGGCCTATACCCGCGCGGACCTGTCACTATGGGCGCGGATGTGCGCGCGGGCGCTCGCGGCGGCCGGCGGGACAAGCCGGAGCACCGTTCATAACGCCTATGGATACGGCCTGTTCACCGGGGGGCTGGGCTTCCACCAGGGCGCGATCGAGCTGGGCGCGGCGGTCGTGCCCGTCTCCGGCGGGATGACGGCACGTCAGGTTACGCTGATCCGGGACCTGCGGCCGGACATCCTGACCTGCACCCCCTCGTACGCGATCCGGCTCGGTGAGGCGCTGGCCGAGGCGGGCGTGGCGGGGTCGCTGTCAGCTGGCCTTTTCGGCGCCGAACCGTGGTCCGCGCAGCTGCGCGGCCGCATCGAGGAACTGCTCGGCCTGCGCGCCCTGGACATCTACGGGCTGTCGGAGGTGATCGGGCCGGGGGTGGCCGCCGAGTGCATCGAGGCCGCCGACGGGCTGCACGTCAACGAGGACCACTTCCTGGTCGAGGCGATCGACCCGGCGACCGGTGCGCCGGTGCCCGACGGCACCCGGGGCGAGCTGGTCTTCTCCACGCCCACCCGGGAGGCGATGCCGCTGCTGCGGTACCGGACCGGTGACATCGCGGCGCTGCGCCGCGACGCGTGTGCCTGCGGGCGGACCCTGGTCAGGATGAGCAGGATCACCGGCCGGCGCGACGACATGCTGGTCATCCGCGGCGTCAACATATTCCCCAGCGAGGTGGAGCGGGTGCTCCTCGCCGACCCGGCCCTGCGCCCCGACTACCTGCTGGTGCTGGATGAGAGGGAAGACGTGCCCAGGCTGCTGGCCTGTTGCGAATACCGAACGGATCTTCCTGGCCGCTCACCTTCGGCCGGTGCGGGGCCTTCGGTGGCTGCTCTGGAGTCCAGGCTCCGCGAGGCGCTCGGCGTGCGGGTCGCCGTCCGGGTGATGCCCGCGGGCACGGTGCCGCGCACGGAGGTCGGCAAGGCGGTGCGGGTGGTGCGGTGGCGTGAGGGCAGCCCGCCGCTGCCCGGCCTGGATTGATCGCTAGAGTCACTGTATGAGCGCTGATGGCGGATCGCCCGCCGAGCGGATCGGGGTGATGGGCGGCACGTTCGACCCGGTCCACCATGGCCACCTGGTGGCGGCGAGTGAGGTCGCCCACTTCTTCTCGCTGGATGAGGTGGTGTTCGTGCCGACCGGCGAGCCGTGGCAGAAAGACGACCGCCGCGTCTCGCCGTCGGAGGACCGTTACCTGATGACGGTGATCGCGACCGCGTCGAACCCGCGGTTTTCGGTCAGCCGGGTGGACATCGACCGGCCGGGCCCCACCTACACCATCGATACGTTGCGCGAGCTTCGCACGGTACGCGGCGACGGCGCGGAGCTGTTCTTCATCACCGGCGCGGACGCCCTGTCCCGGATGATGTCCTGGCAGGACGCGGACGAGCTGTTCAAGCTCGCGCATTTCGTCGGCTGCACCCGGCCCGGGCACCGGCTGACCACTCACGGGCTGCCCCGCGAAGGGGTCAGCCTGGTGGAGATCCCGGCCCTGGCGATCTCCTCGACCGACTGCCGGAAGCGTGTCGTGGCTGGAGAGCCGGTCTGGTATCTGGTGCCGGACGGTGTCGTCCAGTACATCGCGAAACGCGGGCTCTACCAGCAGGAAGAGGGCTGACCCGGCGCAGGACCCGGTGAGCCGGGTTACCCTGAAGTACGTCGCCGCAAGGTTGAGCAAGGGTTGGGTAAGGGTCGGATCGGGCACATTTGGGCCCATCAGGCTCGTCGGGGTCGTCGGAGGAGGACGAACAGCACACGTGACAGCCACCAGCAGGGCCGTCGAGCTTGCGGGGATCGCCGCAGAGGCTGCGGCCGACAAGCTCGCCAGTGACATCATCGCCTACGACGTGAGTGAGCAGCTCGTCATCACCGACGTGTTCCTGCTCTGTTCTGCCGCCAACGACCGCCAGGTGCGTGCGATCGTCGACGAGATCGAGGACAAGCTGCGCAAGGCCGGGGTCCGGCCGGTGCGCCGTGAGGGTGAGCGGGAAGGCCGCTGGGTGCTGCTCGACTACCTCGATATCGTCGTGCATGTTCAGCACGCGGAGGAGCGGACGTTTTACGGGCTTGAGCGGCTGTGGAAGGACTGCCCGCGAATCGAGCTGCCCGAGCCGGTCTCGGTCGCCGGGCCAGCCGGCGTGGAGCCACGCTGACCGTGGAGGGTAGCGGATCGGCGCCTTCGGAGGGTGAGTCTCCGGCTGTGGGGCGCAGCGGGTCGGCGCCCGTGGAGGGCGGCGGGTCTCTGCCAGTGGGGCGCAGCGGGTCGGAGGCATCGGAGAGAAGTGGTGCGCGACCCACGGAGGGCGGTGCGGCAGTGCCCGTGGCGCTGCGTTATGGGGACGAATCGACCAGGCTGGTGCTGTGGCGGCACGGCCAGACGCGCTGGAATGTGGAAGGCCGATTCCAGGGGCAGAGCGACATCCCGCTGGACGCGGTAGGGATAGAGCAGGCGGAGCGGGCGGCCCGGCTGCTCGCCGCGCTGCGGCCCGACCTGATCATCTCCTCCGACCTCGGGCGTGCGCTAGCCACCGCGGCGCCACTCGCCCGGCTGACAGGGCTCACCGTGACGACCGACAAGGACCTGCGGGAACGTCATGGGGGCGCCTGGGAGGGGTTGACAGACGTCGAGATCCGCGCCCAATATCCGGCTGAGCACGCCTCCTGGCTGCCCCCGGACGGAGAGTCGTCGGCGGTGGTCGCGGAGCGCGCGGGCGCGGCCCTGGAGCGGATCGCCGAAAGTCTCGCACCGGGCGGGCTCGCTGTCGTGGTCAGCCACGGCGCGGCCATCCGGCTAGGCGCCGAGCGCCTGCTGGGCCTGCCGGAAGACTTCTGGGGTGTGGTCGGGCCACTGGCAAACTGTGCGTGGTCGGTCCTCGGCCGCCGCCGCAGCCGGTGGCGCCTGCTCGAGCACAACGCGGGAACCCTTCCCGAGCCGGTGCTGAGCGACGACCGCTGACCGCCTTGGGTCTTGTACACTGGCGTGGCGCCGCGGGCGGGTGGCCGCGCGAGGCAGCCAAGGGGCTATAGCTCAGTTGGTAGAGCGCTTGCATGGCATGCAAGAGGTCTGGGGTTCGAATCCCCATAGCTCCACCCAGGTCAGGGATTAATTTCGAACGATTAGCATGTGCGGTAGCGGCACCTGGTAGCACATTGGGTAGCACCAGCGGCGCCAGCCCGTCCGTTGGACGCCTCCCTGATTAACGCCAGCGAGGCGAAACGCGCGGGCGGGAAATGCGCGGCGGCGAAGAGCCTCAGCTGCCGTCAGCATGCAGCATCGTGTGCCCGCGGGCCCGGTCCAGCGTGAGTTCTCCTGAGCCGGAGACGGCGCCGCTACTGGCCTCGGGTGGGGCGCTGGGCAGCCGAGTTCTTGCTGGCGGAAGTCTTGCGCGATCTTCCCTGCGCTTGGAGTTCGCTGAGCGTGGGCACGGGTGACTCGTGTCTGACCGAGGAGACCGCATCCCAGAACAGCGCCTCTAGCGCTTCGCAGCAGTCGCGGCGGCTTTGCGGGGTGACGTGCAGGTAGGTGCCATCCATCCCTGGCATCGCGTGGCCGATCCGGTCCTTGCGCATCAGTTCGTGCACGCCGGCGTCGTTGAGCCAAGTGTCGTGCGCGTGCCTGAACAGATGCGGCCATACGTGGGCGTGCAGCGGCTCCCAGGCACCATCGGCGCTGTCGGCGGCCTTGGTCTTGCGCGTGGAGCGGACAGGGATTCCCGGCGGCTGCTGGAAGTTGACGTAGACCGGACGCCGCTGCCCCTTGTGCTCCGGGTAGGCCCCGGTTGCTGCTGGGGTCAGGACCCGGTCGGCCCAGTTCGAGCGGCGGGGGTGCCCTGCTTCGGGGCCGAGAAACACGTAGGCGGCTGGTGATGTGTCGCCGCCCTTACAGGCCGGTCGGCCGTCTCGTTCGGGGCAGCAGCACGGCCGTGCCCCGGCCACTAGGGTTTCGGCCAGGTTGGCGAGGAACGGGGGCAAGTCCACGGTTCGATCGGAGCTGTCCTTGGGCGATGCCTTGGTGACCTTGCCGCCAATTTCGCGGAGCTGCCAGTCCAGGTGGTAGCAGGGGATGCCGATGTCGGGGAAGTCGAAGCAGCTTGCCTCGACGGCGAGCACTTCGCCGAAGCGCATGCCGGTCCAGCCCATCCACACCACCTGGATGAAGTCGAGGTCGCGGCCGGTCAGCAGGGCAGCCCGTTCGGCGATCAGGATCGTCGTCGCGGGGCTCGGGGTGGCGACCCGCTGGGCGTGGGCTCGCGAACGACTGGATGCGGCCGACTTCT
>DASWFT010000643.1:0-2652 GCA_036394075.1 Streptosporangiaceae bacterium
CGGCAGGCCGGACGGCCGGCCCAGCCCTGAGAACGCCCGTCCCTACGCTTGCCAGCCCGCCCGCTAGCCGGCCCCGCTCGCCAGCCCGCCCCGCGCGCTCGCCCCACCCCGCGCGCTAGGCCCACCGTTGCGCGTTGTCATCGTTGAGCGTGCCGGACGGCTCGGGTATTACGCAGAACAGCAGACCTGCCGGGTCTTTCATCACCTGCCACGAGTGCACCTGCTGTACCCGCTGCGCGCCGAGTCGCTCCAGCCGGGCCACCTCAGCCGCCAGGTCGTCCGTGTGGATATCGATGTGCACGCGGCCCGGTCCGTCGTCGAGGCGCTGGATGAGCAGCCAGAACTCCTGACCGTGCAAGGCAGCCCCGTGGTATTCGGGATGCCGGTCGAACTGGGTCAGCGACCGGCCGGTGGCTGCCCGCCAGAACGTCAGCTCTCGGTCGTGGTCCGCGGCCGGGACGTCGATGACGATCTTGAGGAGTCTGCTGTAGTGGGCCACGCTGGCCAACCTATGGCACGGGCGGCCGCGCGGGCGCCACCTCCTGGGAGGGCATCGCGTTGGAGGTCGGAAGCGGGTAGGGAATGCCTACACCGAGTACGTGGCCAGCCTGTCGCGGAGCCGAGCGGAACTTTAACTCTCAGGTAACTTCGCCGCGAATCCCGGCCGACTGCCCGGACTGTGTCGCGGATGGCGTTTGTGGGCTGCGGCCGAGTAGTGCGATGAGCCGGTCGCCCGGGCTGGCCCGCGGTGACACGGTGACGGGAGCGGCGAAGCGGGCGTCCCTGGTGGTGTCGGTGACCACCAGTGGGATGATCTTCAGGATGCCGGTGGCAAGAGCCGGCGGGATCGGCCGACGGCATCGGCAGGCCTCAGCGACGTCCCATCCGTGGACGGCGATCTCGACCGCTCCCACGGCAGTCACGATGCGGCCCGCGAGGCGCCGGTCGGCGATGGCAATGCACCTGTCCTGGTTTCCGGCGGTTGCCGACGCGGCGAGGAGCTGGCTGGCCCGGTCGCGGAAAGTCGCGACCAGGCCGCCCGGGTCGTCTGCGGTCTCCACGGCGGGAGCAAGACTGACGGAGCCGGTGACACTGACGGAGCCAGTGGCAATGCCTTCGTGGAGTGCGGCGAGGGAGTCGTTGACGTGCTGCAGCAGTGTCGCGAGGTCCCATGTCGCACATGGCGTCGGCCAGGCCAGGAAGCCTGGTGTGACGCACGTCAGGCTGCCGAGGGCATAGCGGATCGCGCCAGCCAGGACCCCGGCGCTGTTGGCGGGGGATGCCATGCCGTGGATCCGCTCAGTGCGGGGCCGACGGCGCGGCGGCCGCGGCCGGGTGGATGGGCGGGAGGCCGAATGCGGGGAACAGGCCGGGGTCGCCGAAGACGACGAGCCGGGCGATGCCGGTGGTGGTGGCGGTGAGCACCACGATTCCGTACGCCAGGTAAGTGCCGTCGCCGCTGCGGCGGTACGCTGCGGCGGCAGGCTGCCCGTTGGCGCTGGTCGGGATCATCCTCCACTCACCGGGCGATCCAAGACCGGACACGGCATGCGCGACAGCGTCGCCGCCCGCGAACCAGGCCGCGGACGGCGGCAACTCCAGCGTGGCGTCCTGGCGCAGCAATTGCTCCAGGGCTGCGGGGTCGGCGTTCTCGAAGGCCGCGATGTAGCGGTCGAGCAGGGCGCGGCGTTCTGGTTCGGCGGGCTCGGTGACCTGGTCGGCTGCCGGGGCCACCTGTTCGAGACGGGCGCGGGCGCGCTGCAGCGTGCTCTTGACCGCCACCGTGGTGACGCCGAGGAGTTCGGCGACCTCGGCCGCCGGGAAGGCCAGCACGTCCCGCAGGATCAGCACTGCCCGCTGACGGGGCGGCAGGTACTGCAAGCTGGCGATGAGCGCGAGCCGCAGGCTCTCGCGCGAGGCCACGATGACCGCGGGATCGCCGGACTCCGGGGTCACCAGCGCGTCGGGAATCGGCTGCAGCCACGCGATATCAGACCGCGCCGCGGCCTGCGGGACCTCCGGGTTCTCGCCGGGCCCGCCCAGGCCAGAGGGCAGCGGACGCCGGCCGCGGCGCTGCAGGTCGGTCAGGCAGGCGTTGGTCGCGATCTGGTAGAGCCAGGTGCGCACCGATGACCGGCCCTCGAATCCGCCGTAGGAACGCCACGCCCGCAGGTAAGTCTCCTGGACCAGGTCTTCGGCGTCGTCCACCGAGCCGAGCATCCGATAGCAGTGCGCCAGCAGTTCGCGCCGGAACGGCTCGGTCAGATCGGCGAACTCCCCGCCATCCGGCATAACGTCTGCCTGCTGCGACATCACCACTCCCCCTGGAAATCATGCCGTGGATACCGGCACCTAGGTAGACCCGCCGTCTCTGGGAAAGGAATCGGCGGAGAGCCAGCGACACGCACGCAGGGACGCCGAGGTTAGGCGGCGAATCCGCCGTCGATGGTGATCGCGGTGCCGGTGATGTAGCGACCGCCGTCTCCGGCGAGGTGCGCGACGGTCGCGGCCACCTCGTCGACGGTGCCGTAGCGGCCGAGCGCCGTGACACTGCGCAGGAAGTCGGCACCCGGGCTATCCGCCGGGTTCATGTCGGTGTCGATCGGTCCGGCCTGCACCACGGTGGCGGTGATCCCGCGCGGGGCGAGGTCG
>DASWFT010000644.1:0-8393 GCA_036394075.1 Streptosporangiaceae bacterium
GACCATCCCGTCGGCACCTGACATTCCCGGCCATTACGGCGCTACCGGGACGTTACTGGCACAGCGGATGCTAACTCCAGTGCCGGGCGGACCGCAGGTAATTACTTTCCCATTCAGGGGGGCAGCCCAGGCGATCGCCAATGCGGATCTCGGCGCGGTCCAGAGCGGCTTGGCCGCCTACGCGGGCGTGCCGCGCGCGATGGCCCAGCTCGCGGCGATCCCCGCTTACCCGCTGCGGCCGGATGCCCGCCTGCTCCAGCGGGTCGCCGACTTGATGGAGCAATTCAATATGACCACGGAGGTCTTCAATGTCTCCTCCATAATCCGCGGCTGATGGTGGCGGCCCCGCGAAACTGACCCCAGACTCCGGGCCGACGGGAGCCGCACTGCTGGCGTCCTGACCCAGGGCCGCCCGGCAGGATCCGCGAAGACCACCAAGTCGGCTCTGACATTCCTGGCAACTACGGCGCTACCGGGACGTTACCGCTGCCGCGCACACTGGCCTGGTGGATGCACTCCACCCCCCCGAAGTGCACCCCCGCACTGGGGCTGTCCACGGACGGCCCCAGTGCTAGGCCCTGCCATGCGGACCTCATTGACCGTTCCCGCACCTGGGCAGCTTCTTCGTCTAGGGCGGCGCCGCCTGCTCCCGCTACCGTATCTACGCATGCCGGGTGATGCATTCATCAGGTCACGTCCTCGGGCTCTGCTGTTGCCTGGTTTCGCCGTGATGCACTGCCATTCCGTCCCGGGCTGGATCGGCTGTTCCCGCCGTTGCGTCCAGGCCTGGATCCGGCGTTTCCGCCGTCCTTCCGAGGCCTGAATCCGGGGCTTTCGGCTCGCCGGCGGGTTCCCCGATCAGGTCCTCGAACAGCACGCGATAGTGGATCATCGCCTGCCGCAGTTCCTCGGTCGATGCGGCGCCCGACATGGCCCGCGCGCTGATGCCCGATGCGGCGCGGTAGTGATCAAGTGTCTGGGCGTGCCCGACGGAAAGATCCGCGAGTACCTGGCCCTCATGCTCGGTGGGGTAGCCGCGCTCGGTCATCACCGTCACGATCAGCAGCTGCGCCTCGGCCACCGCGCTCGCTGGCGCGTCCACGAATCGTTCCTGAACGTCTCCCCATTGACCAGCGCGTTTCGCGTGCGTGGCGGGATCTAGCGGCCGGATCTCAAGGCCCTTCACCCGCCGTTCTCGTTGGGTGAGTACGGCCTCGGCCTTCCGGCGGCTGAGCGTCTGCTCCAGAACGCGGTCATATTCAGGGCCGAAGCGCTCGCGGAGCCGCCGCCGCCGCGTTGCGGTGATGACTGCCGCCGCCAGTGCCACGGCCAGGACGACGATGATGATGACGGCCACGATCCCAGTTGACATGGTTACCTCCGGGTTCTTATGGACCCTCTCGCCGCTGCCCGCCGCGAATCGCCTCAAACCGGCGGCCCTCGCGGCTGCCCGGTGCGAAATCGGATCAAGGCAGCTGGCGGCCCTCAGCATGGGCCAACGCGGCGCTGGCAGCTACGGTGCAGGAGTGAGCATGCTGCGCAGGACCACCCCGGTCGGCCGCCTGGCCCGGATGGGATTCGCGGATGCCGCTCGCGCGCAGCAGTTCGTGACCGAGGATCTCGGTCTCGATCCCGATGGCGCCGACAGTGACCTGCTGGAGGCGCTCGCGGCGGCCGCCGACCCGGATCTCGCCCTGGCCGCGCTGGCCCGGATGACCGTCGACGCCGAACTGCGCGCCGCGCTGCGTGAGGATCCGGGGCTGCGGATCAGGCTGACCGCCGTGCTCGGCGCGAGCGCCGCCCTTGGTGATCATCTGGCCCGGCACCCGGCTGGCTGGCGGGTGCTCCGCGGCGAGGATGCGCTACGCGGACCGACGGCGGCGGAGCTGCGCGCCACCTTGCTGGCGGCCACCGGGGCCGTGCCTGCCGACCCGCAGCCGGTGGCGCGGCCAGCTGAGACCGACCAGGGGGACCCGGCCACCGCGCTGCGGGCCGCCTACCGCCGCCAGCTGGTGCACCTGGCGGCCAGGGACCTCACCGGCCTGGTCACGCTCGACCAGGTCGGCGCGGAGCTCGCCGACCTCGCGGCCGCGGCCCTGGAGGCAGCGCTGGCCATCGCCCGTTCCCAGCCGGCCGCCGGCTCGGTTCCGGCCCGGCTGGCCGTGATCGCCATGGGCAAATGCGGGGGGCGCGAGCTGAACTACGCCAGCGACGTGGACGTGATCTTCGTGGCGGCACCGCCGGAACCAGGCGAGACAGGCAGCGCGGCGGAGGCGGGAGCCGATGCCGAGGCCGCCGCCCTGGCCTCAGCCACCCGGCTGGCGTCGCGCCTGATCCGGGTCTGCTCGCAACCCGCCGCCGAGGGGTCGTTGTTCCCGGTCGACGCGAACCTGCGCCCGGAAGGCCGCAGCGGCCCGCTGGTCCGGACGCTCGCCAGCCACCTCGCCTACTACGAGCGCTGGGCCAAGACATGGGAGTTCCAGGCCCTGCTCAAGGCCAGGCCGGTGGCCGGCGACCTGGCTCTCGGCCAGGCCTACATCGATGCGCTCACTCCCCTGATCTGGCGGGCGTCGCAGCGGGAGCACTTTGTCCAGGAGGTCCAGGCCATGCGCCGCAGGGTTATCGGCACCCTGCCAGCCGCCGAGGCCGGCCGCCAGCTCAAGCTGGGTCCCGGCGGGCTGCGCGACATCGAGTTCGCGGTCCAGCTGCTGCAGCTTGTGCACGGCCGGGCCGACGAGACGCTCCGCGAGCAGGCCACCCTCCCGGCCCTGGCCGCGCTGGCCAGCGGCGGCTACGTGGGCCGCGACGACGCGGCGACGATGGCCGCGGCCTACCGGTTCCTGCGCCGGGTCGAGCATCTGCTTCAGCTTCGCCAGCTGCGCCGGACACATACCCTGCCGGACGATCCGGAGGTGCTGCGCAGGCTCGGCCGCGCGATGCGAAGGCAGATGACGCGCTGCGGTGCCGTCCCGGCTGGCCCGCCGTCGCGCGCCGACCCGGCCGCGGAGCTCACCGCGCACTGGCGGCAGCACGCCCGCGAGGCGCGCAGGCTGCACGAGAAACTGTTCTACCGGCCATTGCTCGAGGCTGTCGCCCGGCTCCCCAGTGAGGCGGTCAGGCTCACCCCCGAGGCGGCCAGGGCGCGGCTCCTGGCGCTCGGTTACGCGGATCCGGCGGGCGCGCTGCGCCACATCGAGGCGCTGACCTCCGGTGTGTCCCGCCGGGCGGCGATCCAGCGCACGCTGCTGCCGGTGATGCTCGAATGGTTCGCTGGCGCGGCGCAGCCAGACGCCGGGCTCCTGGCGTTCCGCCAGGTCAGCGACGCTCTCGGGAATACCCCGTGGTACCTGCGCCTGCTCCGTGACGACACGAAGGTCGCACAGCGCATGGCCAGGCTGCTCGCTTCCAGCCGGTACGCAGCCGACCTGCTGCTGCGGGCGCCCGAGATGGTGGCGATCCTGGGGGAGGACGCCCAGCTCGCGCCGCGGCCGGCGGCGGCGCTGCACGTTGAGGCCACCGCGGTGGTGGGCAGGCACGCCAGCGCGGAGGACGCGGTCACCGCGGTCCGGGCGCTACGCCGCCGCGAGCTGCTCCGCACCGCATCCGCCGACGTGCTGGGATTGTCCGGAGTGGAAGAGACCGGCGAGGCGCTGACGGTTATCGCCGCGGTGACCATCGGTGCCGCGCTCGAGGCGGCGATCCGGAAGACCGAGGGCGAGCTGGGCCCGCTGCCGACCCGCGTCTCGGTGATCGCCATGGGCAGGTTCGGCGGCCGCGAGACCGGCTATGGAAGCGACGCGGACGTGATGTTCGTGCATGACCCGCTGCCCGGTGCGCAGGAGGAGACGGCGACCAGGTCGGCGCATGCGGTCGCCGAGGAACTGCGCAGCCTGCTGGCCCGCCCGGCGCCCGACCCGCCGCTGGTCATCGATCCCAGCCTCCGCCCGGAAGGGCGGCAGGGCCCGCTGGTGCGCACCCTCGCCTCATACCGTGCGTACTACGAGCGCTGGTCGCTGCCCTGGGAGGCGCAGGCGCTGCTGCGCGCCGCGCCGGTGGCCGGGGACCGCGACCTGGGTGCGCGGTTCGGTGCGCTGGCCGATGAGTTCCGGTATCCGGCCGGCGGAATCGGTGAACCGGCCGTTAGGGAAATAAGGCGCATAAAAGCGCGCATGGAAGCCGAACGAATGCCCAGAGGAGTCGAGCCGGCGTTGCACGTGAAGCTAGGCCCCGGGGGGCTCACGGACGTCGAGTGGGTGGTTCAGTTGTTGCAGCTGACCCATGCGCACGAGATCGCTGGGCTGAGGACCACCCGGACCCTGGCCGCGCTGGCGGCCGCTGAACAGGCTGGCCTGGTGGCCGAGGACGACGCGGCGGCCCTGGCCAGGGCGTGGCGGCTGGCGACCCGGATCCGCGATGCGGTGATGCTGGTGCGGGGCCGGGCGTCAGACGTGGTTCCGGCCAAGCAGTCCGAACTCGCGGCGGTGGCGCGACTTATGGGGTACCGGCAGGACACGCCGCAGGCCCTGGTGGAGCATTACCGGCGCATGTCGCGCCGGGCCCGGGTCGTCATGGAGCGCCTCTTCTACGGCTAGGGCGGATACTGGCCGCTCAGTAACCCATGGCGGCCGATCCTGGCTACCGGCCACATCCCTGCGGCTGGCATTCACCAATGGCATACTGTCCAGCGTCGCGCAATGGTAGGGGGACAGGTGTCGGCTAGCGCAGGCGGTGCGGGGGCTTCAGATCCGGCCACGGGCGGTGAAGGGGGTTCCAACCCCATCACGGTCAACCCTGGAAAAGGCTGGTGGGTCGCGCTACCTGTGCCCAGGGAGGTGCTGGGGAAGCTCGGCGGTTCAGCCCAGCTGGAGGAGCGCCTGCGGCCCATCACGGACACCGGGCTCGACCAATTCGGGCAACTCACCCCCAACGCCAGCGACGAGCTGACCTCGGCCTACGACGGGCTGTTCCGGCAGCTCAAGTCGATTCCCGCCGGAAGCGGGGAAAGCGAGGATGTCACCGGGAGCCGGGACGTCGCAGCGCCCGCGGACCCGGCCAATCCCATAAAGGTCAATCCGCATGGGGGCTGGTCGATCACGCTGCCGGTGCCTGAGGAGGTTCTGGGCCGACTCGGTGGCTCATCCCAGGTGAGGGAACGCCTGGGCGGCATCCTGGCGGCGATGCCCGGCCCGGAAAGCGACCTCACCCCGGATGCCAGCGACAAACTGTCCGCGGTGTACGGCACGCTGTTCCAGCACCTTGAAGCGGTGATCCGCGAGGAAGGGCGCGGCTAGTCATGCCGCTCTTCCGGGCCCGTGCGCCGAGCCC
Organism: Streptosporangiaceae bacterium; assembly: GCA_036394075.1. Lineage (GTDB taxonomy): Bacteria > Actinomycetota > Actinomycetes > Streptosporangiales > Streptosporangiaceae > JAWWPY01. The sequence continues at coordinate 5,326 of DASWFT010000644.1, forward strand.
CGCTCCGCCGCCTGCTCCGCCTGCTCCGCCTGCTGCGCCGGGTGGCGGCGATGTGTACGGGGCCTATATCAAGTCGATCCTCGACAACGAACTGGTCCGCAGGACGGGGCTTGAAGCCAGGGCCTCCACCGTGGTGACGACGGCCGGCACCCTCGTCACCTTGCTTTTCGGGCTGGTCGCGGTGATCACGGGAGCGGCCAAGTTCCAGTTGCCCGGCGCCGCCCACGGATGGCTTATCGCGGCGGTCATATTGTTCGTGGTCGCCATCGGGCTCGCCGTCACCGTGGCGGTGGTTCCCCTTCCCTACGGCCAGGTGAGTTTCGCAGAAGGTCCGGCGCAGCTCTGGAAGGAGACCGCATCCAGCGCCTCGGTGCACGTCGCGGAGGCCCAGCTGGAACTCATCGGCGTCGCGCAGCGCAGGAACGGGAGAATTGCCTTCCTGGTCCTGCTGAGCGGGGTCGCCGAGTTGCTCGCGCTGGCCATGCTGGCCGTCGCGGTGATCCTTATCCTCCAGTGACGTTGCGACGTAGACCAGCCCCACAACCTGGCCAAGTCCGTCACCGTCGAATAGCCCCTGCGTGCCCGCCTGCCCCGCCCTGGGAAGGGCGCCGCCGCGACCGCTTTTCGTTATCCGTTAAGTTCTTGGCCCCGGCCGGGGCCAAGAACTTAACGGATAAGGGTATGTCGGCCGGCAGCGGCTGATCTGACGGTCAGCGGCGGGCGACGTGACGGTCAGCAGCGGCCGTTGGCCCGCAGCAGGTGCAGCGCCTCCACGGTCACCGCGCCGCGCCACTCATGCTCGGCGGCCGGGGACCACGCCATCCAGTTGAACATCCAGCCGCCGTCGTCTCGCTGGGCGGCCGAGAGATGGTCGAGATGGGCCTCGATCACGGGCTTGTCGAACAGGCGGCGGCCGAGTGACCCGGGCAGCGGGGCGAAGTCCAGCGGTGTGTGTATCTCGCCAGGAGCGTCCGGATCGAGTGTCACCAGCCCCTGGTCGATGATCATGGGGCCAACCCGGTCAATAGCGTCCTGCGCCCGCTCCCGGTCGGGCACGTGATCAAGGAACCTGAGCACAGCGCGCATGTCGTAGGGGCCGGTCGTGGTCAGGTCCCCGATCCGGGTCCAGAGCAGTTCCGTGGCGCGGTCCAGCCAGGGATGCCGGACCCGGCGGGCGTGCAGAGTCGCCGCCAGCAGGGCGGTGGTGATGAGTGAAGCGGGGTGATCGTCTTCCGGCACCAACCAGGGCGCGTGCGGCCAGCCCTCGATCGACGGGTCGACGAAGACCGCGCCGCCCTCGGCCGGGGCGTGCGCTTCCAGCCAGCCACATGCCGCTTCAGCCAGGCCGGCGTCCCAGGCGTCAGCCTCATCGAGGGCGCGCAGCCCGAATTCGATGGCGAGCGGCTGGCTGCCCGGGGAGCGCCCATCGGGTTCAAGGGCGTGGCCGAACCCGCCATCAGGGTTGCGGTAGGCGGCCACCGCGTCACGGACCGGACCCGGGTCGCCGCCGGCGAACAGGCGCTCAAAACGCCGTGACTCCAGTACCCGGGCATTGGCGGCCAGGAACTGCCGCGCGGAGTCAATGTCAGGAGAGCTCATGACTGCCATCTGATCAGAGCCGCGGGACCGGCGTCTTGAACGAAACGGACACGGGCATGCCAGACTCGTATCCGTGGACTGGTCGCCCGGGTACCGGGAGTTTGCTCCTCCTGCCGCGCTCCGCCCGGCGGTGTACTGCCTGTGGGTAAGCGTGGTGCCGGCCGGGGGCGCGCCGCCGAGGCTGGTCCTGCCCGATGCCTGCGTCGACCTGATCTGGCAGCAGGGTCATGGAGTCTTCGTCGCCGGGCCGGACACCGGGCCGGTTCCCTCACCCCGGGCGCCGGGGACAGTTTTCGCTGGGGTGCGGCTCCGGCCGGGGGCGGGCGGCCCGGCCTTGGGGATGCCGCTCAGCGTGCTGCTCGACCAGCGGGTCGATGCCGTCGATCTGCGTGCCCTCCACCCGGCCGGTCCCGCAGCCGACCTGGCCCGGCTGCCTGGCTCGCTCGCGCCAGATATGGCGATGCGCCGCCTCATCCGGATCGCGCACGGGATGACGGATGCCGGACCGCCCGACCCGCTCGTGACCGAGACCGTGCGGTGCCTCAGCCGCCCGGGGGCGCAAGTGGAAACGGTGGCGGCGGATCTCGGCGTCAGCGAGCGCCAACTGCACCGCAGGTGCCGTGCCGCGGTGGGCTACGGTCCGGCAACCCTGCGGCGGGTGCTGCGGTTCCGCCGTTTCGTGTCCAGCGTTGACCAGATCGGGGAGGCAGCCGACCTGGCCTGGCTGGCCGCGAAGACCGGTTATGCCGATCAGGCCCACCTCACCCGGGAGAGCACCCGGCTGGCCGGCCTGCCCCCGGCCGCCCTGGCCCGCGTCAGGCACCACGGCCTGGTCGATAACCGGCCCGAGTGACGACTCACATCAGGGTCCGCCTGGTGGTCTTCCTGGCTTGTCGGTACTGGTCGCCATAATCACGCCGTGAAGCTGCGGCGGGTGGCATCTCGGTATTCGCCTCATCGCCCGATCAGGGCCTCCAGCCGCCCCGCCCACTACGGAAGGCAATGATCCGTGCCGCCGAAGGTCAGTGAGATGATAAAGCTGATTGAGTCTGACGGGTGGTATCTGGTCGCGACCAGAGGAAGCCACCGGCAGTACAAGCACCCTGGCAAGCCGGGGCGGGTCACCGTGGCGGGCAAGCCAAGCAGCGTCTTGCCACCCGGAACCGAGCAAAGCATCCTGAGACAAGCAGGAATGAAGCGGAGGACCCAGTGACCAGCTACGCAGTCGTCATCGAGCGCGCCCGCGACGGCGGATATGGCGCATGGTCCCCCGACCTGCCCGGATGCGTCGCCCTGGGAGACACCGAAGCCGAAACATTGGACGAGATGCGCCGGGCCATCGAGTTTCACCTTGACGGACTACGCGAAGACGGCCAGCCCATTCCCCACCCGTCAACCGTGGCCGCTACCGTCATCACCCTCGACGCGGCCTGATCTGCGCATTGCGCCGCTGCTCCGAGCTAAATCGC
>DASWFT010000645.1:0-8559 GCA_036394075.1 Streptosporangiaceae bacterium
GCGATGACTTGCAGGTTCATCCCGTGGCGGCGGTGCTTGCCGGAGTAGAACGGCCGGTCCGCGGCGAGGCGGTCGATCGGTATTAACGTGCCGTCGATCACCACATACGCATGACCTGCCTTCTTCGCCTGGCGCAGGGCCCTGCGCAGCTTGGGGGACCGGGCGGCCAGCAAGGCCACGGTCCCGGCCGCATACCGCCAGGCTCGCACACGCCCCGCACAGCCCTGCGACACGCCGTGTGGCTACTGTGCGGGACTGTCCCCGCCACGCTGGGACTGAGGGTCACGAGTAGTGGTAGCGGACTTGGAGGACGACGATGTCCTCGCCATCGACGAGGTAGACGAGCCGGTGTTCTTCGCTGATGCGCCGCGACCACGCCCCGGTGAGGGCATGGCGCAGTGGTTCCGGTTTGCCGATTCCCTCGAAGGGGTCACGCAGCACGTCTTCGATAAGCCTGTTGATCCGTTTGAGGATCGTCCGGTCAGCGGTTAACCAGTACGTGTAGTCGTTCCAGCCGTTAGGAGTGAAGACGAGCCTCATCGCGAGAGCGGATGTTCTTCCCGCTCGCCCTGCTGGGCCTGGGCCAGGCTTTCGAGGAGCCGTCGGGCGTTCGCCGGGGCGCGCAGGAGGTGGGCGGTTTCTTCCAACGCCTCGTAGTCGGCCAGTGAGATCAACACGGCAGCGCCGTGCTTGGACATGATCTCCACTGGCGTGCGGTCGTTGTTGACCTGCTCGATGAGCGGGAAGAGGTTCTTACGTGCTTCGCTGGCGGTGATGGCCATAACATCCTCCAAGTGGTACTAGATATCGTACCACTGGGCTCGCGTGCTGCGCGGCCGTCGCGGTGATATTCGCAGGGTTCATGAGATCCACGCGGTCCTCCTGGGAACTCGTTATCCCAGGAGGACCACGTGACCTCCTTGGCCGGGACGGCGGTCTTAGCCGAGGAGGGCGGTGGCCGTCCCCGCGCCGACGGTCTTGCCACCCTGGCCGACTAGGGTGGGGTTGTGCTTCCCACCGGGCATTTGTTGGCGTTCGCGCTGATCTCCATTGTCCTCATTGCTGTTCCGGGCCCTAACGTGCTGTTCGTCGTCAGCCGTTCCATGAGCCTCGGGCGGGCGGCGGGTGTCGGTACGGCCGTGGGCGGGCAGGTCGGGGTTTATGCCCAGGTCCCCGCCGTGGCGTTGGGCATCGGCACGGTGGTCCAGCGCTCGGTGGCGGTATTCAGCATCATCAAGCTGGCGGGCGCGGCGTATCTGGTCTACCTGGGCGTGCAGGCGATCCGGCACCGCCGGGCCATGGTGGCGTCCCTGGACGCCGCGGCCCAGAGGAAGACGATCCGCCGGATCCTGCGGGATGGATTCGTGGTCGGCTTGACCAATCCCAAGTCCATCGTGTTCTTCGCCGCTGTGCTGCCCCAGTTCGCGGACCGCGCCGCCGGCCACGTGCCGCTGCAGATGCTGCTGCTGGGAGCGATGTTCATGGCCATCGCCATGCTGTACGACAGCACCTGGGCCCTGGCCGCGGGGACGGCTCGCTCGTGGCTGGCCCGGTCGCCGCGGCGCCTTGAACTGATCGGCGGCACCGGCGGCGTGGTCATGATCGGCATCGGCGCGAGCCTGGCCCTGACCGGCCGGCGTGACTGAGCCCAGAACGGGTGCGGTTAGCTTCTGCGTATGGCCACAGAAGACGTGGAGATCGAGGTCGGGAACCGGACGGTCCGTATCTCCAATCCGGGCCGGGTGTATTTCCCGGCGCGCGGTGAGACCAAGCTTGACCTCGTCCGCTACTACCTGTCGGTCGGTGATGGCATCGTGCGCGCGCTGCGCGAGCGGCCGTGCATGATGCATCGCTTCCCGTCCGGAGTGGCCGGCGAGAAGGTGCACCAGAAGCGGGTCCCGGGCGGTGCGCCGCCGTGGCTGGAGACGGTGCGGGTGGACTTCCCCCGCTATGGCCGGCATGCGTACGAACTGTGCGTTACCGAACTGGCCAGCGTGGTGTGGGCCGTCCAGATGTCGACGGTGGAGTTCCATCCGTGGAACTCGCGGCGGGCTGACACCGAACGGCCGGACGAGTGGCGCATCGACCTGGATCCCGGGCCGGACTGCGAGTTCGCCGTGGTGCGCCGGGTCGCCCACATCACCCGCGAGATACTCGGCGAACTCGGCGCGGTCGGGTGGCCGAAGACCTCCGGCGGCAACGGCCTGCACATCTACGTCCGGATCGAGCCACGGTGGGGCTTCGCCGAGGTGCGGCGGGCCGCGCTCGCATTCGCCCTGGAGGTCGAACGCCGTGCGCCGGACGAGGTGACGACCACCTGGTGGCGCAAGGACCGCGACCCAGCCAAGCTGTTCGTCGACTACAACCAGAACGCCCGCGACCACACGATCGCCAGCGCGTACTCGGTGCGCGGCGTGCCGGAGGCGACCGTGTCCACCCCGATCACCTGGGACGAGATCGACGACGTCGAGCCGCGCCAGTGCACCATCGCTACCGTGCCCGACCGTTTCGCCAAGCTCGGCGACCTGCACCAGGGCATCGACGACGACGCCTACTCGCTGGACACCCTCCTGGAATGGGCCGACCGCGACGGCCTCGACTAGGCCGGCCCACGGTAGCCGGGCCGGCCCGTCCATCGGATAGTGCGCCCGGCTACGGCAGGAGCGTCACCGGGATCGATTGCACATTGACCGGCGATCCGTCCTTGGCCGAGATCTCGAACACTTCGATGGTGCCGGCCTCGGCGTGGGTGACCGAGTAAGGCACCGTTCTCGAGTAGTCGCCGCGGCACCCCGTGCCACACGTCGCGTTGGTGAACGTCCGGGCGATCTCGTTTCCGGCGGCGTCGAGGATACGCAGGCTCACCACAGCCTCGAACACATCGGCGGTACCGGACACAGAGACCGGGCTCGACAGCCGCTCGCCGATGGTGGGGTTCACCACAGTGATGGCGGGAAGGTACGAGCCGTACATCGCGCGGGTCTGAGGGCTCTGCACGGGAACGCCGCCGACGACCGTACGGGCCTGGCCGTCGATCTCGAACCGCACCTTCGTCGCGGTCGAGAACTGCGTGACCGTATAAATGACCTGGGCTAGCCGAGGTGGCATGGTCGAGGCAGTCGCCGCGGACTCGAACTCAGAGCTGAGGTCGACCGTGGCTGTGCCGTTCCCGATTCGTAGGCTCAGCAGCCTGGTGCCCGCCGGAATTGCCGACCGAACCCCCGCGCTCTGCTCGGCCGCGGTCGGACCGCTGAGCATGGCGTCCAGAGCGGTCCGGCCGATCGCCGTGCTGGACGGCTCGACGCGCTGGGTAACGAAGAGCTGGCCAGAACGGGTTAGCCAGATCTCAATGCCAGCAGAAGATGCCGATGAGGAGGCATCGCCTGGCGACGGCCCCGGGCCGCTGGCCGGGTGCGCGGGGGTGCTCGCGGAGACGGCAGGGCTCGCGCCTGTGCCGACCGGTGGGGAGTCGGCCGTAGGTGCGGGGCCGGTGGGAGCCGGGCCGAGCGAGGCTGCTGACCCGGTCCCGCAGGCCGCGGTCAGCAGCCCGATCCCGACGATCAAAGTAGCGAGGCGCTTCATGGCCAACCTTCCCTCAGTGGCTGTCACGCCCACATTGGGCCTTCCAGCCAACCGGCGGCTCACCGTCGCGTCACGGTTTGTTCACAGAGCTGGGCTCGGGAAGCGGCAGGATCAGCCGAAACTGCGACCCGATGGCCATGTCACGGCGCACCTGGATCTCGCCGCCGAGCAGCCTGGCGTTTTCCTGGGCGATGGCCAGGCCTAGCCCGCTGCCCGAGCCCGCGCGAGAGGAATCGGCCTTGTAAAAACGCTCGAAAACATGGGGCAAGTGCTCGGGGGCGATGCCCGGACCAGCGTCGGTCACTTCGATGAAGGTGTGGACACCGTTCCTCGCGGCCAGGACCCGGACGCCAGGCCCGCCATGTTCTAGCGCGTTGCCCACCAGGTTCACCACGATCCGTTCGAGCCGCCGGGGGTCCGTGAACACCATGAGCTGTTCTCCGCCGAGTTCGACGCGATCTTCCCATCCCCTGATCCTGAGCATCGCGGCCACCACCGACCGGACGTCGATTACCTGCTTCTGGACCGATTCCTGGCCTGCGTCCAGCCTGGAAATCTCCATCAGCTCGTCCGCCAGCGTCCGGAGTCTGGTCACATCCCCGATCAGCAACTCGGTGGGACGGCGGGCCTCACCGGGCATGCGGTCGAGGTAACCCCGCAGCACGGAAGCCTCAGCGACCAGGGCAGTGAGCGGGGTCCGCAGTTCATGGGCCACGTCCGAGGTGAACCGGCGCTCACGAGCCTCGGCCGCCGATAGCGCGGCGATCTTCGCTTGCAGGGTGTCGGCCATTTCGTTGAAGGAGGCCGCCCAGACGCCGAACTCATCCCGCGCCATAACCGGCAGGCGGGTCGCTAGCTGGCCATCGGCCATCGACCGGGCGGCTGCGCTGGCCCTGGCCACCGGCTCCAGTGTCCGCCGGGCCAGGATCTGCCCGACCAGCCCGGCCAGCAGGATCACGGCGGCCCACGCGGCGAACAACGCAGTCCTCAGCTGGGCCAGGTACTGCCCGATACTGCTCTCCGAGAAGAAGAAGTACATCTGCCCATCCGAGTTCGGCGCTTTCCCCGCGACCACGAGGTACGGAACGCCCGCGACCTGCATCCGCTCATAGGCCAGCTGGCCCTCGCGGACCAGGCGCTGAAGGCCCACTGGAATGGGCGGGTCGATCTGCGGATCTGACGGGACACTCCGGTGGCCCGGGAAGAGCAGGACGACGTGGACCCCCCGCTGCTCGTATCCCTGCACAAAGCCGTTCGGATCAAGCGTGTCGCTGGCGGCCTTGATGCCGAAGGCCAGGTTCAGGTCGACCCGGGCTTCGGCCTGCGCGAGGTCGCGGGAGCCCTGGAGGCGGGCTTCGCGCACCAGGAAGTAGGAGCCCACAGCCAGCGCACCGGCTGATAGCCCTGCTACCAGGACGAACGCGACAACCAGTCGCCGACGAAGCCCACCCGCCCACATCAGCCGACGGGGCATCGCATCAGGTCCGGTCCACGCGATAGCCCACTCCACGGACCGTCTTGACCAGCCGGGGGCGGGATGGATCGTCTTCGACCTTGGCCCGCAGGCGCTGGATCGCCACGTCCACCAGGTGGGACTCCGCCAGGTAGTTGTAATCCCACACGCGCTGTAGGAGCAGTTCCCGGGTGAACACCTGACCCGGTCGACTAGCCATCTCCAGCAGAAGCCGGAACTCGGTGGCGGTGAGCGCCAGCTCGACGCCGCCTTTGCGCGCGGTGAAGGCCGCCGGATCGATCTCGACGTCTCCGACTGAGATGGCGGCTTGTCCGGCTGGGGCTGAGGCGCGCCTGAGCACGGCCCGCACCCGGGCCGTCAACTCCGCCATCTCGAAGGGCTTGGTGACATAGTCGTCGGCGCCGGACTCCAGGCCCACCACCACGTCGATTGTGTCGGTCCTGGCCGTCAGCATCACGATCGGGACCTGGCTGAACTTCCGCACCTCCCGGCACACCTCGAACCCGTCGAGGGACGGCAGCATGACGTCGAGGATCACCGCATCGAACGACTCGGCCCGGAGCCTGGCCAGCGCCTCCCGCCCGTCGACTGCGGTCGCCACCCGGTAGCCGCCGGCCTTCAGACCGATTGAGGCGATCTCGCCGATTGATGCGTCGTCCTCGACCAGCAGCAGACTCTCGTTCACGGGCCGACCATGCATTCTCTGCCGCGGTGGGCAGGTTCGTGGGCGTGCTGAATCGTACGTCTTTCGGCCTGCCCGCGTGAAGGGCATCATCCTGGCTGGCCAAGGATCCCGAAATCAGCCGCCGAAGCCGTGCAGGAACTCGGTGCTCGGGGAGCGCCTCGGTGGCGAACCCGGTCGCCTGCAAGATCGGGCCCGGAGCCAGCGCAGAGGAGGTCATCCGGCTGTGTGAGAAGCTGGACGCGCAGCGGACGCCTGACGACATTCCTCGGCGGCCTGCCGACGCAGCGTCGATATTTCCGGGATGCCGAAGTTACCACCGCTGGGGGATGACAGTGAGCGGGAGGCAGACGCAGGCGATTCGTACGCTGCTAATAGACAACTATGACTCTTACACGTACAACCTGTTTCAGCTGATCGCAACGGTCAACGGCGCCGAGCCGGTAGTGATGACAAATTCATCCGCGCTGGTGCCGGAGTGGCTTGATTACTTCGACAACGTCGTTATTTCACCCGGGCCAGGGCATCCGGGCGAACAGCGCGACTTCGGAATCTCCGCAGACGTCATCGCGCGGTCAGGCATTCCTGTCCTCGGCGTCTGCCTGGGGCATCAGGGGATCGCGGCCGGCGAGGGGGCGATTGTGTCGCCTGCGCCTCGGGCCCGGCACGGGCACCTGACACGGGTGCGGCATAACGGTGATGTCCTGTTCGAAGGAATCCCGCAGGACTTCGTGGCCGTGCGCTATCACTCGCTGTGCGTGCCGGAGAACTTGCCGGGCGCGCTCGAGCCAATCGCGTGGGCCGAGGACGGCGTCGTGATGGCGTTGCGCCACCGGTCTCGGCCGCTGTGGGGGGTGCAGTTCCACCCGGAGTCCGTGGCCACCCATTTCGGCGCCGAGTTCATGGTCAACTTCAAGAACCTGACGGCGAGGTTCCTGGCCGGGCGCGAGCAGCCGGCGCACCTGGCACCGATGCCCGGGCGGCCCGCGAGATCGTGGGAGCCGGTCCCGGGGCGGCCCGCAAGATCGTGGGAGCCGGTCCCGGGGCGGCCCGCGAGATCGTGGGAGCCGGTCCCGGGGCGGCCCGCGGGATCGTGGGAGCCGGTCCCCCTGCCCGCCTCAGCACCTGTTCCAGCCGCTCGCCCGGCCAGCTACCGGCTGCAGGTTCGGGTGCTTGACCACGCGGTGGACACCGAAGCCGCGTTCACCAGGCTGTTCGCATCGTCCCGGGTGGCCTTCTGGCTGGATAGCGCCCGTGCGGAGCCCGGGCTGGCACGGTTCTCGTTCTTGGGCGACGCCACTGGGCCGCTAGCCGAGACGGCAGCGTACCGCGTGGATGAGCGGGCGGTAGCGGTGCACACCGCATCGGGGACCACCCGGGTACCCGGCACCATATTCGACTACCTCGAACATGCGCTGGCCAGCAGATCCGTCGATGGCCCGGCGCTCCCGTTCGACTTCCAGTGCGGATACGCGGGCTACTTCGGCTACGAACTGAAAGCCGACTGCGGATCGCCCAACGCGCACCGGGCCGACACCCCCGATGCGATGTGGATCTTCGCTGACCGCATGATCGCTGTAGACCATGAGGAGGGCAAGACCTACCTGCTCGCGCTGGACGACACCACACCGCGCACCGAATCCGCCGCGCAGGCGTGGCTGATCCGGACGACCGCGACCCTGGAGGCTCTGCGGCCGGAACTGCCGGACCTTTCGCGGGGCCCGGCGGATGTCGCCGAGGAGGCCGTCAATGGCCTGCTGGTCCGGGACCGCGACCAGTACCTCGCCGACATCGCGGCCTGCAAACGAAAGCTACTCGCCGGGGAGAGTTACGAAATCTGCCTGACCAACTCGGTGCGGATGCCGGCGACCGAAGACGGCTATTCCTTCTACCGGAGACTCCGCCGGGTGAACCCGGCGCCCTATGGGGCCTACCTCAAGCTGGACGGGGTGATCGTGGCATGCTCGTCGCCCGAGCGCTTCCTGCGCGTCGACCGCACCCGGATAGTCGAGAGCAAGCCGATCAAGGGCACCGAGCGGCGCGGGCGCACTCCGGCCGAGGACGAGAGGCTGCGGGCTGAGCTCACTGCGAGCGCGAAGACGCGCGCGGAGAACCTGATGATCGTCGACTTGATCCGCAACGACCTGGGCCGGGTTTGCGAGGTCGGCAGCGTGCATGTGCCCCGGCTGATGGCCACCGAGAGCTACGAGACGGCGCATCAGCTCGTCTCCACCGTCCGCGGCCGCCTGCGCGGAGACGCGAGCGTCGTTGACTGCGTCCGGGCGTGCTTCCCGGGCGGTTCGATGACCGGCGCACCAAAGCTCCGCACCCTGGAGATCATCGACTCTCTGGAGACCGAGGCACGGGGAGTCTACTCAGGGGCGATCGGATTCCTCGGCTGCAATCAGACCGCCGACCTCAACATCGTGATCCGTACCGCAGTGCTAGCCGATAGCGAATGGCGGTTGGGCGCGGGCGGCGCGATCGTCCTCGACTCCGACCCCGTCGCCGAGTACGCGGAGATGGTTCTCAAGGCGGTGACGTCGCTACGCGCCAGCCAGGCACTGGCCCGCCATCCCGATTTCCTTGATCACGCTGCCAACGGCTGGCCGACCAGGGCGCGCATGGCGCCACCGGTACCGCGCTGACCGGGATCGGCGCGGTACCGGTGGCGCTCAGGCCTAGGGGGTGGGCGTGGTGGTGGGCTGGATGTTCTGGTTGATGTGGAAGGTGTTGTGGGGGTCGTAGCGGTCTTTGATCTGGGTGAGCCGGTGGTAGTTGCCGCGGTAGGACGCCTTGACCCGGTCCTGGCCCTCGTCGT
>DASWFT010000646.1:0-2231 GCA_036394075.1 Streptosporangiaceae bacterium
CCGGGCCTGTCTGCTATTGTTGTGGCAACATGTATCCGAAAGTGAAGACCGTCCGCCGGGGCGGGCGGAACTATGAGTACCTGGAGCTGGTCGAGGGCCGGCGCGAGGGCACCCGGGTGCGCCAGCACGTTGTGGCAAACCTCGGCCGCCTGGATGAGCTGGTGGCCGGCGGGCAGCTGGAGGCGCTGGCCGCCGGGCTGTCCCGGCTGCACCAGCCTCCGGCCGGGACGCGCCGGCATGTCGGCCCGCTGCTGATCGTGGCGCACTATCTGCAGGCCCTTGACGTGGCCGGGATCGTGGATGAGGTGATCCCGCGCCGGGGGCGGGCGCTGGCCGGGCACGGGGAGATCGCGGCCGTGCTGGCGGCGAGCCGGCTGTGCTCCCCGGCGCCGCTGTATGACATTGCCGGGTGGGCGTCCTCGGCGGCGGTCGCCGAGCTGCTGGGGGTCCCGGCGGCGCTGCTGAACGATGACCGGCTGGGCCGGTCGCTGGAGGCGCTTGCGGAGGTGGCCGAGGACGTGCGCGGCAAGCTGCTGCTGGCCGCGGTCAGCCGGTTCGCCGTGGCGGATGCCTCGCGGCTGCACCTGGACCTGACCGCGGTCCGGTTCGCCGGGCATTACGCCGGGTCCGGCCTGGCGGAGAAGGGCTGGTCCGCGGACCGGACCATCGCCCGGCAGGTCAAGACCCTGCAGGCGACCGTCCCGTCCGGCGTGGCGCTGTACTTCCGGCCGCACAAAGGCGCGGCCGGGGACCTGACGGCGTTCATGGCCGCGATCGAGGCCCTGGCCGCGGCGCTGCCGCCGGGCCTGGTCGTGGTCGCCGACTCCGGCCTGGGCTACCTGGAGAACCTGTGCGCCGCCGACGCCGCGCACGTGAAGTTCGTCGTCCCGCTGCGGGCGGACACCGGCTGGGCAGGCCGATTCGACGCCGGCGTCCCCGGCGGCCTGGCGGACCTGCAGGTCCTCGATCACGTCTCCTGGCGGGAACGGAACCTGCCCGCGAGCCAGCGCACCGTATGGAAAGGGCTGCTCGCCCTGTTCCCCGTCACCGGCGAGGACGGCACCCGCCACGACCTGCAAGCGGCCTACATCTGGTCCTCCGAAGAGGCTGCCTCCGTCCGCGACGCCCGCGAACGCGCGCTGGCCAAGGCGGAAGAAGCCCTCACCCGCATCCGCAACGGGCTCGGCGGACGCTCCTGCAAGACCCGCAGGCAAGTCGACGCGAAGGTCGCTCAGATCCTGGCCGGCGCCGCCGCCGGCCTGCTCACCGCCCGCACCGGCACCAGGGCCGGCAAGCCCGTCATCACCTGGGCGCGCGACGATGACGCGATCGCTGCCGCTTCCCGGCTCGACGGCCTGTACGCGCTGGCCACCAACCTGCCCGGTCACGGCGACGGCACCCCGCTGACCGCCCTGGACGTGCTGAAGATCTACAAGGGCCAGTGGATCGTGGAGCAGCGTCACCGCGACCTGAAGCAAACCCTCAAGGTCCGGCCGGTCTTCCTGCACAACGACGACCGCATCCAGGCCCTCATCGCCATCATCGGCATCGCGCTGCTGATCTTCGGGCTGATCGAGGCTGAGCTGCGCGCCAGCCTCGGCGACGGCGTGGCCCTGCCCGGCATCCTGCCCGAGGGACGCCCCGCGATCCCCACCGCCCGCGCAGTCCTGGCCGCCTTCGACGGCCTCCACCTCACCTACACCCCCGGCGGCATCGTCCTGGACCACCTCACCCAGGTGCAGCGGACCATCCTCGGCCTACTCGACATCCCGCTACCCTGGCCCGAAAAACCAGCCTGAACCGGGCAAACCATGACAGGTACTTATGCGGAAAACGGGCCTAGGGCGCTTCGAGAGCGGATTCACCCGTAGCCTGGCCCGGCTGCTGGCCGCCCCCTGCGCCTACCGCGACGGGTGGGGTGAGCCGGCCGGTTGGGTGCGCTACTACCATGGTGTTGCGGTGATCAGCCATTGCTCCGGCGCCGGCTCGCGGGCTTAACGAGGGCGTCTGGCTGGTGAGGCCTGATCGGCCGCGGCATTTCATACCGTTTTCTGGGGCGTGGCGGTGGCGGGTGTCCAACAGTCATCCTGGGCCTGGATTGCGTGGCCGGCGGACCGAGTGTGCGGCGCTGGACCAGTTGCTGGCTGAGGCGCGGGCGGGGCAGAGCCGGGTGCTGGTCCTGCGCGGCGAGGCGGGAGCCGGCAAGACCGCGTTGCTGGGTTACGTGCGCG
>DASWFT010000647.1:0-5547 GCA_036394075.1 Streptosporangiaceae bacterium
TGGCGCTTTACGACCGAGGATGCCCGCATCAAACTCAAGCACCTGTACCCCGCAATTCAGACCTGACAAGCTACTAGACGCCAACGGCGCCGAGCTTCTCCGGCTGACGGCGAATGCCGTCTTCCGGCTGCGGACCGCGCACGTCGTCGTTCGCATCAGCGCACCACGGTCGCAACTTGCCCAGGTGTGCCGCTCCGTGCAGGTGGCTCGGTGGCTGGGCCAGATTGGCTTTCCTGCCGTCCGGCTTCACGGCGAGCAGGAGCAGCCGGTTGTGCTGGGCGATTACCTGGCGACGTTCTGGGACTATCTCCCGCCTGGCAGCGCCCAGCCCTCGCTTGGAGCACTTGCTCTGCTCCTGCGTCAGCTCCACCCACTGACCCCCCCGTTTCCGCTGCCGCGCTGGGATCCCATTGCGGATGCTCGCCAGTTGCTAGCGAGGGGAAAAGGCCTTGCGAAAGCGGACCGGGCCTTCCTGGAATGCTGGTGCGACGAGCTGGAAGCCGAACTGGTGCTGATGACCCCGGCGCTGCCTGCCGGAGTCATCCATGGAGACGCTTGGCAGGGCAACTTGCTTATGCGCTGTGGCACCCCGGTGCTGTGTGACCTGGACCAGGTCAGCGTGGGGCCGCGCGAGTGGGATCTCGTGCCCACGATCGTAAATGCCCTGCGCTTCGGGTACCCGCCTGGCCCAGTGCGGCGCTTCCTGCAGGTCTATGACTTCGATGTCACGCTGTGGCCCGGCTTCTCCGTGCTACGCAGGGCACGCGAGCTCGTCATGCTGGCAGGCGTGGCACCGGTCCTATCCAGTTCGCCGCTGATCGCTCGGGAGTTCGCACGACGCATAGACGGACTCAAAAACGGACGAGACGAGCGATGGATTCCATACCGGTAGGCACCCGCATGTCCCCCCGCCAAGTGGTTGAGAGCAGCGGCCAGTCAGGCCAGGCTGTAAGCAGTGCCGGAACGGAGGGTGGCGTCCCTTGATGACAGGACTGCCTGACCGGGAGAAGCCTCCTGTCCACGATGATCGCTGTTCCCAGCGAATCCGGGTGCTCCGGTTGGCAGAAGCCGGCGATCCGCCAGCACCCCCAGCTGAACTGCTCCAGGCGATCGCCGCAGAGATCCAGTCGTGCTGCGGCCAGAGGCCGCTGCGTGCCTACCGCCTCGCCTACGGGTGGACGGTGGGGGCAGCGATCAAGGCAATTCAAGACCGCTGCGTCAGCGACGGTCTTGGCCATCCTGGCATCAGCAAGCGTGCATGGCAGGACTGGGAGGCCGGGAAACGCCCGAACAGGCACAACCAGGATCTCCTGTGCCGGCTCTTCGGGACCGGACCGGTCCAGCTAGGTTTCGCTCAGGACTATCGCGGAGGGGATCTCACCCCCGTCCCCATCGAGCCGGACTTGCTTGCAGCAAGAAGCCGCCCTCTTCCTGCAAACGATCCCCTGGTTCATCCCTTCATGGAGTTCCCAACGGAGTGGCAGCGATCAGCCCACCCAGCCAGGTCCAGCACCCATGGGGTTGAATGGGACCTGGTGATGAATGCTGCACACGAGTCGAGTGAGCACGCTGCCGCGTTCGAGTCGGCGAGCGTCGGGCCAAACGCGCTCGAGCAAATCGGCGAAGATATCCTCCGCATCGCACGGGCATATGTCCACGCGCCCCCGCTTCCGCTACTCGGCGAACTGATCCGGGTCCGGAGCCGCGTCTACTGGCTACTCGACCGAACCCGCAACCCAGCACAGCAACGTGACCTGTACCTCGTGGCGGGACAGGCCTGTGGCCTGCTCGCCAGCGCGAGCTTCGACCTTGGTTACCCACATGCGGCAGCACAACAGGCGCGTGCCGCCCGCGCATATGGGGAAATCATCGAGAGCCGGGAACTGTCGGCGTGGGCCGATGGCATGCTGGCATGCGTCGAGATGTGGGCGGGAAGGCCACAGCAGGCACTGGTGCTGGCCGAGCGAGGGCTCTCGGTAGCGCCCGATGGCACATGCCGGGTCCGGCTATGGTCCATCGCGGCTCGCGCCGCCGCGCTGCAAGGCGACGAACAACGCGCCGTTGAGGCGATCATGGCGTCCAAGCGGGCCAGGGACACCCGTGCCGCGCCCACTCTGTTGCACGACAGCGTGGGAGGTGAGTTCGGTTTCAGCCTGGCACGGCAAATGTTCTGCAACGGCAGCGCATACCTCAGGTTGGGCCGGTCCGAAGAAGCCCTGACCGAATGCGGGCAGGCCGTTGATCTGTATGCGCAGGCATCTGCCGAGGAACGCTGGTATGCCGCCGAAGCCGGGGCCCGTACCGACTTGGCAGCCGCACACCTCTTGCAGGGCGATCTCGCAGGTGCACGGGAAGCGGTCAGTGATGTCCTCAAGCTGCAATCCGACAAGAGGGTCGAGGGTGTTGTCCGGCGGCTCAGCGCACTGCGGGAAGTACTCGCCGGGCCAAGTTTCCGCACCAAGGAAGCGCGTGCCCTCACTGAAGAGATCGAGCAGTTCACCGCCAGCACCGCGGTTCAGGTCCTGCCCGCGCCGCCATCCTGAGGTCCGTTTCTGCTGCCGACCTCGCTCTTGGCCTCGGCGGAGATGAATGGTGAGGGTGACGGCAGGGTCATTTGTCACTGGCGCCTAGGCGCGTTCTGCCCACAGGTCCAGGAGACGCCGTTCCTTGTCGGGGTCAAGCCCGTGGTGCGTCTGACGGCCGTAGGCGCTCGGCCCCTGTCCTGAGGACAGCCACTTCCAGGTATCAGCAACGGTGGCAGCAATTGGGCGGCACGGCAGCCCTTTGGTGATCGCGCGACCGGCGTCCACCCTCCAGGTGCCGGGATCGGTGCGCCACAGCGGAATCTCCGTCCATTGCCGCACGCCATTGGAGGCGAGGAAAGCATCGTCTACCCACTCAAGCTGCGCACCCGAGCCGGTGGCGTCGATGCAAGCGCCGAGCATGCCTCCGAAGGTTCCGTGTCCGAGCGGTGCGGTCACGTTGAACGTTCCGGTGATACCCGCCTCCAGGCAAGCCAGAGTGAAGGCCGCCAGGTCCCGGATGTCTACTGGCTGGATCTCACGGTGACTGTCTCCCGGGGCCAATACGTGACCGCCCGCAGCGATCCTCGCGAGCCACCATGTCAGCCGACCGACATTCTCATGCGGGCCGAGGATGACACCCGGCCGAAGGACCAGCACCTGGCCGCCGAACGCCCCCGTAACCGCGCGTTCGCAGCCTGCCTTGTAGGAGCCGTACTGCGCGGCTGACCAGTTCGCCTCGTCTTCCGCGGTTCCGGTGGCGTCGGGAGCGCAGTCGTAGACACGGGAGTCCTCGCTGACCGGGCCTTGCGGCCAGCCTGGATACACCGACACTGTCGACATGAACGCGTACGCTGCTGCCTTGCTGGACAGTACCCGGGCCGCGTTCCCCACGACAGCGGGCACATAGCCGCTGGTGTCAACTACGGCATCCCATTCACGGCCACTTACCAGGCGGGCCAGGTCCACTGCGTTCTCCCGGTCACCGCGCACTGCCTCAGCGTCAACGGCATCGCCGCCGGTACGTCCTCGATTGAACGTTGTCACCACGTGACCGCGACCAATCGCGGCTTCGACGATGAGCCGACCCACAAAACGCGTCCCACCAAGAACGAGAAGCCTCACAGGGTCATCCTTGCGCCGGGGCGCCGCGCGGTCGAGTAGCTCCGGCCGCCGGACGCGAGGCGGGCGGGCTGCTGGCAACAAGCGGTGCGATCCGCGCTCCGTTCCACGCAGCCGTTTCGCACCAGAGCGAACGGAACTCTCGTCTAGCTTCCGGCGATCACATGCGGCAATCTCACCAAGCGCGCCCTAGTCAGCCAGGCGCCTAGGAGGACTTGTGCCCGAGCCCGTCAACTCTCTCAGCGGGGAGGCAAACCGCGCGCCGCTTCCGCTCGCGGAGGTGTGGCGGTGGTGGCGGCCATGATGACGCTGGCCACGCGGCCCGTTGTGCGCTGGGGTGAGGTAGGCACACAGGATCACACATGGTCCCAGGCCGGGCATCAGGCAGCGGCCTGTGGCCTGGCCCGGCCTGGTCCATATCCCCCGGTGGCGGCCCGACAATCCCTGCGATGCCGAGCACGCGGAGCGGATCGCGGCCTACGGCGGCGCAGGACACAACCTGTGAACCACGGCCGGGTCATCACCTGTCCCCACCTGAGCGGCGGGCCGGGGCGCCCGCAACAGCGTCTGGCTGGCTCGCCCTGGCATCGCGCTGCAGCGTGCGGGCGGCGTGCCGACCGGGTCAGGAGCGGCGTATGCAGCTGATTGCCACCCGCGAGCCTGCCGTCACACGCCTGCCCAGCCGGGGCCCGGTGCACGCCCGCGATGCCCGCCGACGTGCCCGGGTGCTGCTGGCGGC
This sequence comes from Streptosporangiaceae bacterium, assembly GCA_036394075.1. Taxonomy (GTDB): domain Bacteria; phylum Actinomycetota; class Actinomycetes; order Streptosporangiales; family Streptosporangiaceae; genus JAWWPY01. The sequence goes on from DASWFT010000647.1 coordinate 4,384, forward strand.
CTGGGGGCTGGGCGAGCAGGCCAGCCTGGGCGAGCTCATCGTCAGCGAGCTGGTCGCGAATGCGGTCTGCCACGGCGAGACACCGATCTGGATGCGGCTGTCGGTCGGCGGTGGTGACCTGCGGGTTGAGGTCCACGATGGCGGCGCCGGCCGCCCGGTCCGCAGGCATGCCGACGGGGTTGATGAATGCGGCCGGGGCCTGGAACTGCTTGACGGGCTGATCGAGCTGCACGGGGGGGAGCGCGGCATGATCAGCGACCCGGCCGGTCCCGGTAAGACCGTCTATGTCGTGCTGTCGCTAGGGATCGCCCAGGTGGGTGCACGGTGAGCGGCACAGCAGGCGGCGGGGCACAGAGCGGGCCGGACGGTGGTCCCGTCATCGGCCCGCCCCGGAACGGCAGCAGCCGGCCAGTCCCGGGGGCACCTGCTCCGGGTGACCGCCCGCAGATGTGCACGCACCTGCCGCCGTGTCCGCCGCCGCAGGCGAGGGACTGTCTGGCCGCTCGTGTCATCGCCGATCATCCTGAGCAGGGCTGGAGCCTGCTGTGCAACGGGGTGGTGGCCTTCGACGACACCGGAGCGCTGCTCCCCGACGGGTCCGTCATCGAGCCCGACCGCCTGACGTGCTGGCCCGGCACCACCGGCACACCGCAAGCAGGGCACGCCCGGACGGTTGTCCCCATACCGGCCGGGCGTGCCCGTGAAGCAGGGCTGCGCCGGCCAGGTACCGCCCTGGCCGGCGCAGCCCTCGCCACGTCGCCGGCCCCCGGTGCGGCAGACGGCACGGCACCCGGCTCGCAGCAGCATCCAGCGCGGCTACGCGGCCGGCGGGTGCCGCAGGCAGTCCCACCCCCGCGCGGTCACCGGGAGAGGACGGCGGCGGATGCATGTTGACCACCCGGTGCACAGCGCAACGTGCCGCCCCGGGCATCCGGTCACGGCCGATTGCCCGGTGGACTGCCTGGCGCCGCTGCTGTCATCACGGGTTCTCCACCGGCTCGCCCGCGCGGAAGGCCGCCATGGCGAGCCGATGGCATCATGCGGGCCGTCGGCCACGGTCGGCGACGTGGTCCGCCTGTACCGCCAGGGCCGGCTCGGCGAGATCGGCGGCCTGGGCCAGCTGAGCGTCCGGGAAATCGGGATCAGCCTGGTCTCTCACGGCCT
>DASWFT010000648.1:0-2972 GCA_036394075.1 Streptosporangiaceae bacterium
GAGGCTGCAACACGGGTGCCATTAGCCCTCCCGTGTTTCCCTCAGAACTATTCTCATCGCCACCCACCGGACTAGCCGGGATGCTCATGCTCCCAGAAACCCCGAACTGATCAAGTCCCGGAGTTCCTTACATGAACTAAGGCTTATATGGCGGTCTGCATTAGCTGTTCCGTGTTTGCCCGTTTGCATACAGGATGGCTGCGGCCAGGAGGCTTGCGTTCCGGTGGTCGATGCTGGTCAGAGCGTCGCAGAGGCTGACGGGGACTCCGCTGGCGATGCTGGCGGCCAGGCGAAGCATGTGGCGTTCGCCGCTGCCGCATGGCAGGCAGCCGGCATCCAGGGCGGTTATCGCGGCGCGCCAGTCGATGCTGGCCATGAGCGTGGTGCCGTCGCTGATGCTGGTCGCGGTGGTGATGAACTGGCCGGTGAAGTCATCGCGCTGCAGCCAGCTGCCGCTGTCGATCAGGAGGCCGACGCCCGCCTCTGCGGCAAGCAGGCCGCTGGCGCAGGCGAGCAGGGCATCGGGGAGGGCCTGGGCAGTCACGGGGTTCCTTTCGCAGCGGGCCGGGTGGCGGAGGAGCGGCCTGCGATGTCGGGGAATGCGGGCATGCCGAGCTGGACCGCGTCGGCCTTGCGCTGGAGGGCTGCGTCGGCCTGGGCGAGCTTGCCCTCGGCTCCGGCGAGGCTGACCTTCAGTCCCTCGACTTCGCCGAGCCAGCCTTCCCGCTCGGCCTCGGCGATCCGGTCGCGCAGATTGACCCGGATTTCCTCCAGGCGGGCGCGCTGAGCGGGGTCCGGCCTCAGGAGTGAGCACCTGACACAAGCGTGCTCGTGGATGCAAGGCGTCCCGAATGCGCGGGCGCAGGTGCCGACGGATACCTTGCGTTTCTCGAAGTGGGCGAGGAAGGCGTCCCACTCCTCGTCGGTCGGGGTGCGGTATTCCTCGCTGGGCCGGGTAGCGCGCCGGCGGGCGATGAACGCCCGGTGTGCCTCGATGGCCTCCTGCGGGTAGACGGCCTTATAGCCCATCGTGACGCTGATGTCCTGATGACCGGCAATGACCTGGGCAATGTGCGGCGGCAGGCCGTTCAGGATGGCGTCCGTGATAAAGATTCTCCGGAAATCGTGGGGCGTATAACGCAGCGGCCCGCCGTCGGCGGGGTCGGTCAGCCCGGTGCGGGCCAGCGCCTCATCGAGCAGGCTCGCGATCAGGGACCCGGTGAACGCGTGGTTCTCGGTCCGGACCCGCCGCTGGAACAGCAGCGGCGACGGAGGCAGCCAGATCAGCTCATGCTGGTCGCGGGCACGGACCAGGGGCACGGTCCCGTCCTGGCCGCGGACCCGGCAGATGACGGCGCTCAGCGCGTCGGCAAGCTCCGGGCTGACGAGGATAAGACGTTCCATATCAGTCTTCGAAGGCGCGATCTGCAGGAGCGGGACTAGCTCGCCGGTGCCGGGCAGCCGGTACTGGACCAGACTGTGATGGCTGAGGTCTGTCAGCTCCTCGGCCCGGCAGCCGGTCATGCGGAGGACCTCGATGGCCGCCCATGCCCAGAACGCGTGCTCTTCCTCGAGGTTGAGGAACCGGTGCCTGCCGCCGGCCTGTTCCTGCGCCCAGATGTTGCCGGGTGCGGCGTGCGGCCGGACCGACCGGATGAGCGTCTGGCCGGCCGCGGTGAACTTCTCGCCCGGCCGGGCTTGCCGGCCCGCGTCGAGCAGGGCAGCGGCGTCCTTGCGCCACTGGTCAGCGGCACGGACCAGGACAGGCAGGACAGGCAGGCGGTCCCGGGTGCGGGCGTCCATCCTGGCCTTGCGGCGGCGGACGGCCTTGCGGCGGTCCAGGTCATCGGCGCTGACCGGGCAGGGGGCCACCCACGGTCCCCAGCGTGCGGGATCCTCCAGGGCCCATTCGGCCAGGTCCAGGTAGAACGACCGGACGCCGGACAGCACGTCGAGGTAGCTGAGCCGCTCGACCTCGGTCTTCCTCCCGCCGGCGGTGACCGTCTTGGCGCGGGTCCGCAGCCGCTGTTTCCAGGCGGCCGCCGTCTCCCGGGACAGCCGCAGCGAGCCGATGCCGGGATGATGCTGCTCCAGGTCGGCCCAGAAGCACCTGGCGAGCTCGCAGGCCCGGTTCGACAGCGTGACGTAGTCGATCGAGGGCTGCCGTTCCCGCAGGTAGTCCACGATGAGGTCGCGGACGGGCCGGCATGCGAGGGGGTAGCGGTCGACGAGTTCCCCGACGGTGCGCTGCCCGGTGTCGCGGATCTCCCGCAGCGTGGGGATGCCGTCGCCGAAGATGCCGGCCTCCCGCAGTGCCCGGAAGGTCGCCGGCCCGGACGGCTGCTTCCCGCGCAGACCGGCTTCGGCGCTGAGGATCTCCAGCACGTCGCCGATGGTGATGCCGGCGATGGTGCCGCCCTTGGCGGCGATGATGACTGCGGCCCGGAACAGCACGTGCGACTGGGCGTGCGGGGTGATGCCCGGGTCGTCGTCGCATGCCCGTGACAGCCGGGCGAAGCCCTCCGGGTCACGGGACTGGATCATGTTCCTGGCGAGCTTGCGTTTCCTGCCGCCGGTCAGCAGCCATCCCAGCGACGGGCGGATGACATCGGCGCCGACCAGGACGAGCAGGGAGCTTGTCATCAGCTCCAGCCGCGACGGCGAATGCAGGCCCCGGCCCCGGAGCCAGCGAGCAGGCAGGCCGGCCCACTGCCCGCGGGCGTCGTCGGCGCCGCTGGCAAGCCACCGGTCCTGCCATGTCTGCCCCGGCTGTCCTTCCAGCCAGTCCAGCAGCAGCGGCAGCCCGCGGCGGCGGCTGGCCTGGACCCGGGATTCCGGCAGGGCCGAGGAGGCGGTGCCGACCAGGTCCATCACCTGGCCGCGGCCCTGGCAGGTCGCAGGCCAGGAAGCCTCTGCCGGACGGGCGGGATAGCGTTCGGCCGGCGGCTTCCCGGCACTGCCGTCGATTCGGG
>DASWFT010000649.1:0-2257 GCA_036394075.1 Streptosporangiaceae bacterium
GACGACGATATCGTCCACGTCGTTGCCTCCGCGATAGAAGGCCCGAACGTAGCCACTGACCTGGTGCCCGAAGCCAGTGATGTCCGCTGCTTGCACGTTCACCCCGCACCTCCAGCCAGGGAGTGCCGCCAGTTTACGCCCCCGGCGATGGTCCAGACGGACAAACTGGCGCCCCGAGTTGATCCAAAGTGGCCAACGACTGAGCGAAGCCGCTGGACGACAGTAGGGACAAGGCCGCTCGCGGATGAACGGACTGGCTCCCGGGTGGTCAGCTCGCGGATCAATGCGCCAGAGGAACCCCATAAGGAGGGACTATGTCCACGCCAACCAAGCCGAGCATCGTGTTCTGCCACGGGATCTGGGCCGACGGCTCATGCTTCAACAAGCTGATCCCGCCGCTTCAGGCCGAGGGCTACGAGGTGATCTCCGCCCAGTACGGCCTCAACTCCAACGTCGAAGACGTCGCCGGGGCGGTGCGCTACTTCGGGCGGGTCAGCAACCCGATCGTCCTGGTCGGCCACTCCTACGGAGGAGCGGTCATCACCGCCGCGGGCACCGATGACCGCGTGGCCGGGCTGGTGTACATCGCGGCACTGGGGCCGGATGAGACCGAAACCTCCGAGGGCGAGCAGGCCAAGTTCCCCGTCACGCCGGTCTTCACCCAGATCGAGGTCGCCGACGGGCGCGTGTGGATGAAGCCGTCGGGCATCGGGTGTTTCTGCGGAGACCTGCCCGAGGAAGAGCAGAAAATCGTCTGGGCGACGGCGAACCCCCCGGCAGCAACCTTGTTCGCCCACAACGCCCCGGGCGTGGCCTGGAGGACCAAGCCGTCCTGGTACATCGTGGCCAACAACGACCAGTCCGTCCACCCCGAGCTGGAGCGGGCCGCGGCCAAGCGGATGGGTGCCACTACTTACGACATCGACAGCAGCCACGTCCCCATGCTCTCCCACCCCGACTACGTCCTCGACGTCATCCGCACCGCCGCCACCTCCATCTAGGCTCAGGGAGCAGACATGGCAGTCAAGCCGAGTATTGTGTTCGCCCACGGGATCTGGGCGGATGGTTCGTGCTTCAGCAAATTGATCCCGCCGCTTCGGGCCGAGGGGTACGAGGTGATGTCCGCGCAGTACGGCCTCGACTCCAACGTCGAGGACGTCGCCGCGACGGTCCGCACCTTCGGGCGGGTCAGCAGCCCGATCGTCCTGGTCGGCCACTCCTACGGCGGCAGTGTCATCACCGCCGCGGGCACCGATGACCGCGTTGCCGGGCTGGTGTACATCGCGGCGCTGGGCCCGGACGAGACCGAGACCTCACAGGGCCAGCAGGACAAGTTCCCGGCCACGCCGGTCTTCTCCCAGATCGAAGTCGCAGATGGGCGCGTGTGGATGAAGCCGTCGGGCATCGGGTGCTTCTGCGGCGACCTGCCCGAGGAAGACCAGGAAGTGATCTGGGCGACGCACTTCGCCCCGGCGGCGGAGCTGTTCCTCCACAACGCCCCGGGCGTCGCGTGGCGGTCCAAGCCCAGCTGGTGCATCGTGGCCAACGACGACCAGACCGTCAACCCTGAGCTGGAGCGGTTCGCGGCCAAGCGGATGGGTGCCGCCACCTACGACATCGACAGCAGCCACGTCCCCATGCTGTCGCACCCCGGCTTCGTCCTCGACGTCATCCGCGCCGCCGCGGCAGGCGTTTGAGCCCGCGCCCTTTCTGAGCCCCTGCTCCTCGACCCGGGCGAGCAGGGCTCAGAAAGAGCGACCTCACAAAGGGAGAAACCGGTGGCATCCGAACAAGTGCTCGACATAGCCGTGCGCCGCCATGTACTCACCAGCGAACAGCCGTTTCAGGTAGTCCTGGACGGCATCTACACCGGTACCAGCCAGCCGGACACCGCAGCGCTGTTCGCCAAGCTGGCGGCTAGTACCTCCTATGAGGAGTTCACCGCGCTGGTCCGGCAGGCGCAGGGCAGCGCTGGCCTGTTCCGGTTCCTGCACCTCGACGACGACCACGTGCTGGCCCTCGATCCGCAGGCCCGCCACCAGGCCGGGCGCCGCCTGGTCCGCCTGATCGCCGGCAACCCGGTCACCATGGGGCAGATGACCCGCCACCTGCCCGCAGCCGGCTCCTACGCGCCGGTCACCATCCTCATCCAGGAGCTGCCGGGCGGTGGAACCCAGGTGGCCTACGACACCGTCGCCAGCGCGATCGCGCCCTATGGTGATGCCGCCGCCTCCCAGGTCGCCCAGCGGCTGGACAC
>DASWFT010000650.1:0-16314 GCA_036394075.1 Streptosporangiaceae bacterium
CCCGGGCGTGCCTGAGCTTCCCGGCTGCCCGGGCGTGCCCGAGCTTCCCGGCTGCCCGGGCGTGCCTGAGCCTCCCGGCCGTCGGCGCGTGCCTGGGCTTCTCGGCTTGCCGAGCGCGGCGGCGCTTCCATGCTGCCCGCGGCTGCCTGCGCCGCGGCGTGGGCGTGGCGGCGCTCCTGCTCCGGTTCCGGCTGAGCGTGTGAGCCGGGGCCCGCGACCACTGTCGGCGGCCCGAGCGGGGCCAGCCTCGTGGCGATGGGCGTGACCGTGGCCCGGGGCGCCGCGCTGGGGGCGCGCAGCGGCGGTGGCAGGTCGGCCTCGGGAAGTGACAACCGGGCGGCGTCGTCATCGGCGGGCGTGACATGCCTGCGCCGTGGGTCGAAGACCCACTCGGCCATGTGTGGTCGGCCGCCCGCGGTGAACATGAGCTGCACCTCCCAATTTCCATCCGCCCGCTTCCGCGAGTCCCACAGCGCATCCTCCGGGGTCGACCCGAATGTGACGAGGCGCTCGGCGACGATGTCGCCGAGCCTCGGCCCAGGCCCGGAGTCTCCTGGCTGGCGGATCGTTGCTCGTTGCGCCTCCTGCGCGCGGTACGCCCGTTCCGCGAGCACCGGGCCTTCGAACCGGCGCACGCGCTCGATCGGCACGCCGGCGGCGTCCGCGATCTCGTCCGCAGTCTCTCCGGCACGGATCCGGTCCTGGATCTCCTTGGGTCGCAAGGGACTCTCCACTTCGATCTCGTACTGAGCGAGCCGGGAGAACTGCCCGCGCGCCACGATCCGCAGCCGGTCGTCGATCGGCAGTGAAAAGCGCCCACCGCGTCCTGGTACCGCGAGAACGGCATAGCTGCCATCCTCACTCACCGCGACGAGGCGCAGTTCCTGCATCGGCGTCCCTTCTGCGCCGCCGACACTGTCGGCGGCGTGATGCCGCGCGAGGGCGTAGCTCGGACTTCCCCCCTCAGGCGAGTCTGTCTGGTCAGGACCACTTCTGGCCAGCACCGTGCCGGCATGTCCCGCAGAACTCCGCACACTATTGCCGCCGGACAGGCCTGGCGGACGGAACGGGGATAGTCGGGGCCCCGGATCCGGGGCATACCTCACCTTCATGATCACGGTGCACTTTCAGTCGCCACGACCGAAAATGCACCGTGATCATGAAAACGACCGACGGCCAGCACGCGCCCGGTCAGGGCTCGCTGGCGCCGATCGGTAGATCGGCAGCGCCGGCCGCGGTCCCGCCCGCCGCTACTGCGCCGCCCGCCCCGGCCGTCTGACCCGGCCCGGCCTGATCCGGCTCCCCGGTCCCGGCCCGGCTCATCCGGGACGGCCACCAGTTCCACCGGCCGAGCAGGACGACCGTGGACGGCACGAGCAGGGTCCGCACCAGGAAGGTGTCCATCAGGATGCCGAGCGCGAGGCCCAGCGCGATGTCGCGGAACTGGCTGCCCCCCGATCCGCTGCCGGCCACGATGCCGAACACGACGAATGTGCCCGCCAGCACCAGCCCCGCCGAGGTAATCGTCGTCCCGGTCACGCTCAGCGCCCGGGTCACTGCCTCGCGCAGCGGGAGTTTCTGTGCCTCCTCCCGGATCCGCGTCATCATCAGGATGTTGTAGTCCTCGCCCAGAGCCAGCAGGAAAATGAACATCAGGAACGGCATGAAGAACACCAGGCCGCCGCTGTTGCCGAGCTTGATGAACAGCAGGACCGAGAGGCCGAGGGCGGCGAGGTAGGAGATCCCGACCGAGGCGATCAGGTACAGCGGGGCCACCAGGCTGCGCAGCACGATCGCCAGCAAGAGGCCAATCACCAGGATCGCGATCGGGATCACTCGCTTGAGGTCGCTGTTGGAGATGCTGCTGATGTCGTAGATGGCGGGTGCCTCGCCGCCGACCGCCGAGTCGGCCGCGCCGATCGACTTGGCGACCGTAGTGGTCGTGGTGCGCACGGACGGCACCGCGTTCATCGCGGATGTGGAGCCGGGGTCACCCGCCTTCAGGCTGGTGGAGTACTGCACGGTCCGGCCGTCGGGGGTGACGTAGTTCCCGGTCGCGCGGTAGGCCACGTAGTCGGCGACCGGGACTGCGATGCCGGGCGGCGGCACGGGCGGCAGCGCCTTGGCCGGGCCAAGCTGGTTGTGCAGCGCGGTGTACTGGGCCGGTGTCAGCACCGCGCCGGTGGGATTCAGCGGCCCGGTCACCTGTGTGAAGAGCCCGCTGGCCCGGAGCTGGCTGGTCGCTGTGGCGAGCGGCCCCGGGTCCTGCCATACCGGGGTGCTGAACCGGAATATCAGGGTGGTCGGGTTCGCCGACGACTGCGGGAAGTATTTGGTGAGCAGCGTCTGTCCCGTGGCCGAGTCGCTGCCGGCGGGCGGGGCCGTGTTGCCGCCGAACCCAGCCGCCGTGTAGCCGAAGACCGCGACGGACAGCCCGCCGAAGACGGCGACTCCCGCGAGGAGCGTCGGCGCCGGGTGCCGCACGATGTTCCCGGCCACCCGGCCCCAGACGCCGGACTTGCCGCTTCCCTGGATGTTCCACGGCAGCAGCTTCGGCCTGCCGAAGACCCGGCGGAACAGGGAGCGCTTCATGGCCAGCAGTGAGAGGCGGATGGACAGCAGCGCGGGCAGCAGGGTCAGCCCGGCGATGAGGATGACGCCGATGGCGATCGCGAACGGGATCCCGAGGTCGGAGTAGAAGGAGAAGGTGGCGAGCAGCAGCGTGAGCACGGCGGCGATCACGGTGGCGGCAGAGAAGGTGATGGACTCACCGACCTTGGTCACCGACCTGACTATGGCGTTCCTGGCCGGGGGCCTGGGGTGGATCAAGTCGCCAAGCAGGCTGCCGGCCAGGCCACGGGAACCGGGATAGTTCTCCCCGGCCGCGCCGTGCTGCTCGGCGCGCAGTTCCTCACGAACCCGGAAGACCAGGAACAGCCCGTAGTCGGTGCCGGCCCCCAATACCAGCACGATCAGCAGGAACTGGGCGAGCGGGGACACCTGGAGCCCGTGCTTCGCCGCCTCGGCGACCAGGGGGCCCGAGATGAGAACCGAGATAAAGGCCGGAGCAACAGTCGTCAGCGCCAGCGTGAACGACCGGAAGATCAGTACCAACAGGCCAAGGATGAACACCACGGACAGTAGCTGCAATTTGTTGCCGGTGTTGCCGGATGCCTTCTGCTGGTCCACCTGGGCCGCGATATCGCCCGCCAGGTGTGCTTGCAACCCGGCGGGCAGGCCGGCCTGCGTGATCTTCGTGCGCAGGCCGTTTACCAGGTCGGTCGCGTAGTTCTGGTTTCCGCCGCCCTGCTGCGCCAGCACCACGAGTTGCTCGGCGTGCCCGTCGGGGGATCGCCCCGCGTCCAGGACCCTGCTGACCCCGGCTACCGACTTCAGCTTGCCCTGGAGGGCGGTCAGCGCCGTGATGTCGGCCGGGGTCAGCAGGGACCCGGTGCGGGCGGCCACGACGGGAATCGGCACCAGGGCGGCCGTGCCGAACGGGGCAGCGAGGTCGGCTGCATGTGAACTCGGCGCGCTGGCCGGCAGGAACTTGGTGTTGTTGTTCTGGGTCACGCTGGAAAGGGACGGGAGCAGCGACATCGCGGCGATCGCGCCGACCACCCAGGCTGCGAGTACTAGCCAACGGAACCGTACGGCGAACGACCCGATCGCCCGGAAGATAGCGTCAATATGCACTCGCGCAAGGATACGCCAAGCGCCCTGTGGGGTCGCTGAGAATTCGCACTGGGTGCGGCAACGCGGATCGGCCCAGACCGCGCACCGGCGGACTATCATCCCGGAGCGACGAAGAAGCTGGCAGGCATTGCGGAGATGACTGGCAGGCATTGCGGAGATGAACAGCCAGCAGCGAAAGAACAAGCCACAGAGCATCGGGAGCGATGACTACGCAGCAGCAGGCCCACGGCACTCCCGCTCCCGCGGACGCCTCCTCGCACGGGCCGCGGATCAGCGTCGTGCTCCCGGTCTCTGGAGTCGAGGAGTACCTGGGCGACTGCCTGGACTCGGTGCTCGGCCAGCCGCTGGCTGGCGTCGAGGTGATCGCGGTGGATGACGCCTCGGCGGATCGCTGCGGGGAGATCCTCGACGCGCGTGCCGAGGAAGACACCAGGCTGCGAGTGATCCACTTGACGGAGAGCGTCGGGCCCGGGCCGGCCCGGAATCTGGGGCTGGCGCAAGCCACCCGTGAGTACGTCTGGTTCGTCGATCCCGACGACCTGCTCACCACCGGGTCGCTGGAGGCCGTCGGGCAGGCACTCGCGCGGACTCGCGCTGACGTGCTGCTCATCGACTATCGGAGCTTGCACGCGTCAGGCCGGACAGAGCGGAGCCCGGGGGGCAGCCTGCGGCCCGCGCCCGCCGTGGCGGACGGTCACCCGCGGGACGGTCACGAGCCGGGCGATCACCTGCTGGGGGATCATGCGACGGGCGGTCAGCAGCCCGGGGATCACGAGCCGGGCGGTCACGAGCCGGGCGGTCACGAGCCCGGCGATCATGCGACAGGCGATCATGCGACAGGCGATCAGGAGTCCGGGGATCACGTGCCGGGCGATCACGTGCCGGGCGATCACACGACGGTCACGCTGGCGCAGTGGCCGGACCTCATCAACCGGACCATGACCTCGTGGAGCAAGGTGATCCGGCGGGACTTCCTCCGCGACCTCGGGGTGCCGTTTCCGCCGGGAATTCATGAGGATGTGCCGGTCAGCTGCGCCGTCCTGCTGAGTGCGCGCCGCATCGCGGTGCTGGACCGGGTCTGCTACATTTACCGGCGCCGCAGGCGGTCGTTCCTGGCGACGAAAAGCATGGCCCATTTCGCCATCTTTTCCTCCTACGCCCAGGTGTTCGCCTCCATGGACGAGAAATGCTGGCCAGCCGGGCGGCCGCCGATCACCCCGGCGGTTCGCGAGGCGGTGTTCGCCCGGGCCATGGAGCACTACAGCACGGTCTTGTCCAGCGGGCTTGTCCCGAGCCGGAGCCGGCGCGACTTCTTTCACCGCATGGCCGCTGATTTCCGGCGCTACCGGCCGCCCGGATATTCGGCCCCGCCCGGTGCCCGCGGCATGAAATTTCATCTTGTCGAGCGGGACGCCTGGGTGCCGTACGCCATTCTCGAGCCGCTGAACAGGGCCCGTGTCTCGGCCCGCCGCGCGCTGCGGGCCCGCCGGGCTGGCCCGCAGGATTTATCCCCGGGCTGCGGTGGTGTCCCGGGAGCCGGGATGAACGGGCTGGCCAGCGACGGTGCGCCGGCGGCCGCCGGCACGCACGGGCGTTATCGCAGCCGGGTCAAGGCGGGGTCAAGTAGAGTCGCTGCGCCACCATCTCCGGTGCGGGCAGCTGCAGAGGGCAGGTGATTATATGCGGCACTGGATCGGCCTCGGCCTGGCCATCGCCCTGGCGGTGGCGCTGTTCTTCGGCGGCGGTTGGGGAGTAACCCGCATGTCCGCCCTGCCTGCCGAGGGACTGAGCCTGACCAGCAACCGCGGCCTCAGCGCGCTCGGCGCCCTGTCCGGGGTGGGCCTGCTGCTCGGCATCCTGATAGCCGCACCCAGGATTTCGCCGCTGGCTACCGGGCTGCCGGGCCTGGTGCTCCTGGCCTGGACCGCGCTCCTCGGCATGAGCGGCACGCTCGCGGTCAAGCTGATCCCCCTGAAGCAGGCTCCTTCAGGGGCTGGCTTCCACGTCATGCTGGTGAGCGGCGTGCTCGCGTTGCTTGGCTTCGCCATGATTTTCCCGTTGTTCGTGCCCTCACGGTGGTGGGCGGACGGGGACGACAATGGCCGGGACGATGGCGGCGGCGTGGACGAGGACGAGCCCCGCCGTCCGCCCCCACCGGCCGGCCTGCTGTCGCCGTAGCCAGCCCGCTCGCGTCCGACCCGCGGATGTGGCCATGGCACATTCATCAGTGGGATAGGACCGCAGCGTCCTATCCCACTGGCACGGGACTCGACCGTGGGCGCTCAGTGCGCGGCCGAGAACTGCTCGCTCTCGGTGGAGCCGCTCAGCGCGACGGTTGAGGCGTCCGGCGTGATGGCGGACGTGACCAGATCGAAGTAGCCGGTACCGACCTCGCGCTGGTGGCGGGTGGCCGTGTAGCCGCGGGACTCCGCAGCGAACTCGGCATCCTGCAACCGCACGTAGGCGGGCATGCCCTCGGCCGCGTATCCCCGGGCCAGGTCGAACATCGAGTAGTTCAGGGCGTGGAAGCCGGCCAGGGTGATGAACTGGAACTTGTATCCCATCTCGCCGAGCTCGCGCTGGAATTTCTCGATGGTGCCGTCATCGAGGTGCTTGCGCCAGTTGAAGGACGGCGAGCAGTTGTAGGCCAGCAACTGGTCCGGGTACTGCGCGTGGATGGCGTCCGCGAACTCCCGCGCCACGTCCAGGTCCGGGGTCGAGGTCTCCATCCAGAGCAGGTCCGAATACGGCGCGTACGCGAGGCCGCGCGCGATGGACGGCGCCATCCCGTTGCGCACCCGGAAGAAGCCTTCCGCCGTCCGGTCGCCGGTGACGAAGGGCCGGTCGCGCTCGTCCACGTCGCTGGTGATCAGCGTGGCGGCGTGCGCGTCGGTGCGGGCCACGACGAGCGTCGGCACGCCGCAGACGTCGGCCGCGAGGCGCGCGGCGTTCAGTGTCTTGATGTGCTGGCCGGTCGGGATGAGCACCTTCCCGCCGAGGTGGCCGCACTTCTTCTCGGACGCTAGCTGGTCCTCCCAGTGCACGCCGGCCGCTCCGGCCGCGATCATCGCCTTCATCAGCTCGAACGCGTTGAGCACGCCGCCGAAGCCCGCTTCCGCGTCAGCCACGATGGGCGCCATCCAGTGCGGCTGCGCAGTGGTGTCGCCATCCGATTCCGACCAGGTGATCTGGTCGGTGCGGAGCAGCGCATTGTTGATCCGGCGGACCACCTGCGGCACCGAGTTGGCCGGGTACAGGCTCTGGTCCGGGTAGGTCTCGCCGGCCAGGTTGCCATCCGCGGCCACCTGCCAGCCGGACAGGTAGATGGCCTGCAGGCCCGCCTTGACCTGCTGCACCGCCTGGTTGCCGGTGATGGCGCCGAGCGAGGAGACGAAGTCCTCCTGCTGCAGCAGGGTCCACAGCCGTTCCGCGCCCAGCCGGGCCAGTGTGTGCTCCTCCTGCACGCTGCCACGCAGCCGCAGCACGTCCTCGGCGGTGTAGGTGCGGTCGATGGCGCGCCAGCGCGGGTCGCTGGCCCACTTCCGGCGCAATCCTGCGGCCTGCTCATGCACGGGGCTGGGGCCGCCGCGCCCGTTGAGGCTGTCGCCCGTGTGCCCGCTGAGGCTCTCGCCCGTGTGCCCGCTGAGGCTCTCGCCTCTTTGCCCGTTGCTGGCTCCTGCTGAATGTGTGCCCTCGAGGCGACGATCGCTCACTGGGTCCTCCCGACGTATGCCGTCCCCTGGGTTGGTAACCCCAGGGTGTGTCGGAGGCAGTGTCGAGGCCAAGAGCCCAAGGTCCTGAATATTTGATGATTTTCACTTAACATGAAGTTATGACGGAGTTCAGCACGAAAGACGCGCAAGACTTGCCATCAAGTGGTCTAGACCTGGCAACGTTCGGGCAGCGTCTGCGGCACCTGCGACGCGCTCAGGGGATCACGCTCGCCGAGCTTGGCGAGCGGGTGGGCCGTGCCCCCTCCGCGCTATCTCTGCTGGAGAACGGCCGCCGGGAGCCCAAGCTGTCGCTTATCGAGTCGCTGGCCACGGCGCTGTCCGTGCCCGCCGGGGAACTCCTCCGGCACCAGCCGCCGAGCCGCCGGGCCCGGCTGGAGATCGCGGTGGAGGAGGCGCAGCGCGACCCCGTATACCGCGACCTCGGCCTGCCGCACCTGAAGGCCGGTGCCCGGGTGCCGAACGACGTGCTCGAGCACATCGTCGCGCTCTATTCGGAATTGCGCAGGCAGCGCACCAGGCCGACCGCCACGCCGGAGGAGGCCCGGATGGCGAACGCGGTGCTGCGCGGTGCGATGCGCGAGCGGGGCAACTACTTCGAGGACATCGAGGCCGCCGCGGCCCGCGCGCTCGACGACGTTAGCTATCGTGACGGCGCACTGTCCCAGGGCACGATCATGGCGATCGTTATGCGGCATGGTTTTGCGGTCAGGTATGCGCAGGACCTGCCGCGGTCCGTCCGGTCGGTCACTGACCTGCGCAACCACCGGATCTACCTGAAGCAGGAGAACATGGGCATGCACTCGCCCCGGGCGGTGCTGCTGCAGACGCTTGGGCATTTCGTGCTCGGCCACGACACGCCGAAGGACTTCGCCGACTTCCTGCGGCAGCGGGTCGAGGCGAACTACTTCGCAGCCGCGGTGCTCGTCCCGGAGCGGTCAGCCGCGCGGTTCCTGCTCGACGCCAAGCAGAGCCGGGAGTTGTCCGTCGAGGACCTGCGGGACGTGTTCTCGGTGTCGTACGAGATGGCGGCCCACCGCTTCACCAATCTGGCCACCCATCATCTCGGCCTGACCTGCCACTTTGTGAAGAACGACGAAAGCGGCATCATCTACAAGGCGTACGAGAACGATGGCCTGGTGCTGCCGGCCGACGCCACCGGCGCGATCGAGGGCCAGCGGATGTGCCGTCAGTGGTCCGGCCGCCAGGTGTTCGCCACGGCTGACCGGTTCTCGCCGTGCTACCAGTACTCCGACACCCCCACCGGCACGTTCTGGTGCGTCGCGCACGTCGACCCGGGCGCCGAGCGCGGGTTCGCGATCACTCTTGGCACCCCGTATGAGCACGCCCGATGGTTCCGCGGCCGGGCCACGTCGACGCGGATGACGTCGGCGTGCCCGGACGGCGAGTGCTGCCAGCGTCCCCCGGCGGGGCTCGCGGCCCGTTGGGAGGGCATGGCCTGGCCGTCGGCCCGGGCGCATTCGCACATCCTGTCCGCGCTGCCGACCGGGAGCTTCCCCGGCGTGGACGAGTCCGACGTGTACGAGTTCCTCGACCGGCACGGAAGCGAGTAATCCGGCCCTGGGTTCCGGCCCCGGCATATGCTACTCTTCAGTAACATAACGGTTGATCCGCCAGGCCCGCGAGGACGTCGATGACCAGTGACCTTGACACCCCCGGGGCCTTCTCCCTGGACCTCGGCCCCGACCTGCGCGAGATGCGCGACTGGGTACATGGCTTCGCGGTCGGCACGATCAGGCCCGCGGCGTCGGAATGGGATGAGCGGGAGGAGACCCCGTGGCCTGTCCTGGAGGAGGCGGCCAAGGTCGGGCTCTACTCGCTCGACTTCTTCGGCCAGCAGTGGCTGGAGCCGAGCGGCCTCGGCATCCCGGTCGCCTTTGAGGAACTGTTCTGGGGCGACGCGGGGATAGCTCTCGCACTGGTCGGCACCACCCTGGCCGCGGTCGCGGTGACCAGCAACGGCACCCCGGAGCAGGTCGGGGAGTGGCTGCCACAGATGTTCGGCGGACCAGGGGACGTGAAGCTGGGCTCGTTCTGCGCCTCAGAACCGGACGCGGGCAGTGATATCGGGTCCATACGGACCCGCGCCGAATACCGCGAGTCCACCGACGAATGGCTACTTAACGGAACAAAGGCGTGGGCCACGAACGGCGGCATCGCGGACGTGCACGTCATCGTGGCCTCGGTTGACCCATCGCTCGGCACCCGCGGCCAGGCGAGTTTTATCGTGCCGCCAGGGACGCCGGGACTGAGCCAGGGCCAGAAGTTCCGCAAGCACGGGATCCGCGCCTCGCACACCGCGGAGGTCGTGCTCGACGACGTGCGGGTACCGGGACGCTGCCTGGTCGGCGGCAAGGACCGGCTGGACAATCGGCTGAGCCGGGTGCGCGCGGGCGGCCGGGGCGGCGAGCAGGCGGCGATGAAGACGTTCGAGGCGTCCCGGCCTGGCGTTGCGGCTATGGCGGTCGGTGTCGCCCGCGCGGCCTTCGAGTACGCCCGCGACTATGCCAGGGAGCGGGTCCAGTTCGGCCGCCCCATCGGGCAGAACCAGGCCATCGCGTTCATGCTCGCCGACATGCGGGCGTCGGTGGACGCGGCCCGGCTGCTCGTGTGGCGGGCGGCGTGGATGGCGCGCCAGGGCATCGCCCTCGATGACGCCGAGGGATCCATGTCCAAGCTGGTCGCGGGGGAGACCGCCGTACGGGTGACCGAGCAGGCCATCCAGGTGCTCGGCGGTAACGGCTACACCCGCGATTTCCCGGTCGAGCGCTGGCACCGGGACGCGAAGATCTTCACGATCTTCGAGGGCACCTCCGAGATCCAGCGCCTGATCATCGGCCGCGCCCTCACCGGCCTGGACGTCCGGTAGCCTGACCTGCGGTTTTACCGAGTCATCTGGTGGAAGGCGGGCCGTCGTGCGGGGGAGTGGGGCGGCCCGTTCTCGTGTCCGGTTTACCCGAATCGTGCCGGTTATTTCCCGTCGTTTCCGGGCCTCGTGCTGAATCCGTGCTGATACCTGGGGGGACATGGTCCAGACCAATCGCGAGATAGGTCTAGACCAATTGGTATAGTTCGGGCCGTCCCCGGGTGCGTGGTGCTGCCGCGCTGCCCGGTTGCGGTGCCCCCGTTCGGCTTGACGTGGCGGGCGGAATGAGGGGTGCATTGGTCCTGTGTCCGCTGCCGTTCCCGGTGCTCATCCGGGCCAGGCGGGCCAGGGAGGTTTGGTGGCCTGATGTCCGAGGCGGCAGTTCCGGCGAGCATGACGATCCCGGCGGTGCCCGAGCAGGTGCGGGTGGCCCGCGCGTTCGTGGCTGCCGTGCTGGGTGAGTCTCACCCGCACGCGGATGTGGTGCTGCTGCTGGCCAGGGATTCTGGTGACCAACAGCGTCCGGCACAGCGGTCAGCCGTGACGTAATCCCAAGCCTCCTGCGGCCCGCAAAGGCCGCCACGCCCGGCAAGCGCGCCCGGTGGACCGAACTCACCGTCCAAGCGGGCCAACGCGACAAAGTGCCCGGCACGCGCCCGGAACAGCTGCGCTGGCGCTCCTGTGTTCCCGCTGTTCACGAGCCGGTCAGCCGGACCTTTGGCTCGGGTCGCTTTGGTGGTCGGCCGCGGCGATCAGGGCGGTCATGACCCGCAGGTAGACCTGCTGCATCCGGCGGTGCACCATCCGGCCCATGAACGTCCCGTCCCAGGTTGCCGTCCAGCGGACCGACGTGCCCCTGGGGGCTACCGGGGTCAGTGTCACCTCCGCCCGGTAGTTCCGTACCGGAATGCCGCGAATGACGGTGTAGACCAGCCGCCGGGGTTCTTCGGCCTCCAGGATCTCTTCGACGCTCGTCGTGCGCCGGCCGTAGCGGAACCACTGGACGGAGCCCTTCCGGGACGGGCCCAGCGACGCCGGCTGGTAGCCGCCGTCGCTCCAGGGACCCCAGGAGGGGTAGCTGTTGGCGTCCGCCACCAGCGACCAAACGACCTCGGGATCCGCGCCGGTGGTGCCTTCCGCCTCCACGTGTAGCTGGCTCATCGGTGATCGTCCGCTCCTAACTGTACCAACTGGTTCGTGAACCACATGGTACAGTTAGGTGTGACAGCTTCGCAAGCGAGGGATCGGGTGCTCATCTGCCACTTCGGGTCGCGCTGCTCGTCGCTGTCGCGCGCGAGGTGGAGCGACGCGAGCGTCAGGCGTTTACCGGTGCTGGCCTCCCATCGGTGGCGGACGCACGCCGCTTGCGGGGCTTCGCGCGTTGGCCGAGGTGTTCGCGGTCGAGGGCTGGCCAGCGTGGTCGTGATCTGGCGGTTCACCGGCACCGCGCCCTGTCCCCGAACCGCTGGGTGCCCCGCCGGGTCCGGTGCTCTTTCTCGATGTTGACGGGGTGCTCAACCTGTTCGGCCCCGTCTGCCCCGTCTGGGTTCGCCGACCACGATTTGTTCTCCGGGGAAGAGCATTTCCGGGGCAACCCGAGCACGGCACCTGGATCACTGAACTGCTCGCAGCGTTCGACATCATCTGGGCGACCTTCTGGAACGGGGACGCCAACCGCCTGCTGGCCCCGTTGCTGCACATCGGCTCCCTGCCCGTGCTCTCCATGCTGTCAGGCCCGTCACCGCCCAGCGCGAAAGTCCCGCTCATCGCGTCCCGCGCAGGAAAGTGGCCGGCCGCGTGGATCGACGACGCTCACACTCCCGAGGCCGGGGCCTGGAGCCATGGCCGCCAGGCCCCGACCAGGCTCATCACCACCGAGCCGGCCTTCGGCCTCACCCGCGCACGTGTCAGGCAGGCCCTCGAATGGGCACGATGCCTTTAATGACCAGACCACGCAACTCGCCGACCGCGAACGGCAGCGGCCGTGACGGCCGGAAGGTGCCGGCGATGGCCAAGGCCACGATGATCTGCCGCGCCCAGCACGCCCAATCGTAAATGTTAAGCGGGAACCACGCGAGCAGGTAGATCAGCTCCGGCGGGATGACGGGCAGGTCGTCCCAGGACCACTGGCCGACCATCGCCATCCACATTCGGGTGAACACCCCTGGTGGCCTCTTGCGCGCGGATCCACTGTGCCGCCCGGGTCATGTGGGCCGCCCCGGCCGGGTCGCCGGCGAGCCGCAGCGCCACGTACGCCTCGACCGTGGTCGACAGGTCGCCGGGGCCGCCATGATAGTTGGGCCAGGTCCCGTCCTCGCGCTGGCCGCGGCAGATCCAGCGGCCGCGGCGGCCGTCCGCTCCGCGTCGCGTATGCCGAGGGACTCACGGAACAGCAGGTATTCCGCGTCCGTGGTGACGTTCGTCTCCAGTTCGGCGTGCCACCAGCCGTGCTCGTGCTGCAGCCGGAACAGGTGGTCCCGGGCCCGGGCCAGCGCGTCGCGCTGGCCAGCGGCGGACGAGGGTTCACTAGCGTCCTCTCCACTCTGGACTGCGGCCTTGCGCCATCGCACGTTGCGCCTCCTTGAAGTCGGCCGATTCCAGGCACCGGATCTGCGCATCCACGGCCACGGTGAGGCTGTCTTCAGGATGGCGGTACCAGGCGGCGTCCAGTGCACGCCGCGCTCCTTGTACGGCCAGGGGCGGTTGGGCGGCCAGTTTCAGCGCGAACTCGCTTGCGGCCGACAGCAGGTCGGCGTCTGCCACCACGCGATTTGCCAGGCCGATGCGGACGGCCTCGTCGGCGCCGATGACCTCGCCGAGCAGGATCAGCTCGCGGGCCCGGGCCTCCCCGACGATCCGGGGCAGGCGCACGGTGGCGCCCATGTCCGGCAGTATCCCGTACCGGGTCTCGGTCAGGCCAACTCTGGCGCTCTGGCCGAATATGCGGAAATCGCAGGCAATAGCGAGTTGCAGGCCCGCACCGTAGGCGTGGCCCTGTACGGCGGCGACGCTCGGGCAGGACAGCCTGGGGATCCAGCTGAAGGTCCCCGCCACCGACAACCCCGCCTTGAGACTACGGTCTTCTTCTGTTCTGGCCGCGAAATCCGCGATGAGTCCGGCCAGCCCCTCAGCCAAGTCAATCCCCGAAGAGAAACTCGGGCCCTCGCCGGTCACCACCAGGCACCGCAGGGTCCGGTCGGGCAGTAGCTCGCTGCCAAGATCGGCGAGTTCCTGCCACATCTGCGGGTTCTGGGCGTTGTGCTTCGCCGGCCGCGCGAGGGTCAGCGTCCCGACATGATTGTCCCGCTCGTAGCGGACGGTCTGATAGTCAGTCACCTCTGTCCTCCATACGCGCGCGCCGCGACGTTCGCCGATGACAACCCCGCTGGCAGACAACGTACCGCTGCGGCTTTCGCCTGGCCCCTGACTGGCGCGGGCTTGACCATGTGACGCCTTGAAGGCCTGCGGCTGCGGCAAGCTGCCCCGGCATCCGCGGGCAGAACTTGCGCAGAGAGCGGCGCGCGACTCGTCATGTGTACGCTCTATCCCAATGCATTCCAGGCTATTTGTGTGCTCGTGGATTCGGCTTCAAGGTGATTCCCGCCTCGTAATCCTTCGCGGGCATGCCGTTAAATAGGACGTAGCCAGGCGCTCGTTCTCCTTAAATCGGCCACTTTTCCACAGCCCCTGGGCGCCCGGTTCGAAAGCACCTGATCTCGCCTGCTCCCCGCGGGCCTGCTCGGAATAAGTCTCCGCGCCTGACACCTCCGCGCCTGACACCGACGACCAAGCTGTTCCGGTCGGGTAAGTTTTACCTCTCGCTCCCGCCGTCAGCCTGGCACCGGAACCTCTCGCTGTACCATCTGGTTCACTGAACCAGATGGTACAGTGTCTTGTGCCCGCATCGCAAGCAAAGGACAGGCTCCTGGCGAAGGCCGTCGAACACGCCCTAGTGGGCGGGATTGCTGACCTGAGCCTCCGCGAGATCGCTGCCGCGATCGGAACCAGCCACCGGATGCTGATCTACCACTTCGGGTCCCGGCAGGGCCTGCTCGTGGAGGTGGCGCGAGCAGTCGAGGAGGTCCAGCGGACTCGCCTGGCCGGGTTCCGGAACGGCGACCCGAG
Source organism: Streptosporangiaceae bacterium (assembly GCA_036394075.1). Lineage (GTDB taxonomy): Bacteria > Actinomycetota > Actinomycetes > Streptosporangiales > Streptosporangiaceae > JAWWPY01. Next base: position 14,440 of record DASWFT010000650.1, read on the forward strand.
GCAGTTCTGGCGCGAGATCCGCGACGCCAGCCTCTGGCCGCAAGAGCGGCTGTTCTTCGAGCTGTACTCCCTCGCGCTCCGGGGCCGCCCCGGAACGGAAGGGTTCCTGGACGATATCGTCGCGTCCTGGGTTACCCCGGTGGCCAACGGTCTGGTCGAACTGGGATGGCAGGACAAAGACGCCCGGGTAGACGCCCGGCTCGGCGTCGCCGTCGTGCGGGGCTTGCTCCTCGACCTCCTGGCGACCGGGGACATCGAAGAAGTCGACCAGGCGTACGACCGCTTCATCTCAGTCCTCTACGGGCCCGGGCCCCCCGGCGCCGGGAGCGCCGGCCCTGGCCGTCCTTCACCGGAATCGGCCGGGGAACCACCGTGAACCCGGTCCCGGCCGGCTTGACCGCGTGCGTCGCGGGGCCGCGGTGCCGGGCCGCGGCAGCCGACAGGCCAGGGCGTGGCCGAGTGCTGCCCGGCTCGCCCCCGCCGGTCTAGCCAGCCGCGTGTGCCTGGGCGTGCTCGGCTCCGCACGTGCACGCCGTGAGCGGTATATCGGTCCCCGGCTGCCCGAGCCCGTGCCCGTGGGCGCGTTCGCGACCCGTAGGCACCCTCATCCGCATCAACGAGCTGGGCTGAACCTTCCGTCGACCGTAGCGATCACTTGGACAGGGCGTGGTGACCGGCCTTGCGAGAGGCATTTCGCTCTAACGCCCCAGTCGGGGGCTCCTCGGAGACGTGGTTTCTGTACCATTTGGCACATGTTCGTCCATGTGTCGCGGGGTATAGCGACCAAGCACGCCAAACGGGACATCACCAGTGCCGGACTGCGACCCAACTGCAAGAGCGCAAGTCACTGGGAACACAGGGCGCAAGGGCGCAATCAGTTCGGAGGTCTGCAGTGACGCAAGCGGCGGAGCCGAAGACCCTGGGCCTGGTGACTGGCCTGGGCGTCGGTGCAGGCGTCTTTTACTACCGCTCATTGGTCGAGGCTCACGTCGCGCGAGGCCTCTCTCCGCATCTTGTGATGGTCCACGCCGACGTTGGCCACGTAATGGGACTTGCAGAAGCGCGAGAGACGCGAAGACTGGCGGAGTATCTCGCGGGGCTGTTGAAGCAACTTGCCGCGGCCGGAGCTGATGTTGCGACGATCCCGGCCTTCTCACCACAGGTATGCGCCAAAGAGTTGGAGGTGCTCGCTCCGTTGCCGATGATCAGCCTGCTTGATGCAATCGCCGCAGAGTCAAAACGTCGCGCACTCCGGCGGACGGCAATCTTTGGCGCTCATGTGACTATGCAGACGGAACTATTCGGCCGTCTGCGAGGTGTGACCGAAGTCGTGCCGCTGCCGCCCGCGACGTTCGGTCAGGTCGGCGACATCTACCGAAGGATTGTTGAGACTGAACGAGCGTCTCCTGAAGAGTTCGAAACTCTGAGGTCCCTCGCTCATCGACTGATCGATCACGAGGGAGTAGACGAGATCCTCCTCGCCGGCACCGATTTGGCGTTTGTCTTCCGACCCGAGAATACGGACTTCCCTCATCTCGACGGGGCGCGGATCCATGTCAAAGCGATCGTGCGCGCAGTCACCGGATCGGTCGAGGAGTCGTGATCCCTGGCTCCTCGACCGGCAGCTTGCTTCGGCAATCACCGGGAATTCTGGTGGAATGACACTCGACGCCGGCAAGCCTGCCCCCTGGAGTTGGGTGCCGACCTGAACATCCCCGGCAAGCACCATCAAGCAAAGCCGTTGGACTGGGCCAGGCAATTCGACCAACCCGCCCTGATCAACCTGCTCGAACCCGTCACGCGGTAGGCCTGACGCCGCACTGAGTCCGACCTTGGGCCGCTCTGCACACTCGATAGACGGGGTCTGGCCGCTAG
>DASWFT010000651.1:0-15911 GCA_036394075.1 Streptosporangiaceae bacterium
GCAATGAGTTCGCCGGGTTCGAGAACGACGCGGTGCGGATCAGCGTCTACATGCCGCTGGTGCTGCCCGGGCTGTTGCAGACCCGGGCCTATATAGAAGCATTGCTGGGAGTCGGGCCCTGGCCGCCGCCGTGGCGTGAGCGGGCGCTTGCGGCGCGTCTGCGCCGCCAGCAGATCCTCGACCGTGCCGATGGCACGGCACCGCGGCTGATGGCGGTGATCACCGAGGCCTCGCTGCTGTACCGCTGGGGCAGCCAGGAGGATCGCCGGGCCCAGCTCGCGCACCTTGCCGCGATGAGCCGCCGCCCCGGTGTCGACCTGCGGATGCTGCGGTTCGCGGGCGGCCCGCATCCGGGCATGAGCAGCGTGATCAACATCTTCGACTTCCCCGACGACGAGGATCCCAGCGTCGTCTACCTGGAGAACGACACCGCAATGCAGGAGGTGACCAAGGCCGCCGAGGTGCAGGCCTACAAGGAAACCTTCGCCCGCATCCGCGACGCTGCACTCGCCCCCGCAGCCACCAGGACCCACCTCGACAAACTCAGCGAAACCCTGGAGTGACCCGTGGCAACGAGCACGCGGGAGGAAAGCGCAACATCGAGACCGGGCCGCCATGCCAAAGAGGAGGACCCAGTGGCGAGTGGCGATGACCGTCAGCCGGGTTCGGTTCGAGGTCTCGCATGGTTCTTCCGGGTGCCTGGCGGGCCGGCTGGTTAATCTCCTACGGCGCTTGGCTACTGCCGCGGCGCCGCGGCGGTGTCCTTCCTCGATCCAGCGCGGAATAAGACTGGTGTCAGCCCCGGCATCGATGCACAACTGGGCGGCTCGCAGATGATGGGATTCGTCCAGGTCGCCCTCATGGCGGCCGACCGCCAGCCCCGCGTGCTCGGCCAGCAGGTCGGCCCGCCCGTCCACGACCGCGGCCAGTTCCGCGATCGCGTCCTGCAGTTCCGCCTGGGTGAGGGGATGGGTGCGGGCATTGCGGCTGGCGGCACCGGCGATCTGGGCGACGATGATACGGTCTCGTTCTGTCGAAGCCGCCCGGCCCGCTCACCCTGGCCGGGGCTGATGCCTCCTACGGTGACGTCTGTGACCCGGCGGTTCTTGATCTTCAGCCAGGACGGTGACCGGCGCCCGGGCAGGTACGGCGATTGCGGAGCCTGGCGTCAAGATCCTTCGTTCCTGGCACCCGCTCGCGTCCGGTGAACGAGACCAGGCTGGGATTGCTACTGCCGAGCCGGAGCTGCGCCTCGATACCAGTGATCGCGTAGCGGCCATGGTTTATGACGATCGCGCCCAGGCGGCTCGCCGAGGCGGACCTCTCGCCAGGTTCCCCGGTGCTCCGCTCACCCAGGACCACCTGGACGGCGTACGCCTCGGAGAACTGCTCCCCGTTACGGGCTATCCGGCGCTCCTCCTCGATCTGGGCACGACTGAAAGCCCGCTCATCCGCAAGGCGCTTGCCGGTCCGCCACTCCGACCACAGCGCGATGCCCACCGCGACGATGGCCACGAGCACGGTGCCAATCGCGGTGACGATGCTGGCCCAGTCCGGGCCAGTCGAAAGGGTGATCACGGCGGAAGCCTAGAGCGTCCGGGCTAAGCCCCGGCGGATGTCGCTAGGCCCCGGTGACCCGCCGCGAAGGCCCACCTTCTCAGCGCGTCTCCCGGCCACCGCGGTCACCCCGGCCACCCCGGTCACCACGGTCCCCGCCATAGGAGCCGCTCCCGGCGCCGGTGGTACTCGCTTGCGGGGGATTACCTTCCCGGGCCAGTGTCCCGTAGGCCAGCCAGCCGCTGCCCCCGCCCTCCATCAGGGCGGGCGTCAAGCGGACATCGACAACCTCGAACCGCCATTCCGGCGGCCCGCTGTCGACAGGTATCACCGATCGCTGCCCGCTGGCCGGCCGCGCCGGCTCCGGACGCCCACTGGTCCGCAGCGCCGACGCCCGCCGCCCGCCATCCGGGAGGTCCTGTGCGCGGCGGCGAGCCACCTCGGCTGGCTCCTCGGCCGCCTTCTCGGCTGCCTCCCGAGCCGCCTTCTCGGCCGCCTCCCTGGCCGCCTGAGCCGCCTGAGCCTCCTGACCCGCCTGCTGCGCCAGTCCCTCCGCCTCGCGCCGCAGTTCAGCCAGGGCCAGTCGGGGAGTAGCGCCCATGCCGGTGACGATGCCGCGCGCGCGACCAGCACCATCATGAGTCGTGCGGATCCTCACCACGCGCGTTATCCAGTCCCTCATCTGTGGAAAATATCCCGCCCGGACCGACATCAGCTACTGGTGGCCGATTCCGGCAAGCATCCGGCCATCCTTACCGCTGCGGCAATGGTGATCATGACGGCAGCCTAGGGTCCATAAGCACGCCAGGAAGCGGCTCCGGACTTTACGGCTTGCCGAACGTGACAGAGACGCTCGCCTGCGGGAAGCCGAGTATGCTGCCGCCGGCCTGGCCGGTCACCGTCCACTCCTTCACCGTGACCAAGTGCCCGATAATGCTCCACAACAGCGGGAACATCCCCTTCAACCAGCCCCAGGCGGCATCCCACAGGCGCCCCGGCCAATGCTTCCTCGCATACTTCGTGCCACTCCTGGCCGATTCAGCCTGCGCAGCGGCAGTGAATGCCAGGCCCGGATCCTGTCCAGCACCTGTGCGCAGCATCTCCGCGAGCGCCTGCTGCATCTGCTGCACTGCCGATTGCACCTGCTCGGCCACCTCAACCTGGTGCTCGAACGCGTCCCGCCCGTCAGCAGCCTCCAGGGCCAGCTTCGTATTCATCTGCTGCACCACGATCCGCATTATCACGCCGTTGAACTCGCCAGCCATGACAGCCAGCTTCTCGTAGGCCGCGGTCGCCGCGGCCATCCGGTCATAACCCTCGCCCCCAGGCTCCCCGTCCGATTCCGCAATCCGGTCGCCGGTCTCTGTGCCAGCACCCCCGGCCTCGCCGTCTCCGCCGGGTGGCGGCTCCCCGGAATCCGCCTCCGGTCGGTGTGGGAGTTCCCCAGGTTCCTCTTGCGGTGGCAGCAGCACCGCATGCCCGTCCCCCTCAGGTTGCTGGACAGACTCGCTGCCCCCCTCGCGCGGCACGTCGGTGCCCCCGAAATTCTCCATGCCGTGATCATGCGCCGATACCCCGCCGCTGGCAAACGGGATGCGCCGTCGGCCCACCTTTCCTGGCCAATTCCAGAAACGGGCAAACCGGGCGCAGTATAAGAGCATTCCGGCGGCGGCGGGAAAATCGGACTGCCCACGCGCGAGCGATTTTCTGGCATGTATGAGCGGGGTAGTCACGTCCGGATGTCTGAATTGCCCGTTTGTGCTCAATACACATGTATCTGTTTTGAACACGATGCTGATCCTGGTGGTTAATTCGGTTTCTATGCGGCGAGGCTGAGTTCGAGGCGTGCCAGGTGGCTGGTTCGCTGCCGGTCTAGTGGCGTGCCGGTCCAGAATGCTTCCAGGCGGAGCAGGTTGAGCGCGGTGGCCATGTACACGTGGTCGAGGCGGGTTTTCGGCAGGCCGCGGTAGCGGGCGCGCCGCGCGCCGTGGCTGGCGGCCTGGTGCATGGTGCCTTCGACGCCGGCGCGGCGAGCATAGTCAGCCTGGAATCCGGTCGTCTGTTCGGCGGCGCGGGCGGCGGCCTGGGCTTCGGCCAGGTCGCGGGGCAGCACGGTGAGCTGCCGTCGCTTCCCGGTGGTGCACAGGCTGCGGGCCGGGCAGGGGCCGCAGTCGCTGGCGGAGAAGGTGGCCACGATCGCGTCCTTGCCTCGCTGGGCGCACGGCGTCCAGGACGCCGATGTCCTGCCCCGGGGGCAGGTGACGGTCTTGTGGTCGTAGTCGACGGTGAAGTCGGCGCGGGCGTAGCCGTTGCCCGCGCGGGCCTGGGCGGAGGTATCGGCCAGCAGCGGCCCGGTCAGCGCGATGCCCCAGGTGGTCAGTGCCGAGACCACCAAGGCGGCGCTGAGGTATCCCGAATCGAGGTAATGCCGGCCGGGGGCCAGGTTCCTGGCCGCGAGCGCGTCATGGACCGGCTCGGTCATCTGGTTGTCAGTCACGGTGGCGTCGGTGGTGGCCACGTTGGTGATCAGGTTCGGGAAGCACGCCTGGGCGCAGCCCTGGTCATGGTCCCGGCCGCCGCCGGGGGGCTGCTGCGCTGCCGGGCCGGGGCGGCAGGTGCACGGCGGGGGATCGTCGCAGGTCTCGGTGATGTGCAGCTTGTAGCCCAGCCAGAAGGTGTCCCGCTTGACGCCCCACCGGGCGTCGGTGTCATACGGTGAGGCGATCCGGGTATGGCCGTGCGGGAGTCCGTCGCCCTCCGGCTCCTTCTCCCGCCGCCTGATCACCTCCCGTCCGTCCCCGGTGATGGTGCGGGTGTAGTTCTGCAGCAGCACCCGGCGCAGCACGTCCACGGCGGGCAGCTCGCGCAGCCAGGCCGGCGAGGACCTGTCGTAGACGGCCTCCAGCAGCGCGTACCCGTCTTTGGCGTAGGCGACCGCCAGCTCATCGCGCCGGGCCTGGGACACCGGCGGGCGCCAGGACGTCATCGGGGTGGCGTAGCGGCGAGCGAAATCGGGCACGCAGACCCGCTGCTCCACCCAGGCCGGGTGCGCCGCGGTCAGCGCCTCCAGCGCGGCCCGCACGCTCTCGCCGGCCAGCTCCAGCCGGTTCAGCGCCGCCACCGCGGCGATCACATGGGTAGAGTCGGTGCGCTGCTTGCCGCCCGCCTTGACCAGCCCGCCGGCCGCCAGCAGCGCCAGCAGCGCATCCAGCACCACCTGCTCCAGGCCGGCATCGGCCACCCGGCCCCGGAACTCGGCCAGCACCGTGTGGTCAAACCCCGGATCATCCAGGGGAAGCCCCAGCAGGTACTGCCAGTCGATCCGGGTCCGTACCGACTCGGCCGCCAGCCGGTCGGTCAGGTGCTCGGCCCGCTGCAGCACCGTCACCAGCGCCAGCCGCGACGGGGACCAGCCCGGCCGGCCCCGGATCCCGAACACCTGCGCGAAATCCTCATCTCCCAGCCACTGGCCCAGCCGGTCGCGGATCTGCACCGCCAGCGGCCGCGGCCGCTTACCCCGGTACTTCGCCGCGATCGCCGCCGCGATCTGCGGCTCCGGCTCCGGCCACGCGACAGGCTGCATGCACATGACATACCCGATTCTGCGGCCGGGACGAGGGGGAACAACGACCGCGAACCAGATCATGGCCCAGCACGCTGACCGGCGCGCCGCGAATTAACCACCGGGATCGATGCTGCATGCGTGCTCGCCAGCACATGCCTGCTCACATGTGGCCTAAGCCCAGCTTCGCCAGGTCAACCAGCAGGCGCCCGGTCGAGGTCATCGCCTGCTCGTACAGGGCGATCTCGCCCCTGATCTGCTCGCCGTTCTCGACCGAGTACCGCAACTAGGTCAGTTGCGCGACCTTGATCTCCAGCGCGGCCATCCAGGCCTCGGTCCGGCGAGCCAGCAGCCGCAGGCGCTGCACCGGGTTGGTCACCTCCGTGAACTCGGTAAAGCCCTCCAGTGCGCGGCTGGTCTCGGCGCTGAGGCGCTCGTTCTCAGCGGCCTTGATCACGTTCGGGGCGTTCCCGAAGTGCTTGCGGCATCGGCCGAAGCCCTTGTGATCGGTGCCCCACCCGGCTGGCAACGTGCAGGTTCCGGCGCGGCCGTTCAGCTTCCGCTGCAGTCCGGGCCCTGGTGCTTGGCCATATGTCGTCCCTGGATCGGTGTTGGCCAAGTAGTGGCTCGTGACCAATGGTCTCGCACTGCGGGCTGGCGGCATGATCCTCAGACTGACACTGCGGCACCGGCTCGCAGTCAGGGGAACATCCGGGAGAAGATCTCTTCAGGATCCATCTAAGCGGGCCCTGGTCCGATGACATCGATGCGACGGTCGTCGTAGAGGTCCACGAGCTCTGGCCAGGCCTGCTCGACAGCCCTGAGCTGGCGATCCCAGAAAAAGTCAGTGCCTGGATAGTCCGGGCGGCGACGGTAGCTCTCCAGCGCCGCGTCCCGGTCACCGTCGAACCACCACGGGACGAGGCCGACGGCGTGCAGCTCTCCGACCTTGGTAACGCAGACCGCGTTCGGCGGGAATCCCCAGGTGAGGACCAAGTCCGGATGTCCTGCGCGGGCCGCGTCGATGAAGGCGGCCGGATCCATGGCGAGCACGTCCAGCCTCGCCGGATTCTTCTCGAAGTCGTAATGGTGGAAGCCGCGGTTACGGGCCAGCCACTCGCCGAAGCCCGTCTTGCCCGTTGCCGGGATGCCGCTGATGAGGACCGTCCGCATCCGCCGAAGGTATCCGGCCGAGACGGGCGCGCAAAGCGATCAGCCCCCGGGCTGGCGGGTATACCTCACGCAGCTCGTCGAGCTTGCCGTCCGGGCGAGCATGCCAGCTGACACCCACTCCGTCGTTTGACTGCCCAGGACATCGCGGGACATCGCGGGCGGCCCGCGAAGAGAGACATAGGCGAAGCGTGGAGCGCGAGGCACCACCGCGCGTCCCAGCGCCTAGTGTTGGCCCGGTGACGGACTGGTGGGCTGATTCGGCGGCATGGGCAAAAGCGGTAGGAACTGCCGGAGCGGCCGTGGCGGCCCTGTACATCGCGTCTCGCGGCTGGCGCGAAGCTGCGGCCGAGCGTTCCGACCGAGATGCGGCGCAGGCTCGGCAAGTGGTCATGAGGGACCAGAGAAGCAGCACGATCGAGATCACCAACTACAGCACTGCTCCTGTTCTGCACGTTGAGGTACAAAGTGTCTTCCGCGCAGCCGGCCTCAGCCTGCAGCTAACGGAGCAGCTTGTGACCCGGCCGCGAGGGGGCGACGCTCGCGGCGTCCGGACAGTCCTCGATCCGCGTGAGAGCCTGAGCGTGGACATCCTCACACCGGTAGGCCGATGAGTCGATCCTGATCGACTCATCGAAGATCCGGTATCCGGAGTACCCGGCGCGTTCGCACAGTCAGGAACCGGCGGGGCCCCAGAACCGCAAATGGCGCGCGCCGGACCGCCCGGTCACAAACGAAACGTTTCGTTCCGGCCCGCCGAGGCAGCGCCGACCGTGACGGCCACGCGCTCGATCGCTGCGGTGGGCCCGGTTAATCGTCGGGGTCGTCTCCGGCGGCTGCGCGCGCATCCCTGGCGTTGCCGTACAGCTCGGCGGCCAGGTCCCGCATGCCGGCCACGGCGCTGTAGTCAGGGTGACTGGCCGGGTTTTCCACCGCGGAATGGGCCTTGACGTGATCCCAGATCCGGTCAACGTACAGGTACAGTCGCTGCCGGACTTCCTGCTGCGCACCACGCTCGGCAGCGGTCAGCCTGGCCAGCGCCGCCACGTCGTGGTCATGGAATCCGTCCGCTAAGCCGATGGCCTTGAACTGGTCGGTGAGTTCCTCGTCATCTGCTGGCATGCCCGGAGGCTACACCAGCGGTCCCGGCAGGGGCACGCTGGGCCAATGGGGCTATCCACGGCGGGATATCAGCGCGCCACTGTACAGCCGCCCCAGCGTCACCAGCGGTTGATCAGCGCCCACACCGCCAAAGTGAGTACCCCCGCCACCGTGAGGGTGATCACGCCGCCGAGCCATAGCGCTGCCCGGCGCGATGCCCTCCTGATGCCCGCTAGCACCGACGGCCGCCAGCGCCGCGGCGCTGGCTCGCCGGCGTCTAGGCCGCTGCCGGGCTTGGTGACGCCGTGGGCCGCGGCGAGCGCCTCGCGCAGCTCGCTCTCCCGGCACCGTGGTGGCATGAGGCGGTACACCTCGCTGGTCGGCTCGAAATCGTCGTACATGGCCCGGAACGATAGGTGATGCGGCGCCTGCGGGGCGGCCACCACGCTTGCCGCTACGGAACTTTGGTTTGAGACATGGCAGCCGAGCCGGCGAGTGCAAGTCGGGAGGCGGCCAAGGGAAGTCAGCCGTTCTCCCGCCTGACCAGGACCTCAACGCCAGGCCATTGCTTACGTACTCATCGGACTCAGTGTCTGCGCGAGGGCGAATACTCACCCTGCGTAGTAGTCGCAAATGCGTTGCACCAGGCAGCCTGCAGCCGCGCAGGGCAGTGGCGATCGTCGCGCTCCTATCCGTGTGGGGCCCAGGCGGCGGATGCCCGCATGAGGGCGAGCCGTTTCCCCACGTCGGCGAGGTCGTTCGCCGGCGGGAGCTGCACGGCGGTACTCCATGGAAGTGCGGCGGTGACCTGATCCGGTGCGTGGCGGGCGCCGGCGAGGCCGCCGACGAGGGCGGCGACTGTGTCGGTGTCACCGCCCATGCGGACCGCTTCCAGCAGCGCGTCGCGTAGGCTGGCGGCCCGCAGTACGCAGGAAAGCACGGCCGCGACGGTCTGATAAGGCTCCAGTGACACGCCATCTTCTGGCGCCTGCCAGGTGCCGGCCGCAACCGCTTGGAGCATTGGCTCCAGTCTGGGGTCTGCGCCACATATTCGGGCCGCCTCAGCTGCTTCACCAGCCGCCACCTCAACGATAAGCCGGGAGCTGGCGCCCTCGATGGCCCACGAGCCGCATGCCGCTATCACGCATGCCGCGCACTGGGCCTGCGCGCTCGGGTGTGTCGCGCGGGACAGCTCGATCGCCAGGCCCCGGCGCCGTTCAGCCGCATCCAGGGGAGTCACCCACCCGATCGGCAGGGCGCGCATCGCGGCGCCGTTGGTGGCGCCGTCTTCCTGCGGGAGCTCGCCGGCCGTCCGGAAATGCTCGATGGCGCGCTGGGTGGACGGGCCGAGGCCTCTGATCTGCGGCGCCTGCTCGGCGATCTGGGCCAGCAACGTGCGCGCGTCTGCGTCGTCACCGTGTTCTGCCAGGTAGCCCGCGACGAGCATGGTCAGCGCGGTGTCGTCGGACGTCGCGCCACCTGGCCATCCCTGGCGCGGCGGGAGTGCCTCGATCTGCTCCGCGCTGGCCGGGCGGGCCTTCTGCTCCCATGGCAGGCCGAGGGCGTCTCCGCACGCGTACGCGGTCATCGCCGCAGTGATCCGCTCGCCGAGCGGGAATGCGGTACCGGGATTGCTCCGGCGGAGCAGCCCGTAGCCGTGCTGTTCGACGAGCTGCCGCGCGTGAGCGCCTCGCTGGACGGCCTCACGTTCGCGCCCGGCTGCCGCAGCGATCTGGCTCAAGGTGAGCAGGGCGTGCGTCACGTCGTAGCGCGTGCTGCAGCGCTCGAACGCCGCCAGCGCTGCCGCCGCCAGATTCTCGGCGTCCTGAGGCCGGCCGTCGGCCAGGGCCAGCTGGGCGCGGGAATGCGACACTTTCGCCCGCTCCAGCGGCTCATCCAGGTCAGCGGCAAGCTGGTCGGCCTCATCGAAGAGGGCCAGCCCGCCGGCGCGGTCACCTTGCGCGATCCGCACCCGGCCCGTGGCGTGCAGGCTGTGCAATACACCACGCGCGTCGGCTGTCTCCCGCCGCAGCCGCAGCGCCTCGCCGTGGTAGCGGCCAGCCGCGGGCCAGTCTCCGGCGGCTTCGGCAACGCCGCCCAGGTTACCCAGCACAGTAGTGACGATGGTCTGCTCACGCTCGTGCCCGGCCCAGCTGATCTCACCGTTTGGCCCCTCGGCTATGAGGCCGAGCCGGCAGGCCTCAGCCAGCGACCGCACCGAAACCCCCTCGTCCACATCGAGCGCGAAAGTGATCGGACGCAACTGCAACCAGAAAGGATCAAGATGCGCGCGGTGAGTACGAACATCCAGCTCGCAGGCACATTCACAGGTGGGCCGAACGTGCCAGCATGCGAACCGCGAGGTGCTGTTTGCCGGTAATCCGCTGCCAGTACGATTGCGCAGGTCACGGGTCAAGAAGGCGGTACGGTGAGCCGCCCGGCGCCAGCTCGCAAGCGCTTCAGGGTGCTGCTTCAACGCCAGGGAACCGGGCGGACACATGCATCCGCGCGGCATGAGCGAGATCGGTGAGCAACACGGCAATAAGGCGCTCCTCCATGACCGCGCGGCCGTGCCCAGTCAGCCGCGCAGCGAGTTCTGGGTCCCATGGGCTGGCCGTCGGCGATCCCGTCAGCGGCGTGGACTCGCCCATCTCGAGCGCATGCCAGTAGTCGGCTGCGGTCATCCGCCACGGCCTCGCGCTGTGGGAGGCGATGGCGGCACCGACGATGCGCAGTCCGGTCCAGTCGAAATCGGCTCGCCAGTGCAATCGGGCGCCCTGCGTGACGGCAGAGCCGAGCAGCTTGTGGCACGCGGCGCTTGGCATCCCCTCGGTGCACACTAGCGGCGGGCAGTCCGCGCCAAGGTCGGATGCTGCGACGCGGAGCACGGCGGGATTCTCACAGACAAATATGTCACCGGGCATGGGCACGACGTCGAAGGCGGTCTGCTGCTGAAGGGTGAGCCGGAACGGGACGCCGAACCGGCTGGCGTCGTTCAGCCAGGCCGAGACCAGATTGGAACCGCGGCACACCACGTTGAGCACCAGGACCTGGCTGGCCAGGTCGTCGGGGATGGCGCCGTGCATCTCCCACAGCGCCCGCTGCCCGGTGCGGTCCTGCGGCATGGAGTCAAGTCCCGTGCGGATGGCCAGCGCCCGCAGCACCAGGGTGGCGAGCGAACCGGCCGCAAGCAGTGCCTTGGTGTCGCCGGTGACCTGTTCGGCGAGCACCGGCAGCGGGATCGGGTTGCCCGGCGCGCGGCTGCGCAGGTACTCCAATATCCGCACCGCATGCTCGAGCAGCCGGTCATCACCGCGGCGCAGCAGCCTGGTGATCGTCCCATCCTCCTGCAGCGCCAACCACCAGGAGCCGAACCATGCCTCGCCAGCGAGCACCGACGCACCGGCCCTCGCACTGGCCTCCGTGCGCTGTTGTTGTTCCCGTTGCCGTTCGGCGGGCCGGTCGCGTAGCGGGCCGCCCAGCATGACCAGAGTGTCCCGCAGACCGGTGCCGTACCGCTGGCGCAGGGCCGCGTCCAGCGTGGTGAGTCCGATGGTAAGCCGTTTCACCGTCTCCGGCCGGTAGCTGCCGGTGATGCCGATGACCGCCCGTCGTTCGGCGTCGGTGGGCGCGTTCAGCCCGATCGAGTGGTCCAGCGCGCCACCGGTCCGTTCCAGGTTGCGCCGGGCCGCGGCGAGCAGCCGTTTCCAGCCCGCGCCACGCAGTTCCGTCAGATCCTCGTCCACAGGGTCCTCACGCCGCGGCGGTGATCGCCCGCCTGGTGCCCGGCGAACCGAGTACGGCGGACAGTTCACCCGCCTGGTCGGCGAGGAGCTGCGCTCCGTCCCACACCAGTAGCAGTGCGCTGACGGTGTGCTCGGTGGGAGAGTGCGCCAGGTCGTAGTGCGCGGCGGCGCGGACGGCGGCCTGCGTCGCCCACAGGTCGTAGCCGGTCATGAACAGGTCCAGATCGAACTGCGCGGCCAGGCCCATCAGCTCGCTGCGGCCGGTGTCGTCCACTCCAGCGAACGCCTCGTCGAGGGCGAGCAGGCGCGGTGCGTGCGGATGTGCCGAGTTCAGCATCGCGTGCGCGGCAGCGAACAGCGGCAGGTGCAACGAGACCGACTGCTCGCCACCGGACAGCTGGCTGTGCCGTGTCCGGGTCAGCTTCTCCTCAGTGCCCTCAGCGCTGACCATCTGGAACACGAACTGCCGCCAGCGACGGTAGTCCAGTACCCCGGCCAGCAGCTCTCGGTACGGGAGTTCGCGGTACCGGGCTCGAGCGGTCTTGATCTGCGCGGCGAAGTGGCCGCGCATCCGGGCGAGAGAGTCCGGGTTGAGCCGGGAGGCGTCGGCATCCAGCAGCCCGCACACCGCGCGCTGCTCGTCATCTAGCTGGTCCGCCAGCAGCCACCGCACGCCGACCGTCTTCCCCGAGGACATTTTCCGGGACCGCATCTCGGTGTTCATCGCTCTGATCAGGTCCTTGGCGTCCACGGTCCGCTCGTGGATCTGCTGGGCGAGCCTGGCCAGCAGCGCGTCTTCGAGGATGCGCTGCTCAGAGTCGGTCAGCAGCAGCTGCTGGTCACGGCGGGCAGCTGCGATGCGCTCCGCGAACGCGCCGACCGGCAGCGGGCCCTGCTCATCGGCGATGCGGACCACGATGACACCGTCGGCGCTGTCCCACTCGGGGTGGTAGTCCTGGCCGGCCGCGCCCAGTTGGGCCTGCAGATCCTCCAGCGCCCGGGTGAGCCGGGTCGTGGAGATCTTCAGTGACGTCTCGCTCGGCGTCAGGTCGCGGGTTACCTCGAGGATCGCCTCGTGCACGTGCACGACCGCCTGCGGCAGGTCATCACCGGTCCAGTCCGCCTCCTGCGCGGGCCAGGCCAGCCGCGGCGGGCACTTCAGCACGTCCAGCAGCTCCCGGGCGGCGAACGGGGCGAGACCGCGCGCGGTGGCCTGCTCCTCCGCACGCGCGACATCGAGGGCGCGCCTGCCGCTGGAGACCCGCTCCGTCGCGGCACTGACGGCCTTGATGACCTCCACCTCGGCGGTGCGGGCCGCATGCTCAGCCGACTGGGCGGCCGCGATGCCCTGCTCGGTTGCGTCGACCTGTGCCATCACCTCGGTGGCCTCCTTGCCGACCGCGCCGTGCAGCGCCGCCAGCTTGGCGGCCTCCTCGGTGTGCCGGCGGCGGGCCGTCCGTTCGTTCTCGGCGGAGGCGCGCTCCTCATCGGCGGCCTGTTCCAGCCGACCTCGGGCGTCGGCGACGATGCCGCGCTGCTGCGTCTCCTCGCGGCGGCGGCCGGTGAGGTCCCGGGCGGTGGCCTCGAACCGCCGGGTGGCCGCCTCCACCTGGTCGGCCTGGTCCCATTCGATGGCATGGTCGATGGAGGTGCGGCGCAGCGCCCGCTCGGTGACGGTGCAGGCAGCCACCGACTCGTCGTAACCGGACTGGGCGCCGTCGGCGGCCGCCCGCGCCGAGCGCAGCTGCCCGACGGCCTGGGAGTGCGTGCGCAGTGCGGTAGCGGTCGCGGTGCTGCGCGGAAGCGAGGCGCGGGCCTGCGCGAACGCAGACAGTGCGGCGGCCAGCCCGTCGAGCGTCCGATCGAGGCCGGCCAGCAGCTCCGTCAGCCCGGCGATCTGGGCCTCGCACTCAAAGATGCGCGCGGCCCGGCGGCGGGCCCGGGCGGTCGCCCCGATGTACCCGGCGTGCTCCTTATGGTGTGCACCGGCGGTGACACCGTGGGAGTAGCGGCCGTCAGTGCCGATCACAGCGGCCGAGGAGAACCATTCGCCGTCCAGGGCGATGGAAGCGAGCACGGCACCGATCCGCGCGGCGGGCACGGGTGTGTCGTCCTCGGGCACCAGCACCCCAGCGAGGCTGGCGCCCTCGACCGGCGGGCCGGGGACCAGGTAACCGTCGTCGTCCCCGGCGGTGACCTCATGGCCGTCAGGCGTGATCCAGGCGTCGAGCATCCCGGTGGCTTCCAGCGCCGCCTCGAGCGCGGCGGCCCGCGTGTCATCGACATTGCCGGCGAAGCGGACCAGCCGCCACAGCGGTGCACCGTCGCGGCCTGACCGGCTGGCGCTACGTCCGGGGTAGGCCGGCGGCGCGTCGTCGCGTTGCGAGGCGATCCGGTCCCGCTCCTCGGCGATGCGCTGCCGCTCGGTCTGCGTGCTGGCACGCTCGGCACGCAGCCGCGCCTGCTCGTCACGGATGGACTGCTCGGCGGCGGCGGTCGCCCCGGCGAACACCGACTCGACGGTGGGCGCATCCGGGTCACCGAACGTCTCGATGGCCACGCTGAGGCCCTCGGTCAGTTCCCGCATGGCCGTCTCGTCCAGCACATCGGCGTAGTCGGCCGCCCACCGCGCCAGTGCGGCCTGGGCGTCGGCGCGGGCCGCCGTCACCGCATCGGCCGCGGACTGCTCGACTTGCTCGGCGGCGGTCACCGCCTCCAGTGCCCGGTCGAGCGCCAGCCTGGCCAGATCCCGGGCGTGCTCGGCTGTCCGGTGCGCCTGCAGCGCGGCCCGTACCGAGCGGACCGCCTCCAGCCGGGCGGTGACCCGGCCGCCGGCACGTTCGGTGAACCCGTCAGCTCCGGCGTCGGCGGGCTGCCAGCCGATGCCGGCCGCGGTGGCGTGGTCGGCGAGCTGCGCCGCACTGCGCGAGACGACCGATTTCAGGTCGGCGAGTACCGCCGCGGCCTGCTCCAGACCGGCCTGAGCACGCGCGGTCCCCGCGCTGCGCCGGGTTAGCTCCGCGGTGGCCTCGGCAGCCGTCCGCTCGTTGGTGCGGACGAGCCGTTCAAGGTCGGCGAGTTGCCCGACCGCCTGGTAGGCGCTGGTGGACTTCAGCTGGTCGAGCCGGGCGCGCAGCCCGGCGAGAGCGTTCTCCGCCGCCTCCCGGCGGGCCTGCGCCTCCACCTGCCCGGTTTCAGCGCCCGCCAGCGCCGTGATGTCGTGGCTGAGTTCGGTGCGCCGCTGCGCGCTGGCCTCGCGGCGGCGGGTGAGGGCATCGGCGGCCGACCGGGCGTGGGTGCGCAGATAGGTGGTGTAGGAGGCGAGGAATGTGCGAGTAGCCTCGTCGGCGGCGGTCAGCCCCTCCAGCGTGGTGGCGACCGTCTCCATGTCGTCGAACGAGCGGGCAGCCTCGGTGATCAGGTCGTCGTCGACCGGCCGCAGCCCGTCGGTGAGCGTGTCCGACAACTTCACCGGGTCGAGGTTCTTGGCCAGCTGCGGCCGCCGCAGCGTCAGGATCAGGGTGAGCAGCTGTTCGTAGCGTTCCCGGCCGAGGCCGAACAGCCGCTGATCCAGGGCGGCCCGGTAGTCAGTAGGAGAGGCGTGCAGGCTCGACTCCCCGATCTCCTCGGCGAGCTGCTTCCTGGTCATGGGCCGGTCGTCGCCGGTGATGAGCGAGAAGTCCGCACCGACCCGTCCCTCGGCGACGAAATGCCAGCGGACCGGGGTGTCGCGGTGCTTCTGGACATGCAGGCCGATGCCGATGGTGACGGCCTCACCGGTGTCGCGGTGCCGCAGCTCCAGCCATACGTAGCCGACCGCGTTCTCGCCACCGCGGAACAGGAGGTTGGACTTCATGGTCCGGTCCTCGGCGGCGAACGGGTTCAGCCGTTTCGGGTCGATCCGGCCGTCCAGCACGAACGGGAACAGAACCTCAAGAGCCTTGGTCTTCCCGGATCCGTTGGGACCGCGCAGGATCAGCCAGCCACTGGCGAAGCAGAACTCCTCATCCCGGTAGTCCCACATGTTGATGATTCCGGCCCGGGTGGGTTGGAAGCGGGTCACGTGGAGCCTTCCTTCACGGTCATTACTCGCATTCCCGTCGCCGGCGCGCTGACGGAAAAGACATGCCGCCGGGCTCAGGACGTGCCCGGCGGGCTCTTGATGTGGGCGGTGATGCTGCGGTAGCGGCCCAGCAGCGGTAGCACCAGGACGCCTCCGTCCACCCTCGCCACCAGGCCCAGCGAGGCAAGCAGGGCGACCGCCTCGGTCAGCAGGCGACCCGGGTCGGCGGCCTGTTTCTCCGCCATGCCCGCGCCGAAGTCCTCCACCAGCTTCCGCAGCTCGGTACGCAGCCATACGTCGCTGAGGAACGGGTAGGCGGCGTCGGCGGCACCGCCGCCGGGTGCACCCGATCCGGACTCGGTTCCGTCCCCGGACCCGGAGTCGTCGGTCTCCGCTAGCCAGGCCTGTTCGGCGAGCAAGTCGGCGACGCGGCCCCGGTCCGGCAGGGCAGCGTCGATCCGCCGGGCTGCGTCGGCGAGCCGTTCCGCGGCGGTGGCGGCGGGCAGCGGCTCGATCCTGGATCTGTTGCGTTGCAGGTAGCCGGCGATCCGCGCGCACAGCAGCAGTGCGGCCTGCGCGACGGTGCCGGCCGACGGGAACGCCACGTCGCTGAACCGCTGCCCGGCGTTGACCAGCGCCACGCCTTCGGCGCGCCGCTCCAGATCGAGGCCGGTGAGCCGCTCGATGTCCTCGGCAAGACTCGCCGACCGGA
>DASWFT010000652.1:0-24049 GCA_036394075.1 Streptosporangiaceae bacterium
CGCCGCGGCCGGCAGCACGCCATCGCCGAAAGCGTCGGCGGCCAAGACACCATCGCCGAAGGCGTCACCCGGCAGCACCAAGGCAGCCAGCACCACGGCAGGCGGCACCACGGCAGGCGGCACGAATGCGGGCGGCACGAATGCGGGCGGCACGAACGGGGGTGCGGGCTCCGCGACACCTGGGGCACCAGCCGCCCCGGGATCAGGCACCGCGAATGGATCCGGTACTGCGAAGACCACTGGGCCGGCACCGGTGCCGTTCGCGCAGACGCTGGACGCCACCAACCCGACCATGACCGCACCGGCCCAGCATTCACTGGCGCTCACCGACCTGGTGATGCAGAACCCGGCAGGCGATCAGGGGACGCTCACCTTGAGCCGGGGCGGCACCGTCCTCTTCTCCGAGCAGCTCGCCGACTTCCGCGAATATGACCTGCATTTCATTACCGCGATCATGCTCACGGCCGGCCAGAAGTTCCAGTTCTCCGTCAACTGCACAAACTCTGGGGGCAAGGCATGCACTCCGGTCGTACTGATAACCGGCACCACCTCCTGAGGCGGGCGAGGGCGGCCGCGGCCGCCCTCGCCGTGCTGGCCTGCGGCACGCTGCTGGCCAGCCCGTCGCCCGCCCGGGCGGACGGCATCACCGTGACGCCGACGACGGCGCTGCTGTACACGTTCACCCAGTTCAGCGTCAGCGGGGCGGTCAACCTCAGCGGGCCGAGCGATGGATTCGTCCAGGTGACCTTCGACGGGGCCAACTTGGGCAGCTTCCCGAACGACCTGGACAACGGCACCTTCAATCTCACGTTCACCCTTCCGCTGCACGACGTCGACGGTCAGCCAGTCATCCCGGGGTGCGGCCCGCACACCGTGACTGTGACGACAGAAGTGGACGGGGGCACCGGTTCCGTGGTGGGCACGGCGGTGATCAATATCGGCTGCGCGCGCATCGCGGTCAGCCCCAACGTCGTAGGCAATCAGCAGCTGCCGGCCACCTTCCAGGTCACGCCGCAGAACTTCCCCTCGCCTGACGGCTTCACCCTCACGGTCGACGGCACGCCACAGGCATTCACCACCACCGCGGGCGGCGGCCTGGACTTCACGTCCTCGCCATCTTGCGGAACGCACCAGGTGACTCTGTCCCAGACATTCAACGAGCAGGTCATCTCCGCGACCGCGCAAATCACCGTGCTGTGCCCGCAGATCACGCTGACCCCGGCGGCGGTCCCGCTGGCCAGCCAGCCCGCCACGGTGCTGGTGACCGGCGGCCAGTTCCATCCCAACCAGCCGGTCACGATCTCGCTGAACGGCGCGAGCGTGGGCTCGACCGTGACCGATGAAACCGGGAGCTTCAGCCTGCCTATCACCGCAACGCACCTCAACTGTGCCGCGCACCAGGTCACAGCCAGCGAGCAGGCCACCCAGGGCGGCCCGGCGTTCCTGTTTAGCGCGAGCGCCCCACTACAGGTGACAGGGTGCAAGCAGGCCCTGGCCATAGACCCCGCGGTGATCCAGCGTGGCGAGCTCACGCATGTCACCGGAACGGGTTTCGCGCCCGGCATCCCGGTGACCCTGACCTGGCAGCTTCCCGGCAGCGGCCGGCCGCTGCTCGGCACGCTGACGGTCACCGCGGGCACGGACGGCACCATCACCGCCTTCTTCCTGGTGATGCCGGGCGACCTGCTCGGCGCCAGGCAACTCGTCGCCACCCAGGGCGCCGCCACCCAAGGCGGCATCAAGCTCACCGCCGACGCGCTGGTCGGGCCCGGACCCATGCAGCCGACGTCCGGCGGCCATCTCGTCTACCGCCGCTAGCTGTATTTTCCCGCTCGCCTCCGGGCGCTTAGCGCGCCGCCTTCCCTCGTCGCTCGTCGCTCGTTCCTCGCTCCTCGCTCCTCAGTCCAGGCGGCGCCGCGCCCCTTTGGCTCGCTCGGGTGCCGCTCCTCAGTCCAGGCAGCGCCGCGCCCCCTTTGGCTCGCGGGGGCGGGAGGCGTGCGAGCTCAGATCCACCCGTTCCGGACCGCGCAGGCCACAGCCTGGGTCCGGTTGCGCACGTTGAGCCGCATCGTCAGATCCTGGATCACGTTCTTGATGGTGCGCTCGGAGTAGGCGAGCCGGATCGCCACCTCGCGGGTGGACAGCCCGTCCGCGATTAACCCGAGGACATCGCGCTCGCGGCCGGTGAGCCCGGCGAAGGACAGGCCACGGGGCGTGAGCAGGTTGCGGCTCAGCTGGCCAACGTGGTCGAGGAGGTGGCGGACAAGCTCAGGCGGCAGGTCCCCGTTGCCCGCGGCAGCCATCTGGATGGCCCGGACAAGCCGGTCGGCGGTGGCCTCGCACCGGCTCAGAACGCCGCAGACGCCCGATTCCACCAGGCAGACCAGCGCGCTCGGGTCAACCCGGCCGATGATCAGCACTATCGGCAGGCCGCCGTCCGCGTGCAGCGCCTTCAGCCAGCGCAGGCTGTCTTCATCCGTACTGTCCAGGATGGCGAGCAGCACGGCTGGCCGCACGCCCGCGCCGGCGATCACTACCTCGGGCCGATGCCTCAGTTGTCCGAGGACACCGATCTCTGAGATGGGATCAAGCGTATTCACCCTGATCGGGACGGGCTCGTTCACGCGTCCCCCTGCCACTGCCTCCGCGCCCCTGCCGGGCCGCCTGACGGGTGTCGCTTGCATCGATGGATCCCTATCGCACGGGGTGAACTCCGGTGACGGTCACCGCCCTTAACACAGAAACGCTAGACCGGTACAGTCCGGTTCAACACCGGCCCGGGCTCAGGCGTCGTGTCCGTTTTGTCTGGTCAGCACCTGGGCGGCCGCGATGAGTTCCAGGAGATCGGTGATCTTGCGGGGATCACGTCCAGTGAGTTCGGTGATGCGCCCAGGCGGTAGCGGAGCGAGTTCGGGTGCAAGGACATCGCACTGGCCGTGGCGGCGACGCTGAGGTCAGCCTCGACGAACGCGTGCAGTGTCGCGCGCACAACCGGGTCGGCGAGCGCCCGGCGGATGGCATCGGGGACGAGCTCGGCCAGGACGACCACATGGCTGTGGGTGGGGTCGAGCCCTAGGCCGATCGCGCGCCAGGTCAGTTCCGGCCCCGGCTGGGACCCGGCCCTGAGCAGGGCGTCGACGAGCTCGCGCCGACCCGCTTCGAGTTCGGCGAGGTCACCTTGGGCGGCTTCGACATAGGCGTCGGCCATCGCCGCGGTGGTGGCAATGTTGTAGTCGAACGTCCTGGCCGTCAGCTCCAGCGCCGCACCTCGCGACCGCGTCAGGGCCGGCCTCCGCTGCGATGGCGGCGGAGATGACCTTGGACATGACGAGGGAGCCTCTTCCGACTGACTGGTTAGTTGAAGCCAAGCACAGGAGGAGAGAGGCTGTCAACTATTCGTTTAGTTAGGTAAGGTGCAGGCATGGTGGGCGACGCCCAGGCGACACAACGGCGGCTGCTGGAGGCGGCCACGCAGGAGTTCGCCGCACGCGGGATCGCCGGGGCCCGCGTGGACCGCATCGCCGCGGCCGCCAAGTCCAACAAGGCGCAGATTTACCACTACTTCGGGAGCAAGGACCAGCTGTTCGACGCGGTGTTCAACGCCATGGTCGTGGAGACCCTGCGCGAGGTGCCCATCGACGTAGCCGACTTGCCCGGGTACGCCGGCCGGCTATTCGACGGCTACCAGCGGAACCCGCAGATCGCGCGGCTGGCCACCTGGTACCGACTCGAGCGGGCCGGCACCGACGCACCGCTGGAGATGGTCGTGAAGAGCAACCGCGACAAGGTCGAGGCGATCTCGCGGGCTCAGCGGTCGGGAGAGCTGCCGTCCCATTTCGCGGCCGCCGACCTGCTGGCCCTGGTTCTGGCGCTCGCCGCCCTGTGGGACTCCGCCACGCCGGAGTTCGCCGAACTGACCAGCACGTACACGGCGGCGCGCCAGCGGCGTGTCGTCACCGACGCCGTCGCCGCGGTGCTCGCGAGATAGCCCGGGGGGCGGCCCATGACCAGAGTGCAGGACGGCATCGACCGGTTTCGCCGGCCCGAATACCGGCGCCTGCTCGCGGCCGCCCGGCGCTCGCTGGAACACACCGGCGGTGACCTGAGCCGCAGCGTGGCCGTCGCGAGCCCCAGCGAGGCCGAGCGCAAGGCGATCATCAACGTGACCGGGCACTACCGGCTCCCGGTGGCCGGCCGGGTCAGCGTGCGCCTGGCCGATCTCGACGAAGCCGCCCGCGAGGCCACCGGCCTGACCCTCGGTGACCTGCTGGCCGAGTTCGGCGACCTGGGACGGCGCGAGGGCTGAGGCGAAGACCCGCGGCGCCAATTCGCTTACGGTCCGCCAGTCCGGCCCAGAAGGGCCAGATGCCTTGAATCCTGGCTCCCGTTAGCTACACGGCAAACTGGGCAATTGCCAGGATGCGCGCAAAGCTCCTCGGAAACAGGGGATAGCACCGACAACCGCTAGCAAATAGGCGCTCTTCCTGCCATCTGGCTTGAATTCATGACATAGCCAGATGGCAGGTGCGCGGATCATTTTCCAAGAGTGCCTTTGTCATTACCAGGTCTTGACGGCAGCTCCGATATTGATAAGGGTTAGGCCTGGAAGGCGGACCCCGCTGATCTTGCCTTGACCGCCACCTTTAGAGCCTTTGACGGCTGGGGGGACCAGTGTATTACTCTGCCAGTTTGGCGAGCCTGACCGCCTTTTCCGCTGCGGCCAGTTTGCCCCATTCCAGCGCCTTCTGGCTTGTCGCGCGGGTTCTGCTTGATTCGGCGGGAGGGTTGTTCGGCCTATACCTCGCGGTCATGATCGGCTTGTTGCTGATCGGCGGGGCCATGCGGTTGGGCCGGCGCGTCGCTGACCGCTCGTCGGAGCAGTCCGCGTGAGAGCTGGCCTCCGGTCCCCCGCGGCCCGGGCGGCGCGCGCCACCCGCTGGGTATTCGTCGTCACCGCGATGCTGGCGCTCGGCGCGGGCGTGCTGAGCCGGCCGGCTGCCGCGGGCGTGCTGAGCCCGTCCGCGGCAACCGGCCGCGCCGCGAGTCATGCGGTGATCCGGATCGCCCCGGCGCTGCACCCGGCATTCCGCGTGGACGTCTCCCGCTATCCCCAGGTGGGGCTGGTCGTCACGGTTCCGCAGCCCAGCGGACCGGCCCTGACGAGGCCCGACTTCACGGTGATGGTGGGCGCCACACCAGTCCGACCCAGGCTTCGCCTCCTGTCACCCGGGGACATCCAGCTGGCGCTCGCACCGGACACGCACGGCGCGGCCGCGCTCCTCGCCGCGGAGCGGGCCGCGGCCGCCCGCTTCCTGGTCACCTTGCCGCACGGCGCGCAGACCGGCATCGTCGATCCAAGCCGCGCGATACTGGCCGGCGGGCTGACGGCCGACCCTACGGCGTCGGTCGCCCGAATCGCCGCGCCGGCTCGCGGCGCGCCGCAATCAGCGGCGGCGCGGCTGACCGCGGCGCTGTCCGCGTTCTCGCGCGGCGCGCGGGTTCGCCGCACGGTGGTCCTGGTCGTCAACACCGACGAGCCGCTTGACCGGGCGGCGGAACGCCGTTTTCGCCAGCAGCTCGCGGCGAGCGGCACGGCCCTGTATGTGCTGGACGCTTCCCCGCATGGGTCGGCGGCCTACGACGCACTCGCGGCCGGCAGCGGCGGCTTCGCCGCCCGGCTGCGCGCCCCGGCCAGTTGGGGCACCGGGCTCAGCCAGATCCTCACCGACCTGGGAGATCAGTATTACCTGAGCTTTGCCGACCCAGCTCCGCTGCCCGGCCTGGCCCGCATCGTCGTGGCCACCCCGATGGGTGACCGGCGCAGCGTCGCGCGGCTGCCGGCCGCCAATCCGGTCGCGCCGC
This sequence comes from Streptosporangiaceae bacterium, assembly GCA_036394075.1. Classification (GTDB taxonomy): domain Bacteria; phylum Actinomycetota; class Actinomycetes; order Streptosporangiales; family Streptosporangiaceae; genus JAWWPY01. The sequence continues at coordinate 5,863 of DASWFT010000652.1, forward strand.
GGCCCGCCCCGCCGCAGCCCCACCTCGTGCGGGCTCCCCAGGACTGGCCGCTGGTGTGGCTTGGCATCCTGCTGATCGTCCTCATCCTGTGCTACGGGCTCGGCATGCTCGCCGCGTCACGGTGGGACCCGCGACGGCTGGCCGCTGCTCGCCGCACGCCCGCTCCGGACGGTTCGGCCCACCGCAGTCCCCCGCGTGATCTGTTTTTCGTGTTCCTGCTGCCCTGCCTGAACGAGGAGAAGGTCATCTGGGGCAGCCTGCAGCGGCTGCTGTCGATACCCACCGGCAACTTCGCTGTCCTGGTGATCGACGACGGCTCGGACGACGACACCGTCGGGGTCGTCTCCAGCGTCCTGGGGGAACGGGCGTGGCTGCTGCGGCGAACGGCGCCGAACGCGCGGCAGGGCAAGGGCGAGGCGCTCAACGCCGCCATCGGCCACCTGACCGGCAGCGGGCTGCTCGACGAGCACGACCCGGGCAACGTCATCGTCGTGGTGGTCGACGCCGATGGGCGGCTCGACCCGCAGGCCATCACCGAGGTGAGCCCGTACTTCGCCGACCCCACGGTAGGCGCGGTGCAAATCGGCGTCCGCATCAACAACCGCACCGCCAGCCGGCTGGCGCGCATGCAAGACATGGAATTCGTCATCTACACGGAAGTCTTCCAACGCGGCCGACGCCACCTGGGCAGCGTGGGCCTGGGCGGCAACGGGCAGTTCATGCGGCTTTCCGCGCTGCGCTCGCTGGGGCCAGCCCCGTGGACCCGGAGCCTGACCGAGGACCTCGACCTCGGCATCCGGCTGCTAGCCGCTGGCTGGCGCAACGAATACTGCCCCGCCGCCGCCGTGCACCAGCAAGGCGTTGTCCAGCTGCGGCGGCTGATCCGGCAGCGCTCCCGCTGGTTCCAGGGTCACCTCCAGTCCTGGAAGCTGATCCCGGCGGTCCTGCGCAGCGCCCCGCGCCGCGCCCGCGCGGATCTGCTGTACCACCTGTCCAGCCCGGCCATCTTGCTCATCGCCTCCCTGCTGTCGGCCTCCTTCCTGGTCGCCGTGGCCAACTACGCGGTCCTCGCCGCCCGCGGCCAGGACCCGTTCGGCTGGTGGCTCGCCTCCACCTACGCGCTGACCTTCGGGCCCGCCCTCATGTTCAGCGTCGTGTACTGGACCCGGGAACGGCACAGCGGCGTGCCCATGATCAAGATCGCCGGGTTTGCCCACCTGTACGTCTGCTACACCCTCATGTGGTACGCGGCCGGCTGGTGGGCCGTCGGCCGGACCGTGCGCCGCCGCACCAGCTGGGCCAAGACCGACCGAGTGGCGGAAGCACCGGTCCCGGCGCCGACCCTGGCTGGCGTGCCTGCGGCGGGGGCTGGCGTGCCTGCGGCGGGGGCTGGCATGCCTGCGGCGGGGGCTGGCGTGCCTGCGGCGGGGGCTGGCGTGCCTGCGGCGGACGGGGCGCAGCCCGTCCTGGCTGGTGCCGGTGCCCAGGCCGGATTCGCAGACGCCCCAGCGCCGGCCGCCAGCCCTCTGGCCACGTCCCCTTTTCCGGCGCCGGCCGCCAGCCCCCCGGCCACGTCCCATGCCCCGGCGCCGACCGCGAGCCCTCCGGCCACGCCCCCTTTCCCAGCGCTCGCCCCGGACATGCGCACCGACCGGCCGCGTGGGCCCGGCAAGCGGGGACGCGCCGGACACAAGCGCCTCCGGGCACTCCCGCTCGCGGGCGTAACGGTGCTCGCCTGCGCGGCCCTGGGCACGGTCACGCTCTCCCCCGGCCGGGAAAGCCAATCGCAGTGGTTCTCGGTCTTCAACGGTTACGGCACGACCTCAGTGACCGGGTCTGGCGCGCAGCAGGTCATCACCCTGTCACCCGGGCGTGCAGTTACCCGGGCCGATACCCACGCCGCCCTGGTCCTCAGCAAAACCTGGTACGAGGACTTCGTCGCCATTACGCAGGTTTGGACCGTGCGCCAGCTCCGGCGCGGCACCGCCGGGCGCCCGAACCCGTGGGAAGTCGGCTGGGTGGTATGGCACTACACCTCAAACCAGCGTTTCTACGCACTGACCCTGGAGCCGACCGGATGGGTCCTGTCGAAACAGGACCCGGCATTTCGAGGCGGTGAGCGGTTCCTCGCCTCCGGGCAATTCCCGCGGTTCCGGGTCGGCGCCACGCACGACGTGGGAATTGTCCAGATCGGCAACGAGATCGCCGTCTCCGCTGACGGGCACCGGCTCGCGCAGTTCACCGATACGCAGCGGCCCTACCTGAGCGGCGCATTCGGTGTCTACTCCGAAGATTCCGTGGCCCGTTTCTGGCGCATCCGGCTGAACCCGCTGCCCGGCAGCCAAGCGCCATCCCCGCCCGCGCATCAGCGCACCCCGAGCCCCGCTGGACCCCGTCGGCCAACCCACCATCCGCTGAGTCAGGTCATCCGAGAGGGAAGCAACACATGACACGTTCGGCAAGGTCCGTCGTCACGGCGGCACCTGCAGGCAGGGTCGGGCGCAGGATCATGGTCATCTACGGCACCCGGCCGGAAGCGGTGAAGGTCGCGCCGCTGATCCGGGCTCTGGCGCAGTCCCCCGTGTTCACGCCGATGGTCGCGGTCACGGCGCAGCACCGGTCCATGCTCGACCAGGTCAACGATGTCTTCGATATCAAGCCCGAATTCGACTTGGATATCCACCGCCCCGGGCAGACGCTCACCGCCATCACGACGCGCGCGCTGCACGGCGTGCAGGCGGTGCTGGCTGAGCAGCGCCCGGACGCGGTCGTGGTGCAAGGCGACACGACCACGGTCTTCGCCGCCGCGCTCGCGGCCTTCTATGAGCAGATCCCGGTGGTGCACCTGGAGGCGGGCCTGCGCACCGGCAATCCCTATTCGCCCTATCCCGAGGAGATCAACCGCAGGCTGGCCACCCGGCTCACGGCGTTGCACCTGGCCCCTACCGCGACGAGCAAATCCAACCTGCTGGCCGAGAACGTCGACCCAGCCAAGGTCGTCGTGACCGGGAACACCGTCATCGACGCCCTGCTCTGGGCCGTTGAACGCCAGTTCGACTATGGCGAGCCGGCTCTCGCCGACCTGGACGCCACCACCAAGCCGGTGCTGCTGGTCACCGCGCACCGACGGGAGTCGTGGGGTGCCCCGTTGCGCACGGTAGGCCGCGCGCTGGCCCGTATCGCCCACGCGCACCGGGCCTTGCGGGTGGTGTTCCCCATCCACCGCAACCCGGTGGTCAGGGACGCGATTCTGCCCGCCATCCGGGATCTGCCGAACGTGACGGTGACCGAACCGCTGCCCTACGGCGGATTCGCCCGGCTGATGAACCGGGCCAGCGTCATCCTCACCGACAGCGGCGGGGTACAGGAGGAGGGCCCCAGCCTCGGCAAGCCGGTGCTGGTCATGCGGGACACCACCGAACGGCCCGAGGCGGTGCTGGCCGGGACGGTCCGGCTGGTCGGCACCGATGAGGACCTCATCGTGGACACGGTCGGCCGCCTGCTCACCGATCCGGCCGCGTACACGGCGATGGCCAACGCGGTCAACCCCTATGGGGACGGACGGGCCGCGCAGCGGGCTGTCGCCGCGCTCGCACATCACTTCCGCCTGGGCCCGGCTCCTGATGAGTTTCAGACCGCACCGGAAGGCCCCGCCCGGGCGCGGCCCGAGCCGGGCCGCCGCCCACCCCATACCCGCAATAGTCCCCGTGCGGCGCTTCCCGCCGTGACCGCGTGAGAAGCCCCGGCAACCGCCAATCACCAACAGCCCCCAGGAGGAAGGACCCAGAGGACATGCGCCACTATCGTGCTCTGGCCGCGGCCGTCGCCGCGGTCACTCTCGCCGCGCCGCTGGCCACCGCGAACATGCCGGCCAGCGCCGCGCAGAAGCAACCACCTGCCGCCGCCCGCCAGCCGGGCCACAGGCTCAGCGTTAGCCAGGTGGACACCCCAAGCCTGCCCGCGCCGCCGCTGCCCGGCCACGGGCGGCCGGTCCAGCGGTCCGGCTACAGGCCGCCGACCGGGCTGGTGAGGCGGCACCCCGGGACGGCCGCCGCGACCGGCGGGGTCCCCGCGTTCCCGGCCGTGGCCCTGGCCAAGACGGCGTCCCCGGTAACCGCGGCCAGTGCCGTGGCGGCTGTCCCCGCCCGGGGGGTGACCTGGGGCAGCAGCGGGTCGGCCAGCACGCTGGTTGTCTACGACAGCACCAACAGCTACGGATGGCTCGGCGAGCTCTATGCCATCGCGGCCGGCAATCTGGCCGGCCATTTCGGCAAGGTGACCGCTGAGCCGGTGGTCAGCTACGTCCCCGGCCAGCTGAGCAACTACACGGCCACCATCTACATCGGCTCCACCTACAACGAGCCGATCCCCACCGCCTTCCTCAACGATGTCCTGGCCACCACGCAACCGGTGATCTGGGCCGCGGATAACGTCTGGCAGCTGTCCGGTGCCGAGGGCAGCCCGGCCGATCAGGCCTTCAAGGCGAAATATGGCTGGGATCCGTCAAACTCCTATTTCGACACCACCGACAACCCCCTGACGGTGTCCTACAAGGGCCAGACCTTCAGCCGCAACGCGAACAGCGGCGCGCAGGTCCTGGCCCCGAGCATCACCAACCCGGCAGCGGTGACGGTGCTGGCCCAGGCCAACTGCACCAACGGGGGCACACCCGTGAACTGCGCGCCGATCGCCCAGACCACTGGCACCAGCTTCCCCTGGGCGATCCGGTCGGCCAACCTGACCTATGTCGGGGAGGTCCCGTTCTCCTACATGTCGGAGTCCGACCGTTACGTCGCGTTCTCTGATCTGTTGTTCCCCGCGCTCGCGCCATCCGCGACGCCGTCCCATCTGGGACTCGTCCGCCTGGAGGATGTCAACCCGACGACGGACCCGGCGATCCTTATGCAGATCGCCGACTACCTATCCAGCCAGAACGTTCCGTTCAGCGTCAATGTCATTCCCCAGTACACCGATCCCAACGGCTTTTACAACGGCGGCATGCCGCGGACCGTCACGCTGGCTCAGGCGCCGTCTCTGGTGGCGGCCTTGAAGTACGTCCAGTCCAAGGGCGGCACCCTCATCGATGAGGGCTACACCCACCAGTACTCGAACGTCGCCAATCCTTATGACGGGGCGAGCGGTGACGACGCCGAGTTCTACCGTGCGCGATGCGCGACCACGCCGACCCCGCCGTACACCTTCGAGGCGCCCTGCCAGAACTCCGACTCCGTCATCTGGACTGGTCCGCTGCCCGGCGACTCAAGCGGCTGGGCGACCGGGCGCGCCCTCGCCGGGAGCCTGGTGTTCACGCTGGCGGGTCTCGGCACGCCGAAAATCTGGGTGACGCCGCACTATTTCGCGTCCGCGGCGGACTACGCCGGCATCGACAGCATCTTCAAGATCCGGTACGAGCGGGAGATCTTCGCCAGCGGCCAGCTGGGCGGCCAGCCGCTGAACTACAGCCGCATCTTCGGCCAGTTTTTCCCGTACCAGGTCCATGACGCGTACGGCGAGCAGATCATCCCGGAGAACCTGGGTGACTACGAGCCAGTCTCGGTGAACAACAACCCGCCGCGGCTACCAGCGGATCTCGTCCATAACGCACAGCTGAACCTGGCCGTCACGCAGGGCGTGGCCAGTTTCTTCTTCGACCCGAACGAGCCGTTCAGCGTCCTGCAGCAGGTCGTGACCGGAATCAAGGCCCTGGGCTACACCTTCACCAGCCCGACCAGCCTCCCCGGCTGAACCGCCCGCGCCGCGCCCGCGCCGCCGTCGTCTGGCGGCGCGGGCGCGGCAGGCCTGAGTTTGCGGACGGTAACTGCTGCCACGACAGATTCCGTTCACAGAGGTACCGCAGATCATCTAGAGGGCCAGATGGCGGCCTCGGCCCGGAATCCGTTCCCCAGCGCTCCCCACAGTGGCTTGCTCGTGTAGGGCAGGCCGTCCTCCGTGAAGTACCACCAGAAGTATCCGCCGACGAAGTAGGGAAGCTTGACCGAAAGACCGTAGTAGTAGTGAATCAGCGAATCCGCGCTGGCCATGGTGTTCGTGGTCACGGGATTCCTCAGGCCGATCTCGCCGAAGCCCAGCAGCGCGTTCGGGTACAGGGCGTGCAGTTGCTGGAAGTAGGCCGTCCACGTGGCAGCGCTCGGCCTGATGCCGTTGCAGTCGGCCTCGTAGTAGGACAGCAGGACGTAGCCGAGGCCGTTCCTGACCGTGGCCGGAACGTATGTGCGGGAGAAGGCGAGCGGGTCCAGTTCGGCCGACCCGTTACCGCATCCAGCGTTGTAGTACAGGGTCAGGGCGGTGCGCTTCCCCGCGGCGGTCACATCGTTGTAGGCGGCGGTAAGCTTCGCTTCGACGCTTGGGTAGCTCCCCGTCCAGTTCCCGTTTACCTCGTTGCCGATCTCCCACAGGTCGACTTTGCTCCCGAGGGCCGCCAGGTAGGAATTTACCCGCGTGCTGTAGGCCGCAGTGCTGATGCTGGTCGAATCGGAGGAGTCGAGCAACTCCCCCATGAGGTAGCTCACCGGCTGCAGGGTGTTGACGGCGGACGTGTAATACCCGGCAGGCTCGTTGACGTCGAAGTAGATGCGCGTCGTCGGCGCATATGGCAGGTGCTGCAGGCCCGCCGCGGCCTGCGCGGTATTTGACACGTCATCCGCGGTGACGCCGTACAGCGGGCTCGGCAGCGGCCGGTTCAGTGCGGCGGCGATCTGGCGTGAACTATGCGCGTCCAGGGCTTTTATGGAGGTTCGCGGACCCGGGCCAGCGGCTGCTGTCAACCCGACGAATACTGTGCAGGCGGCCAGCCCGCTGACGATTATTACTAGGCGTCTCATGCGGATTCCCCGATTCAGCAGCTTGTTGAAGCCACTGAATTGACTATATAACCCTTAAATCCGCAGAGTTTACTAATGAGGCATATCAAAAACTATTTAGTGGATTTTAATATTGAATGTCTGGTATGTCTCCTCAGATGGCCAGATAGCTAGGATAAATCGGGTGTTGTGACCCAGGCGGTCAGTGCGAGGGCCCAGGCGGGCAACCCGGGCCCTGCGCTGCGCCTTCGGCGCCTTTACGCGCCGGGCCGGGGCTACCCGCCCGGGCTAACTGGCCGGCGCGGGCGGGCGGCCAACTGCCAAGCGCGGGTAGCCGGGTAACTGGCAGGCTCCTGCTTGGGACCGTCAGCGGCCTGCGCTGCTGTTACCTGTACCGACCCCGGGTCCGCGCCTCAGCCCTGAATCCGTCCCGCAGCGCTCTCCAGAGCGGCTTGCTCGTGTAGGGCAGGCCGTCCTCCCCGAAGTACCACCAGAAATACCCGCCGATGTAGTAGGGAAGCTTGACCGCGAGGCCGTAGTAGTGGCGGATCAGCGACTTAGCAGCGCTCAGGGTGGTCGCCGTCGCAGGATTGTTCATGCCGATCTCGCCGAAACCAAGCAGCGCATGCGGGTAAAGAACATGCAACTGCTGGAAGTACGCTCGCCACGTGGCGGCGGCCGGCCGGATGCCGTTGCAGTCGTCCTCGTAATACGACAGCAGGACATAGTCGAGCCCGCGCCTGACCACGGGCGGCACGTAGGCACGCGAGAAGGCGACCGGACTCAATTCGCCAGGCCCGTCACCGCATCTAGCATTGTAGTAAAGGGTGAGGGCGGTGCGCTTTCCTGCGGCAGTAACGTCATTGTAGGCACCGGTGAGCTTCGCCCGCACCGTCGAGTAGCGGCCCGTCCAGTTCGCGTTTACCTCATTTCCGATCTCCCACAGGTCGACCTTGTTCCTCATGGCGGAAAGGTAGGACTTCACCCGGGCGTTGTAGGCCGACGTGCTGATATGGGTCTCATCGGAGGAATCGAGCAGCTCGCCCATGACGTAGCTCACCGGTCGCAGCGCTTTGACAGCGGCTGCGTAATGGCTGGCGGGCTCCGTCACATCGAAGTAGATGCGAGTCGTCGGCCTTTCTGGCAGATGCCGCAAGCCGGCGACGATCGACTTAGTATTTGTGACGTCATTCACCGTGACGCCATAGAGGAGTCTTGACGGCGGCCGGCTCCGCGCAGTGCCGATTTGGCGCGAAACATTCCCGGAGAGGGTTTTTGTTGCGGTTCGCGGGTCCGGACCAGCGCATGCCATCAACCCACCGAGGATCGTGCAGGCCGCCAGCCCGCTGACGATGGCCGCGATGCGCCTCATGTGGAGCCCCCATGCGACAGCCAGCAGACAACGATAATTGATTCTATCGCTTTCAGAACCCACAGATTATCAGAATCTATTTAGCCGGAATTAATACTCAATGCCCGTATGTCGAGGGCCGCCAGATGGCCGGGCTAGCTGGCGCCGGCGTCGATGATCGCGATCGTCTATCCGATAGTGGAGCCTTGATCCCGGCGACGGGTCCTGGGAGCTCCTGAGTTCTTTGATCAAGCGCGTCAGCGGCTCTAGCACCTCATGATCGTTTTGAAATAGCCGGCCGGATCGTCGTTCGGCTGACCGGCACGCTCACCCGGACTGCCGACGGCCAAGATCCACGGGAACGCCCTGGCCGTGTCTCGGCTTAGCATGGGTGGATGCAGCTGCCCCCGATCTGGGCCGGGAAGGACGTGGCGCGCTTATGCCGGTGACGGATCCAGCAAGCATGGCACGTACCGCGATCGTGACCGTCGATGACGACCCGGGGGTGTCCCGCGCGGTCGCCCGTGACTTGCGGCGGCGCTACGGCGAGGAGCACCGGATCGTCCGGGCCGAGTCCGGTGAGGCGGCCCTGGACGCGCTGCGCCAGATGAAGCTCCGCGGCGACCTGGTCGCCGTGATCCTGGCCGACTACCGGATGCCGCAGATGAACGGCATCGAGTTCCTCGAGCGTGCGATGGATGTGTACCCGGGGGCGCGCCGCGTGCTGCTCACCGCCTATGCCGACACGGGTGCGGCCATCGACGCCATCAACGTGGTCGACCTGGACCACTACCTGCTCAAGCCGTGGGATCCTCCGGAGGAGAAGCTCTACCCCGTGGTTGACGGGCTCCTTGACGCCTGGCGGGACTCGGATCATCGGCCCGTCCCCGAGACAAAAGTCGTCGGCCACCGGTGGTCGGCCCGCTCGTCCGAGGTCCGCGAGTTCCTCGCCCGCAATCAGGTGCCCTACCGCTGGTACGCCTCTGACGAGCCCGAGGGGCAGCGGCTGCTCGCGGCCGCCGGGGCCGACGGGCTCACGCTGCCGCTCGTGATCACGCCGGATGCCGAGGCGCTGGTCGAACCCACCGACGCCGAGTTGGCCAGCCGGGTGGGGCTCGCTACCACACCGTCGAAGGACTTCTACGACCTCATCGTCATCGGCGGCGGACCGGCCGGCCTCGGCGCCGCGGTGTACGGGGCGTCGGAGGGACTGCGCACCGTGCTCCTGGAGCGCACCGCGACCGGCGGCCAGGCGGGCCAGAGTTCACGGATAGAGAACTACCTCGGCTTCCCGGACGGGGTGTCCGGGGCGCAGTTGACCGACCGGGCCCGGCGGCAGGCCGCCAAATTCGGGGCCGAGGTGCTCACCACCCGTGACGTGACCGCCCTGGAGGTCAACGGCTCGGCACGCAGTGTCCGCTTCGCTGACGGCAGCGGCATCGACGCGCACACCGTGATCCTCGCAACCGGGGTCTCCTACCGGCAGCTCGCCGCGCCTGGACTCGACGAGATGACCGGGCGCGGGGTCTACTACGGATCCGCGCTGACCGAGGCGGCGGCCTGCTCCGGGCAGGACGTGTACATCGTCGGCGGTGCGAACTCCGCCGGGCAGGCCGCGGTCTTCTTGGCCCGCGGCGCCAAGTCGGTGACGATCCTGGTCCGCGGGCCGTCGCTGGAGAGGTCGATGTCCTATTACCTCGTCCAGCAGATCGGGGGCATGTCGACGATCTCGGTCCGCACCTGCACCGAGGTCATCGCCGCCGAGGGCACCGACCACCTGGAGAGCCTGACGCTGCGTGACACCTCCACCGGCAGCACCGAGATCGTCAGCGCGCAGTGGCTGTTCCTGTTCATCGGCGCGGCACCGCTCACCGACTGGCTGGATGGTGTCGTGGTGCGGGATGAGCGCGGATTCGTCATCGCGGGCCCGGACCTGTCCATCGAGGGTGAGCGGCCACGCGGCTGGGAACTGGACCGGGCGCCGTATCACCTGGAGACCAGCGTTCCCGGTGTTTTCGTGGCCGGCGACGCGCGGGCCGAGTCGGCCAAGCGCGTCGCCTCCGCCGTCGGCGAGGGCGCCATGGCCGTCATGCTCGTCCATCGATACCTGGAGAAGCTTTGACATCCTCCCGACCCCACTTCTGAGGAGGTGCCGCTGTGACCGAGGCGACGCAGTCCATGACATGCAGCGTTGACGAGCTGCGCACCCTGTTCCTGTTCGAGAAGCTGACCGAGGAGCAGCTGGAGTGGCTGTGCCGCACCGGGCATGTTGAGAACTTCGACCCAGGTCCCGTGTATGCCGAGGGTGAGCCCGCCACGTGCTTCTACGTCCTGCTCGACGGGAGTCTGGTGATGTCACGCCGGGTCGGGGCGGACGACGTGGAGGTCACCAGGACCGACAGCCCAGGCGTGTACGCCGGGGCCTTCAACGCCTACCTCGGTGACCGGATGCCGCAGGTCTACAACGGCTCGCTGCGGGTAACCGCGCCGACGCGGTTCTTCGTGCTCGACGCCACGGACTTCGCGTGGATGATGAACGAGTGGTTCCCGATGGCGGTGCACATGCTGGAGGGCTTGATCTACGGCACCAAGAACACCCAGCAGGCCATCGGCCAGCGGGAGCGGCTGCTCGCGCTGGGCTCGCTGTCGGCCGGGCTCACCCACGAGCTGAACAACCCCGCCGCCGCTGCGGTGCGCGCGACGTCGGCGCTGCGCGAGCGGGTCGCCGGGATGCGGCACAAGCTGGGCATGATCGCCGCCGGCCCCTTCGACCGGGCCTCGCTTGAGACGCTGGTCCGGCTGCAGGAGGACGCCACCGAACGGGTCGCAAAGGCACCCACGCTGAGCCCGATGGAGGCGTCCGACCGCGAGGATGAGGTCAGCGACTGGCTGGAGGCCCACGGTTGCTCGGCCGGCTGGGAACTCGCGCCCACCTTCGTCCAGGCCGGCCTGGACACCGGCTGGCTCGACCAGGTGGCGGCCACCGTGGACGGGCAGACCCTCGAAGGCGCGCTGCGATGGCTCAACTACACCGCCGAGACCGAACTGCTGATGAACGAGATCGAGGACTCGACCAACCGGATCTCCGCCCTCGTCGGCGCGGCCAAGCAGTACTCGCAGCTGGACCGGGCCCCATACCGGGTCATCGACGTGCATGAACTGCTGGACAGCACCCTGCTGATGATGAGCAGGAAACTCGGGGACGGGATCACCGTGGTGAAGGACTACGACCAGAGCCTGCCACAGATCCCCGTCTACGCCGCTGAACTGAATCAGGTCTGGACGAACTTGATCGACAATGCGGTGTCCGCGATGGACGGGCAGGGCACGCTGACCGTGCGCACCGGCCTGGACCGGGACCGGGTTCTCGTCGAGATCGGCGACACTGGGCCCGGCGTGCCGCCGGAGATCCGCGAGCGGATCTTCGAGCCGTTCTTCACGACGAAGGCGGTGGGCGAGGGCACCGGGCTCGGGCTCGACATCTCCTGGCGCATCATCGTGAACAAGCATCACGGGGATCTGGAGGTGGAGTCCGTCCCGGGAGACACCCGCTTCCGGGTCCGGCTTCCGCTGACCGCCCCGGAGGAGGAGGCCTGATGTCTGACGTAGAAGTCCCGGGGATCAACCCGTCGGTCCCGCCGAGCGGGGCTGGCTGCGTGGAGTGCGACGCGGCCGGCGGGTGGTGGCTGCACCTGCGCCGGTGCGCCCAGTGCGGGCACATCGGCTGCTGCGACACCTCGCCGTCGCAGCACGCGACCGCTCATTCGGCGGCCACCGGGCACCCGATCATCCGCAGCTTCGAGCCCGGCGAAGACTGGTTCTGGAGCTACCAGACCAAGGAGTTCTACGACGGCCCGCCGCTGGCCCCGCCCGAGCATCACCCGCTCGATCAGCCGGTACCCGGCCCGGCCGGCCGGGTTCCTCGCGGCTGGCAGAGCCATCTGCACTGAAAGGGCGTGACCTTCATGGGGATCGTGTCCCGCGGCTTTGGCGGGCACAGGCGCGCGGGCGGCGAGAAGCTCCCGCCCGGGCAGTACCTGGTCACCGGCTTCCCGGTGCTCTCCGCCGGGCCCACCCCGCGGGTCAAGCTGGACTCGTGGGAGCTGAAGATAAGGACCGAGACCGGGGAGTCCCGCAGTTGGGACTGGGCCGCGTTCCGCGCCTTGCCGCACGAGGACATCACCGTCGACCTGCATTGCGTGACCAAATGGTCCAAGCTCGGCACCGCCTGGCAGGGCGTGTCCCTGGACACGCTGCTCGACGGGGTGGAGACGACCGCCGAGTTCGCCCTGGCGCGCTCCTACGGCGGCTACACGACCAACCTGCCACTGGCGGACCTGCGCCACGGGCAGGCCTGGATCGCGTACAGCTATGACAGCGGAGACCTCGAGCCTGAGCACGGCGGCCCGGCACGGCTGCTCGTGCCGCATCTGTACCTGTGGAAGTCGGCGAAATGGGTCCAGGGCATCGACCTGCGCCGCGATGACGAGCCTGGCTTCTGGGAGGGCCTGGGCTATCACAACTACGGAGACCCATGGCGCGAGCAGCGGTACTGGGGCGACTGACCTGGCAGGTCGGGACCGTTGCGGGGGTCCGTGACGAGACCCCGACCGCGCGCACGATCATGCTCGACGTCCCCGGCTGGCCCGGGCACCAGGCCGGCCAGCACGTCGATGTGCGGCTGACCGCACCGGACGGGTACTCGACGCAACGCTCCTATTCGATCGCCTCGGCGCCGGGCAGCACCAGTCTTGAGCTGACGGTGCAGCGTCTGCCGGACGGGGAGGTCTCGCCGTACCTGGCCGAGGTCCTGGCGCCCGGCGATCCGCTCGAGTTGCGCGGTCCGATCGGCGGCTGGTTCGTCTGGAATCCGGAGAGCACCGGGCCGGTCCTGCTGGTGGCCGGCGGGAGCGGCGTGGTCCCGCTGATGGCGATGATCCGCACCCGCGCCATGACCGGGAGCCGGCCGCCGTTCCGGCTTGTCTACTCGGTGCGCGCCCCCGACACGGCGCTCTTCGCGGGGGAACTGGCCGACCGGGCGCGCACCGACGCCGGGCTCGATGTGACCTACGTCTACACCCGGTCGACCCCGCCCGGCTGGCCAGAGCCCGCGGGCCGGATCAACACCGACATCCTGACCGCCGGGAAGCCAGCGCAGCCCGGGCTCGCGGTGTTCGTCTGCGGCCCGACCGGGTTCGTCGAAGGGGCGGCGGACCTGCTCGTGGACGCCGGCCAGGCACCGCAGACCATCAAGACCGAACGCTTCGGACCTTCGGGAGGCCAGACATGAACGCGCACCTGGACGGAAACGTGCTCGCCGGGGCGCTGCGCGAGCTGTTCACGGTCGATATCACCACGGCCACCGGGCAATGTGTCTCGTGCGGGACCGCCTCCGCGATGGGGGAGGCCCGCGTCTACACGGACGCCCCCGGCATGGTCGCCCGCTGCCCGACCTGTGACGAGGTCGTGTTCCGGCTGGTCCGCGCGCCCGGCCGGGCCTGGCTCGACATGCGCGGCCTCAACTACCTCGAGCTCCAGATGCCGACCTAGTGGTGCATTCTGCGCACAGCCGGGACCCCGGCGAACCGCATCCACCGTGCGGGGCGACGTTAAGGTAAGTACCGTGAGCAACCTGCCCGAGCCTGGCCAGCGTCATCTGCGGGTCTCCGACGCCGACCGAGAGCAGGCGGCCGAGGTCCTGCGGATGGCCGTCGGCGACGGACGGCTGACCTTGGACGAACTCGATGAGCGGCTCGCCGCGGCCTACGCGGCCAAGACCTACGCCGACCTTGAGGCTGTCACCAGTGACCTTCCCGGGCCAGGCGTGTCCGCGCCCGCTGTCCCGGTCAGCGGTGGCTTCCCGGCCGACCGCATCGGGGGTACTCCCGGGACGACGTTCGCGATCGCGATCATGAGCGGGGCGCAGCGTACCGGGCGCTGGGTGGTGCCCAGCCGCTTCACCTGCTTCGCCCTGATGGGCGGCATCGAACTCGACCTGCGGTACGCGCAGTTCAGCGAGCGAGAGGTGACCATCCAGGCGTTCTGCCTGATGGGTGGGGTCAGCATCATCGCGCCGGATGACATCGACGTGGACGTGTCCGGCATCGGGTTCATGGGCGGCTTCGATCACCGGTCCAGCGGGCCGGGGCTGCCCGGCGCGCCGCGGGTGAGGGTCATCGGCTTCGCGATGATGGGCGGCGTCGACGTCAGGCGCAAGCCGATGAAGCGGCTCAGGAATGGCGAGCAGGACACGGCCATCGAATCGGACCGGCGGGGACAGATCGACAGCTGACCGTCGGCGGCCCGCTGGCTGGCGCCGTCTCGGGCAACGACACCGAAAGCGGGTTTGGTGTCGTTGGGACGACACCGAAAGCGGGTTTGGTGTCGTTGGCGCAACGGGCTACGGCACTGCGGCAAGCCGCTCGCCCAGGAACGCCAGGACCCGTTCCAGGGCGGCGAGGGTCGGGTGTCCAGGCTGGTCGACGAAATCGAGGGTCAGCACCGAGTGCGACCGAGCCGGGATCCCGTCCGGGTTTCCCCGTGAGGAGTTGATCTCGATGCCCTCAAAGGCCTCGCCCAGTTCGCGGCGGAGCGTCTCGAACCGCTCTGGAGGCGAGCCCTTGTCGGCGCTGAAGCGGAGCCCGAGCACGCACAGCCCGTCGCGGGTCCGCTCCTTGACCGAGGCCAGGTCGGCCGGGTCCAGGCCGATCGCGGCCCGGTGCCGGGCATTGACCGGCGCGGGCATCCGCGGCTGGCTGAGCACCGGCGCCAGCACGGCGGGCTCCACCGCCATGGCCAGCGCGTAGCCGCCGGTGAAGCACATGCCTACCGCACCGACGCCCGGTCCCCCGCACTCCGCGTGGGCCTTGGCGGCGAGCGCCCGCAGCCACGTAGCGACCGGGCTGGTCCGGTCCGCCAGCAGGTGAAACTCCCGGGACACACAGACTCGCAGGCCCGAGCGGAGCAACTCACGGCCGCCGTACGGCTCTCCCGGCCGGCCGAACAGCGACGGCAGGTACACCGTGAATCCGGCGTCCACCAGGCGCTGGCCGAACGCCGTGACACCCCGATGCAGGCCCGGCAACTCGTGAATGACGATCACGGCGGGC
Organism: Streptosporangiaceae bacterium; assembly: GCA_036394075.1. Classification (GTDB taxonomy): domain Bacteria; phylum Actinomycetota; class Actinomycetes; order Streptosporangiales; family Streptosporangiaceae; genus JAWWPY01. The sequence continues at coordinate 21,144 of DASWFT010000652.1, forward strand.
CCGGTTCCGGCCCAGTACACGTCGTGCTCGCGACCCTCGTGCGCGAAGGACGTGAGGGTAAAGCCCGGGACAGCATCCGTCATCGCCTACTCCTCACCTCAGCCACTACCGGAGCCCGCGCTCCATGCTCGCACGAAGCCCCCATCCCGTCAGGATTCGGCGAATCCCGGCCGGCCTTCCATGATCGCGGTGCCCAGCCCGAGAGGGACCCCGGCATACCCCTCTTCATGATCGCGGTGGATCACCGGCCGCGGGCGGCCAGTGATCCACCGCAGTCATGGAAAGACCCATGGCGGTCACAGCCCGTCCCCGGCCGGCCCGCAAGGCCGCCCGGACGTGATCCAGCAGAGAGGCTGCGGAAGGGACGGGCCATACGGCCTGTCCCTTCCGCCATTTCCAGCCGGCCGCCGGCCGTTTCTCCTGGTCCGTTCCGGGCGCATTTCACCTCCGCTCGCCCGGCCAAAACGCGATACTGGCTCCGGGGACGCGGGCGGCCCGCTGTGTGGCGGCGGCCACGCAGGACGGCAACCGTATGGCGCAGGGACTCTGCATCGCGGGCTCCGTGGTAACGGGGGCTTCGTGACTACGGGGCCCGGCGTCGCGGGCCTTCGTGACTACGAGGGCCCTGCGTTGCGCGACACTGCACGCGAGGCGCCCCATTGAGCCAGGGAGCGAGAACATGACAAACGATTCCTTCGTACCATTGCCCGGCAGCGAGCGCGGCCCCGTGCCGGGCCTGGAACCAGTGGGCCCGGTCGACGGCGCGGCGCGCATCGAGGTCACGCTGGTGACCCGGCGCCGCGCCTCGCTGCCCGCCGAGCTTGTCCTCGGCCCGGACACGCTGACACCGGCAGAACTCGCGGAACGGCACGGAATAGATCCTGGTGACCTGGACCTCATCCGCCGAGTGCTGTCCCAGCACGGGATCGAGGTGACGCAGACGTATACGGGCTCGCGGTGCGTGAAAGCATCCGGGACCCTCGCGGCCCTGGCCGAGACCTTCGGCGCCTCGCTGAGCATGGTGCGCAGCGATCACCCGGCGGCCTCTGGCGGCCGGGCCGAACACCGGTACCGCGAGGGCAGCCTGCGGGTCCCGGCGGAGCTGAACGGGATCGTGCTCGCGGTACTCGGGCTGGACAACCGGCCACAGGCCCGGCCGCAGTTCCGCATCGCGCGCGCAGTCAGCCCCTCGGTCGCCGGGGCGACCGAGGGCCTAGCCGGGCCCGATGCCGGCCCGTCCGCGCCCGCCGCCGCGACCACGTCATACACCCCGCCGCAGGTCGCCGGGTTCTACCAGTTTCCGGCCGGGACCGATGGCACTGGGCAGACACTCGCGATCCTGGAGTTCGGCGGCGGGTTCGCCAGCAGTGACCTGGACAGCTACTTCTCCGGTCTGGGCATCGCCACACCCACTGTGACGGCGGCCGGTATCGACGGCGCGGTCAACCAGCCAGGGCAGGACCCCAGTGGCGCAGACGGCGAGGTCCTGCTCGACATCGAGGTGGCCGGGGCCGTCGCACCAAGCGCAGCGCAGATCGTCTACTTCGCGCCCAACACCGACCAGGGATTCGTGGACGCGGTGTCCGCCGCGGTGCACGCTCGCCCCACGCCGACCGCCGTAAGCATCAGCTGGGGCGCTTCCGAGGACTCCTGGACTGCGCAGGCCCGGTCGGCACTCGACCAGGCCATCGCGGACGCGGCGGCGATGGGGGCCACCGTGTGCGCCGCCTCGGGCGACAACGGCAGCAGCGATGGCCAGCAGGACGGCGCGAGCCACGCCGACTTCCCCGCATCGAGCCCTCACGTGCTGGCCTGCGGCGGGACCAGCCTGCGAGGCGATCCGGCGACCAGCGCCATCACCTCGGAGACCGTGTGGAATGACGGGCCAGGCCGAGGCGCCACCGGCGGCGGTGTCAGCGACGTCTACCCGGTGCCGCCGTGGCAGGCGGCGGCGGGGGTGCCAGTACGGGCCGGTTCCGGTTCCCCCGGCCGCGGGGTGCCCGACGTGGCCGGCAACGCCGACCCCGCTACCGGGTACCAGGTCCTGGTCGACGGGCAGCACATGGTCGTGGGCGGCACGAGTGCCGTCGCCCCGCTGTGGTCGGCTCTGGTGTGCAGGCTGGCACAGGCAGCACACAAATCGTTTGGATTGATGCAGCCTTTGATTTATGCGGGCGTGGCCGCCGGCGCGCCGGCCCCGGGATTCCGCGACATCACCAGCGGCAACAACGGGGCGTACGCGGCCGCGGCAGGCTGGGACGCGTGCACCGGGCTGGGCGCCCCCGACGGCACCGCCCTGCTGGCCCGGCTGAGCGGCACCACCCCGGGCGGGGCTGGCTGAGCGTGCGGCGGCCCGCTACCGTTGCAGGTGAGTGTGCGGTGGTTGCACGCTCATGCTGCCGTCGATTGCTCGGCGGCGGTGGCAGTCTGACCCGCGGGTGCGGTGCTGTCTTGACGGTTCTGCGAGGACCACCTGCCCGCAGGCATGGACTTGTCCTCTCCCCGTCCGGTAGCCAGGTCACTCTGGCCGGTTCCCGCCCCACTGGCGGTACCTGTCCTGGCCGCGAGAGCGGCCAGGTTGATGCTCGCGTTGTGGTCCCGGTCGATGACCAGGCCGCACTGCTCGCAGTTGTGGGTGCGCTCGGCCAGGGGCAGTTTGGTTTTCACTGCCCCGCACGCCGAACAGGTCTTCGATGACGGATACCATCGGTCGGCGACCACCAGCCCGGACCCGGACCATCGGGTCTTGTAGGCCAGCTGGCGGCGCAACTCACCGGGCGCGACATCGAGGATCGCCCGGTTCAGCCCGGCCTTGCCCCGCTTCGCCCGGCCGGCGCCTTTGGCGGTCATCCCGGCCACGTTCAGATCCTCGACCACGACCAGCGCGTGAGCCCTGGCGAGTCGGG